>JBCCEK010000397.1:0-1583 GCA_039030295.1 Myxococcota bacterium | reverse complement strand
TGCAACGCTACGTGCCTCGGCTACGACAACGAGTAGACACCAAGCCGAAGGGCTGACGCGGGCCCAGCGCCGCGACGGACCTCGTGCGCTCGCTGTGCAGGGTGGAACGCGCCGGCACTACCGTGCGCTGGGCGGATTCTCGAGGCAGGCGGCGATCAGGGCCTGTAGCTGCGGGGGGAACGCCTCGTCTACGGTGCGATAGACCTGTTTGCCGAACATGCGAGTGAGGGTGGGCTCGGAGATCGCGTAGTAGTTGATCGCGCCCAGCAGTTGGTAGACGGCGGCGAGGGCTTGACCGTCGGACGCGGATTCCCAGCCAGGCACCCGCTTGATCAGCGCGATGAGGGCGTTCAGGAATGACTTCAGATACCAGGTTCCTGCCTTCTGGGCGCGTGGACGGTTGTCGAGGAGCTCTCGGGTGATCAGCACGGTCTGTTCGGGTCGGACTCTGCGCGTGTCGAAGAGAAGGCCGAGCAGGCGTTCGAGCTGGCGCGATGGATCGGACTCTTCGGAGACCGCCTCGACGACGACGGCGCCAAGCTGATCGGCGATCCGTTGGAGGACCTCGCCGTAGAGTTGTTCCTTCGACCCAAAGTGATGGATCAGGGCCTGCTTGGTGAGCCCCAGGTCACTGGCGATCGACGCGATGGACGCGCCGTAGAAGCCCTTGTCACTGAACTGCGTCGTCGCGGCTTCGAGGAAAGCGGTTCGGGTGTCGGAGCTGGGTCGAGCCTTGGGCATACCGCGAGGTAAGCATACCTCTCGCAAATGCTGCAAATATAGGTGTTGAGCCATGCATTGCCGCGGCTTGACGCCTTACCGATTGGTAAGTATTCAGCCGATTACACCCCCAACCGCCGTGTGAGATGCGGCGGAGCTCAAGGAGGAGCCATGACAGAACCCATGGTTAAGTATTCGAAGAGCGGCGCGATCGCGACCGTGACCCTCAATCGCCCGGAGAAGTACAACACGCTCCGCGTCGAGCTGATCGATGAGCTCGACCAGGCCATGCGTGACGCCAATCGCGACGAAGCGATCAAGGTCATCGTTCTCGAAGGCGCCGGCGACAGCTTCTGCGGCGGCTTCGATTTCTCGGGTGGCCTCGAGCACTTCCCTGGCATTACCGAAGACGGATACGACCCCGGCATCGACCACCACATGGTGACGAACCACTACACGAGTTACATCACGACCTTCATGGGGCTCTGGCGGGGTCTCAAGCCCGTCATCGCGAAGGTGCATGGCTACTGCGTCGGAGGGGGCTCCGAGCTTGCGCTTTGCGCCGACATCGTGATCGCGTCGGACGACGCGCGTATCGGCACGCCATACTCCCGCGTGTGGGGCTGTCACTTGACCGGCATGTGGGTCTATCGCCTCGGGCTTGCCAAGGCGAAGTACTACGCGCTCACCGGCGACTGGGTCAGCGGCAAGGACGCGGCGGACATCGAGCTGATCAACTTCTCGTATCCGCTCGAGGAGCTCGACCAACGCGTGAACGAACTCGCCGACAAGCTGGCCAAGATCCCCCTGACCCAGCTCGTATCGATGAAGCTGATCGTCAACCAAGCCTACGACAACATGGG
>JBCCEK010000396.1:0-1687 GCA_039030295.1 Myxococcota bacterium | reverse complement strand
CGACTGGGTGATGTTCGCTCGCTCTGGGTACACTGGCGTTCAGGAAGTCGCCCAGATTCACTGGACGGGGGACCAAGAAACCAACTGGGGCTTGCTCGATGGGCTTCCGACGGTGGTACCGGCGATGATCAATCTCGGGCTTGCGGGACAACCGTTTGTCACGCACGACATTGCGGGTTTCGCGCGGGGCGATGGTCCAAGCACCAAGGAACTGTATCTGCGCTGGACAGAGCTCGGCGCCTTCAGCCCGATCATGAGGACTCACCAAGGCGCCGACAAGGTCGACAACTGGCGCTGGGACACCGATCAAGAGACTGCAGAGCACTTTCGGAGGTTCACTTACGTGCACTGCGCGCTCACTCCCGAGATCGTCGCTCTTGCGACCGAGTGGGAGACGACCGGCGCGCCCATCCTGCGGCACTTGATGCTCAACTACCCACAAGACCCAGCGACCTGGGACCTGAGCGACCAGTACATGCTCGGCGACTCGTTGCTCGTTGCCCCGATCGTGACCGAGGGCGCGACCAGCCGAACGGTCTACTTCCCCGAGGGTACGTGGTTCGACGTGTGGACGGGTGACGTCATCGAAGGCCCTGGCTCGAGGGATGTGCCCGGACCGATTGGGTCCCCCCCGGTGTTTGCGCGCGGGGCCGACCGAGACGACCTCCGGAACGCGGAAGCCAACCTCAGCTTCGACGACTGTCGCTGATCGATCTCGCAGCGCCGGCGCGGCCTCCGGGTCTCACTCTGCGGCGCTGATCGCGGCGTCGCGCCCGGTGTTTCCGCCGAACTGCTTCGCCCACTCTTGGAAAACGAGCAGCGAATCACCCAATGCGGCTTCGCCCGACTGTGCGAGGCCCCCTTGGTGAGCGCCGCGCTCGAAGTGCTTCGAGACATCGTCTCGGTAGTCGAGCATCGGTGCGCCGACCACGAGCCGATGGAGGAGCCGGCGGGGCAACAAGCGGAGGAGGGCCGTTGCTTTGTTGGGTCGTTCGACGTGACGAAGGCTCGCGGCGACACTGAGCCTCACCGAATCGTCGTCGGTGGCGCTTGGGAATACGAAGTGGCGAGAGCACAGCCCAAGTTCCGGCATCTCGACTTCGAGACACGAGTAACCGAGGCCCCACTTGGTCAGGCGAAACTCGGTCCGAACGCCCTTGCGACGCAAGAGGCCGCCCACCCGCCGATTCGCTGCGTACGACACGGTGAGCATGGGGCCTTCCCCGCGAGCGGGGTCGAGGACCTCCGGCGTCGCGGAGCCGGGCGCGATCGACAAGTGTGTCGAGAGGTGGTCGAAGCCCAGCGTACTCCGCGCGACATCGTAAGGTGTGCCGTGGATGGCCCAGGTGTCGTGCCGGAGCGGCGTCCAGCCTTCCTCGTCGAGCGCGGGGACGGTCCACCCTGGCTCGTCAGCCTCGGGGTCGTGATACGCCAACAACAGGCCGTTGACTTCTCGAACGGGCCATGTCCGAAGCTTGGCCTTGCGAGGCGGCCGCGTGTCGTACCCCGTCTTGACGCACGTTCCATGGGTGTCGAAGCAGAACCCGTGGAACGGGCATCGCAACGTCTCGCCCTCGATGGTTCCCCCGTGCCCGAAGTGCGCACCCATGTGGGGGCAGAACGCATCACTCAGGCAAGGGCGCCCCGCCTCGGTGCGAAAGGCGACCACTTCGAGCCCCATCCACTG
>JBCCEK010000395.1:0-1716 GCA_039030295.1 Myxococcota bacterium | reverse complement strand
GTCTATGTCGCGAACGATCAGGTCTACGGCGCTCAGACGGGTCCGTGGGCAGGGGGCCGGCTGGAGCTCCGGCTTGGGACCGTGGTCACCTTGCTGCAGCCCGGAGACGAGCTTCGGCTCCTCGTCGAGGGTGAGAACTTCATCTACGCGCGGGTCGGCGACGGGCCGATCGCCCCGGCCTCGCTTTCCAACGTCTCGCTTCGGGTGCCGCTGGCCGATTCGGAGCTCGTTGGGGAAGCGGAGGTCATCGGGGCCGACTGAGGCCACGCCGTTGCAGAATCCCGATTGACAGAGGCGCAGTTGATGATATTGAAAACCAATATCAACAAGAGAACGTATGACTCAGAGCGTACCTGTCAACCTCGGACCCGTACAAGAGACCCTTCTCATCCCGCTGCTCGGCCGCGCGCGTGAAACCGTAAAGAAGCGCGGTCTGCTAGGGGATCCGAAGGCGGTCGAGATCGTCGACCGCTTGGCCTACGACTTCTCCAAGTGGGAGCGCAGCCGGAGTCTGGTTGGCACGTGCGTCCGTACCTGCATGTTCGACGCCTACGTTCGTCGTTTCCTCGCCGAGAATCCCGACGGCACCATCGTCGAACTGGGATGTGGGTTGAACACCCGTTTCGAGCGACTCGACAACGGGCGCGCGTATTGGATTGAGGTCGACCTTTCCGATGTCGTCGCGCTTCGTCGGCGGTTCTTCGATGAGGGGCCTCGCCGAACGTTGATCGCGGCGTCGGCGTTGGACACTTCGTGGATGGATGCGGCCGAAGCGAGGCGGGCGCCAGTGATGGTCGTCGCCGAAGCCATACTCATCTACTTGGACGCGCCGGATGCGAGGAAGGCGATCGAGACGATCGCGGCGCGCTTTCCCGGTGTGTGGATCGCGTTCGACAGCACGTCGTCGCGCATGGTCGACTCGCAAGCCAACCACGACGCCATGCGGCATCTTCCGCGAGAGAGTTGGTTTCGATGGCGCTGCGACGACCCTCGAGAGATCCAATCTTGGGCAAACGGACTCCGTCTCGCAGAGTCGCGCACTTTCCTGGATGCCGACCCGACTTTGGTCAGTCGCTTTCCATGGATGTTTCGTTGGATGGTTCGGTACGCGCCGTGGTCGCTGCGGCACCGGATCGGTGACTATCGGCTGAACCTTTGCATTGCGGACACGTCCGAGGATACGCCCGTCGAGAACTGAGAGGATCATGGCAGACTCGAAAGTCAGGAACCCCAAAGACCCATCGAAGTGTCGTCCGAGGCGCTTGGCGGCAACACCCGTCGTAACTGTCGACGGCTGCGGTTGCGGGTCGATGCGCATCCATATCGGACCCTTGACCCTTCGTTTGGATGCCAACGCGGCGGCGGCGCTCGTTGCAACCGTCAGCCGTGCCCTGGCGGGACTGCCGACCGTCGACTGCCCGCAGACCTCGAAGGACCCAGCGGACGCACCCTCGATTCACTAAGGAGCACCATGATCAATCCAGGTACAAAGCTGCCCCAATTCACAGCGGACGCGTGCGTCAGTATCGAGGCTGGATCGGAGTTCGCCACGATCGACTCGGCGGCCCTCGAGGGTCAATGGAACGTCCTCTACACCTATCCGAAGGATTTCACCTTCGTGTGCCCGACCGAGATCGTCGAGTTTGACCGGATCCTGCCCGAGCTCGAACGCCGGAACGCCGCGCTCTTCGGGGGCTCGACCGACAACGAGTATTC
>JBCCEK010000394.1:0-1719 GCA_039030295.1 Myxococcota bacterium | reverse complement strand
TGCCGCATCGTGCCGCTCGGCGCCGCGCCCGAGGGCGAATCATGAGACGATTCCTGCAAGACCTGAAGGCACACATCGTCCAGTGGCTCGGCCAGCGGGCCTCTCGTGATACGAGCTTCGTCGACAGGCTATGCCGACGCCTCCTCGACCGACTGTTGCGGCTTCCTCCGGATGAGGACTTCCTCCGCGATGAATGGGTCGACGCCGACGTCGGCTTCGATCCGGACGAACTCGATCGCTACCAACGTGGCGAGCCGAACTGAGCCACCGTCGAAGACCTCGCGGTGTGGCGTCTAGCGGAACGCGCAAGCTGTAGTACGTTCGCGACCGCAAGGTCGACCGTACCAGCGTCGACCGAGGAGCCAGTCATGAAAGAGCCGAGTAACGGTTGCAGGGCGCGCCACCGCGACCCTCGCCTCGTCGTCGTGAGCATTGTCGCGTTCGGGATGGGCCTGGCTCTCGCAGGTTGTGGCGACACTTCCAACGGGCCCGGAGGCGTCGGGTCGAACCAGGCGCGTTTCACTTTTGACTGCAACCTGGGCGGGATCCCCGGTGCCCTCTCGCTCGACGTAGAGGCCATTGGGGCGAGTGGTGTCACGTGGGGGAGCGGGCCCAATCCCGACATCACTGGCGTGATCGGGACGGGCGACTTCATCTACTACACCACTGGGACGCTGGCGCTTCCCGATCGAACCTATTCGATCCTCGGTGAGAACCAGTTCGCAGATCTCACCAGCAGCATTCCTGGTGACCGGCTCACGGTCGAATGGCAATTGTGGGAGGGAGGGCTGACGATGATCTGGGACTGGTTCGGGTCCGCGATCCCGTACCCTTGCCAGCTCACGGGCTCGAGCTTTCTGTAAGCCGAGCCACCGCGTCACTAGCGGTTACGAACCACGATCTCGCTGAGTTCCTTCTGGAGGACCTGGACCGCCTCGGTACCGCTGGCCTCGCCCTTCAACACGCGGTTGAACTCGCGTGAGATCGCCATCGACATCTTACCGTAGAACGGAGTCGTCGGGCGCGCGTGCAGCCGGGAGGTGAAGACCTGCTTGCCGAGACCGATTACGGGAACCTCCTCGGCGAGGCCCGGGTCGTCGTAGAGGGCCCCAAGAACCGGAAGGAGTGCCGCCCCGCGAGCCTGCTTCTTCTGCTGGTCCGCGGCCGTCAGGTACTGGATGAACTTCCAGGCGGCCTTTTGTTCCGACTTGCTCGATCGGTCGTTGATCATCAGGTTCCAACCCCCCAAGCAACTCGCGCTACGTCCTCCGTCGGCGGCCGCAGGAAGAGGGGCGATCCCGAACTGATCCAGGGTGAACCCCGCCTGTCGCAAGACACCGTACGCGGACGGCCAACTCCTCAAGAAAACCGCGTCTCCAGCCAGAAAAGCGTCCAAGCCCTGTCGTTCTCGGAAGGTCGCCACGGCCGCGGGGGTGACGTTGTCCGTGATCAACTTGCGCGCGATATCGAGACCTCGAGCAGATGCGGCGCTCCCGATCTCTACCGAGTCCGCCTCGCTGATCCCACTCACGACGAACCCTGTCACCATCAGTTGGCGGCTCACCAGCTCGCCTCCTGCGCTCCAAATGAACTCGGCTGCATTGGCCGTTCCACCTTCGTACTGCGCGCCCTGGAATACGAAGCCGTAGCGAGTTCCCGTGTCTTTCATCACCTTGCGCGCGACCTTCGATAGTTCCGTCCATGTCGTTGGCGGGGACG
>JBCCEK010000393.1:0-1864 GCA_039030295.1 Myxococcota bacterium | reverse complement strand
GTTGCGTCAGGCGCTGTTTCTGACGTCGGACGACACCGAAGAGATGCTCGACAGCAACGCGACGCTTCAGAATCAGTTCGCGTCGGCCCGATCGCGGTATCGTCGAGCACGCCGTGATGCGACTCGAACCGCGTTCTTGGCAAGACGCGCGATCGAGCAGCGGTTTGGGGTCCATCTGGACGAGATCAAGCAAGAGATGACGCTGGTTGAAGCGCCCCGGCTATGGGCCGGAGAGTTGTGCAACTACGACGGCATCGACTACAGCGTGACGCGTCTCGAGCAGACCAACCAAGACCTCGACGACGAGGTCAAGCAGTTCTCGGATGGTTTCGTGGGCGAGTACGTGACCAAGCTCGAGAACTTCGTCGAGTCGTATCGGCTCGACTTCCCCTTCCAGGGCGGGACCGATACCGCGGTCGTATCCCTTCGAGACGATGTCCAACGGGTACGAGGCGTCTGCCCGGTCGAAGTCCCCAACGACCTCGTCTTCTCCTCGCGCCTCGACGTCGAGCAAGGCGACGCTGGGGTCGGGTGGCAAGCCTATGGGTGCCTCGACGACGAGCCCAACTGCCTCGATGTGCAACCGCTCGAAGGGCATCCGTTCGGGATGGACACCTACGACTTCGGGGCTCCGGCGCCCTACCGGGTCACCTTCGGGCCCTCGCACGTCATCTGTGCCGCCAACATGAGCGATCCGCAGTGTAACTGCTCCTCCACCGAATGTGGCTGGACGCCGCTGGCGCGGTACGGCCAAGAGCTCGCGCTCGACGTCGGTACCTATCGGGTCTCCTGGTACGAACGCGTAGAGAGCAATGCCGCCACCCCTGCCCAACAGGCCCAAGAAGACAACCGACCCATGATTCGGGTCGAGCGCCCCTTGGGCGTGCCGCTCTCCTGGGAAACCGCTTGGACGCCGTCGAATGGGGCCCTGTGTGAGGCCGATGCCGACGATCCCGTCGAGGCTCAGCTCCCCGACTTCCCCCCGACCGAAGACCCGTTCGGTATGCCCATCGTCGATGCCGACACGACGTGCGTCAATCATCCAGGAGGCTGGGTCCGCAAGTACAACCACTTCGATGCCACCTTCCCTGAAGACGTCCGGATCACTGTTGGTCCTCAGGTGGATGCCCTAGGCGAACAAGTCGACATCGCAGGTCTCATGGTCGAGTACCTCGGCTCGCAAACCGGGCCGCCCGAAGAGCCCCAGAGCTACTACGCGACCGATGGCGACCTACAGGCCAAGGCCGAGCTTTGCGAGGACACCGACGGCTCCGTGTTCCGGTCCCGCGGGTGGCGCCGTGCCTGCACTCGGCTGTGCGATGGTGGGTTCTCGCAATCGTGTACCGAGGAGGAGTCCGCGCTGTTCTGCTATCGCGAGACCGATTTCTACATCACCAATCGGACCATCCAGCGGAACGAACAGTTCGCACTCTCCGGATTCGCTCGCGGCAACTTCAACTACCGAATCGACTCCATCGGACTCAACATCGTCGGCTCGAGTGCCCGCGATTGTGACGACGTCACCTTCGGCTCGACCTGCTACAGCGCCGGGTGGATCCCGTACACCATCGAGCACGATGGCCCCCACCGCGTCCACAGCCACTCGGGAGACACCTATCGGGCGTTCTTGGTCCCCGGCGTCATCGAGCACGCACGGGGCCTAGCCACCCAACGCTACCTCACCAACCCGCTCTCGAGCGCCGACAGTCAGCAGATCGGGCAGTTCATGCAGCGCCAGTTCCGGGGTCGACCCCTCACCGGAGTCTACAAACTCCGAATCTGGGAAGAACCAGGCGTCAACTTCAACGGTATCGAGGATATCCAAATCCTCCTCAACTACAGCTTCTGGACACGGCAGGAGTAG
>JBCCEK010000392.1:0-1884 GCA_039030295.1 Myxococcota bacterium | reverse complement strand
GCGGTTATAAGCGGGTTGGGATGTCGGGTGTGGACGCGGACGTGGTGGTCGTTGGGGCAGGGATCTCGGGGCTCTGCGCTGCGCGGAAGCTGAGTCGCCAAGGAGCCAAGGTAGCCGTGCTCGAGGCGCGGGATCGCGTAGGCGGTCGCACTTGGACACAAGAGATCGGCGGCGCGCGGTTTGATGTCGGCGGTCAATGGATCGGGCCCGGGCAAGATCGGGTCCGCGCATTGGTCGACGAGTTGGGGCTCGAGACGTTTCGAACGCACACAGAGGGCAAGAAGGTGCTCGAGATCGGCGGAAAGGTCTCGACGTACAAGAGCTCGATCCCCTCGCTTTCGCTGGTGAGTCTCATTCAGATGCAAGGCGCGCTGAGTTACCTCGAGCGCGTTCGAAAGAGGGTGCCAGCAGACGCGCCGATGTCGGCCGACAACGCGAGCCAGCTCGACTCCGAGACACTCGAGACCTGGATGCACCGCTTTGTGAAGTCGGACAAAGTCACCGGGGTGATGGACGCAGCGGTCCGCACGGTCTTCGGAACCGAAGCGCGCGACCTGTCGGCGTTGTACTTTCTCATGCTCATGAACGCTGGTGGCGGCCTCTTGCGCATCGTCGAAGTTGACGACGGTGCGCAGCAGACGCGGTTCGTGATGGGCGCGCAGTCGATCTCGAACGCGCTCGCCAAGGAGCTGGGCGATGCCGTGGTGCTCGAGGCGCCAGCGCGGGTGATACGACAGGACACGCAAGGCATCACGGTTGACTGTGGGAACGATTCGTTCTCCGCGAAGTATGGGATCGTCGCGATGGCCCCGGCGCTTGCCGGTCGAATTGATTACGAACCCGGTGTCTCGGTTGCGCGCGAGCAGATGACGCAGCGGTTCGCCATGGGCGCGACCGTGAAAGTGCTTCTGACCTACGAACGCGCGTTCTGGCGGGGGGCAGGGTTCTCGGGAGAAGTCGTGAGCTCCGACGGGCCCTTGAGTGTCGTGTTCGACAACACGTCGCATGATGGCAAGCGGCCCGCACTCGTCGGGTTCATCGTTGGAAAGCACGCGCGGCAATGGTCGACACAGCCCCCAGCGGACCGAGAGCGGCGGGTCCTCGCGGCCATGGCGCGGTACTTCGGTGACGAGGCGCGGCTCTGCCAGGAGTACCACGAGCTCGACTGGGGGACCGAGCCCTGGTCGCGCGGGTGTCCGGTGGGGGGGCTGCCCCCGGGTGTGCTGTCGAGTTCCTTCGCCAACATTCGAAAACCAGAAGGCCGAATCCACTGGGCGGGTACCGAAGCCGCCACCGAGTGGATGGGTTACATGGAAGGCGCTATTCAGTCTGGTGAGCGCGCGGCCGACGAAGTGCTTCGGCGCCTCTAGGCCCACTACGACCGGGAGAAGTGTATGGCCGATTCGAACCGCGGCGGAGCATGGGCCGTCGTCTTTGCGTTGTTCGCCGCCGGCAACTTGGCGAACGGGCTGTGGATGCTGGCGAGCCCCGTCCACTGGTACATCAACCTACCAGCCAATGTCCCCGGCACGGGCCCGATCAACGAGCACTTCATCCGAGACATCGGGTGCATCTTCACGCTGATCGGGGTCGCGCTTGCGGTCGCGGTGTTTCGGCCTCGCTTTCGGATGACCGCGTTGTTGTTTGCCACCGGGTTCTACGTCGCTCACGCGTTGGTCCATGTCTACGATTCGCTTCGCGGCCTGTTGCCTCCTGACCAGTGGCGTTTCGACTTGCTCCCGGTCTATGGGTCGGCGCTGTTGCTCGTCTTGTTGAGTGTGTTCCTCGCGCGAAGCGACAACGAAAGGCGACGCGGCGCATGAGGTCGGCGTTGCGATACGCGTCGGCCACCGTCGTCGGAGCTCTTCTTTTCGTCGCGCCGTT
>JBCCEK010000391.1:0-1949 GCA_039030295.1 Myxococcota bacterium | reverse complement strand
GGTTGACTCAGGAGTTTGTCGAGCTTTCCCGTAGCGCGCACAAACTCAAACAACAAAGCGCGAAGCAGAGGTGACAATGGCGAGCAAGAGCTCAGCACGTTCAGCACGCAAGGACGCGTCGAACCAGTCCAAGTTCAAGACGGAACCCGCTTCGCGCGTGATCCCGAAGATCAAAGGACGCGAACGTAAGGAAGTGCAACTCCTGCTCGAGCGGGGACGGATGCAGGGGCACCTCACGTACGACGAGCTCAACGAAGCGCTGCCGCCCGACATGGTTACGTCCGATCAGATCGACGACCTGATGGTGTGGCTCCGAAGCGAAGACATCGAAGTCGTAGACGGCGCCCCTGAGGGTCAGAGCCGAACGAGTGAGACGCCAGTCGCCGCCACACGCTCAACCTCCCGTCGTCCTTCGACGATTCCTCCGCCCGCCGAGGATGGCTACTCCCAGAAGTCGAATGACCCGGTTCGCATGTACCTCCGCAAGATGGGCTCCGTGTCGCTGCTCACGCGCGAGGGTGAGGTGGAGATCGCCAAGCGCATCGAAGATGGCGAGTACAAGATCTTCGAGGTCATCCTCAATTCCCGCGTGGGCGTCGCCGAGATCCTCGAGATCGGCGAGAGCCTCCGAAAAGGCAAACTCCGCGTCAAAGACGTCGTGCGCGACCTGGATAAGGAAGAGGAGGTCGACTTCGAAGAGGCCAAATCGAGGGCACTCAAGCTTTTCGACAAAGTACGACGGATCGAGTCCTCGGTGACCAAGGTTCAGAGCGAGCTCGAAGGGAAGCGCAAGGTTTCTGACCGAAGCCGCAAGCAATACGCGGCCCAGATCGACAAGCACGTGGACGAGCGAGTCACCCTCCTTCGCGAGATCAACCTCACCAAGAAGCAGATCGACCGGGTCGTCTCCCGCATCAAGGCGCACGTCCGTCGGGTTGAGCGCGCTCAGCGAGAGATGAACGAAGCCGAGCAGCGCGTCGGCGGCCTGAAGTTCAAAGACATGAAGCGGGTCGTCCGCGACATGCAGGAGAGCAAGGCCGTCGAGAAGCGCGTCCTTCGTCGTTACGGGTCCGAAGAACAGATCTTGCTCTCCGAAGAGCACTTCCGCGACGCCCAAAAGGCGATGACCCAGGTCGAGGCCGACACCGGCCAGAGCGTCGAGCACCTACAGACCACGTACGGCGCCCTTGCCGAAGGCGAGCGTCAGACCGAGCGTGCCAAGGCAGAGCTGGTCGAAGCCAACCTCCGGCTCGTCGTGTCGATCGCCAAGAAGTACACCAACCGCGGGTTGCAGTTCCTCGACTTGATTCAGGAAGGCAACATCGGCCTCATGAAGGCGGTCGACAAGTTCGAGTACCGCCGAGGCTACAAGTTCTCGACCTACGCCACTTGGTGGATCCGTCAGGCGATCACGCGCGCGATTGCCGACCAGGCGCGCACGATTCGTATTCCGGTCCACATGATCGAAACGATCAACAAATTGATTCGGACTTCGCGCTACCTCGTCCAAGAGCTTGGCCGGGAACCGGACCCTGAAGAGATCGCCGAGCGCATGGAGATGCCGCTCGAGAAGGTCCGCAAGGTCCTCAAGATCGCCAAGGAGCCGATCAGCCTCGAGACGCCAATCGGCGAGGAGGAAGACAGCCACCTCGGTGACTTCATCGAAGACAAGAACGCCGTGTCGCCCGTCGAGGCGGTCATCGGGGGCAACCTCGAAGACCAAACGCGCCGCGTCCTCAAGACCCTGACCCCTCGCGAAGAGAAGGTCCTCCGAATGCGGTTCGGCATCGGCGAAAAGAGCGACCATACGCTCGAAGAAGTGGGCCAAGACTTCGAAGTCACCCGCGAGCGCATCCGACAGATCGAGGCGAAGGCCCTTCGCAAGCTGCGGCATCCGAGTCGGTCTAAGCAGTTGCGGTCGTTTATGGATAACTAGCTGGGGGGGCGGC
>JBCCEK010000390.1:0-1958 GCA_039030295.1 Myxococcota bacterium | reverse complement strand
TTGGCGCCGTGCGACTTCGCGGACCGGAACCAGCAGTGGTGGATGGTCAAGACCACGAGCGACGAGCGCTGGGAAATCGAGCAACTCCGCGACATGTCTCAGTGCGTTTCGACCGTGGGGGACGGCTCGGAAGAAGAGGCCCAGATCGACGAGGATCGCTACGCACACCTGCCGGCGCTCATCCGAGCGTTCATCAAGTGGTTGATCCGTCACACGGGCTCCGGGCCGGGAGCTCCTCCCGAGAGCGACGAGGGCGTCGGCGTCGGCCCGTGCGACGACGGGATGGCATTGTCTTTCGATTTCGAGATCCCGGAGATGGCTCCGCGTCGCACCGGGGGCTTGGCCCCGCCGGTCACCGGCACCCTGAAGAACATCCGCCCGATCGCGCCCGAGGGTTTTGGAAGCCTTCTCAACGTGTACCCATGGTCGATGGTTCAGTACCGCGACTCGATCGTGATCGGTACGCTCAACCTCCGCGACAACAAGGCGATCTATCTCTACACCGAAGACATCGACGTCGATAGCGAAGGCGCGGAGGTTTGGCAGGGGACGACGCCCGACCACGGCAAGACGTGGCACTGGGCTCCGATGTTCATGGGCGGTCTCTTCGACACGCGCAACATCGGCGTACGCAAGATTATCAACTGCGAAGACCAGCTTCTCGGCGTGTACATGAACAACGTCAGCGGCTTCGGGCTGCTTCGCTACGACGGCGAGGAATGGACCGTCGAGTTCAGCGGGGGCGGCCCTGGCCGCCTTGCGAACCCCGCCAATGTTTCCGCGCGCGGCATGGCTCAGTACAAAGGTCATGTGTATCTCGGCGTCCACGGGGCGGGAGCGGGCGCGAGCATCTGGCGCCGCAGGATCGACGACGAATGCAACTGGGAGCGAGGGTCGCGCTGGGAAGTCATCACCGATGACGGGTTCGGCGTCGATGGAAGCGGGATCGATCCCATCAACGAGAACAGTTGGTTTGGCGATATGACGGCCTTCAAGGGCGACCTCTACGTCGGGACGCTGAACTGGGCGGGAGCGCAGATCTGGCGGAGCCGGTCAGGGGATCGCGGGACGTGGAGGCAAGTCTACCGAGCGCCGCTCGTGGAGATCTCGGCTCGGAACACCAACATCTTCAAGCTGATCGAGTTCCAGGACCATCTCGTGGCGAGTACCGAGAACGGCTTCCTCGGCGCAGAGCTGTTGGTGACGTTCACGGGCGACCGCGACACGTGGGAGACGCCGTACCCGCGGGGCATGACCGGGCAGCGGCGCGACAACTACGGTTGGTTCATTGGAGAGGCGTTCGGAAGGCTCTATCCGTTCTTCAAGAGCGACTTCCCAAGCTACCGGGCCTTTGCGATCGAGGACATCACCAATGGGGAGTTCGCCACTGAGACCATGCAGGCGTTCAATGCGCCCCGGCTTTACTTCGGCGGACGTACGTCGATTGCCTACACGCCCGAGGGCGAGTCCGACGAAACGCTCCTGATCTTGGGTCTCAACACGCCGAACACCGATCAAGGGCTTCGGGTCTACGCGTCTGAGGACAACCCAGACAACTCCGGCCACATCATCTACAAGGGGAGGTTGCCCACCACGAAGGGGCCGCGAAGCTGCATCAGCACGCGGAAGGACCAAACCGGCACGCTTCTCAACAACGGAGTCGCGTGGGTCAACTTCAGCGCCTTTGGTTCGCTCGAAGTCGTGCGCCAAGCTGGAGCGGTGGAGTCCACGGACACGTCGGGCCTTTCGGAACGCAAACTCTGCTTTCAGAAGAACGGCAACCTCGTGATCTTCAACCGGTTCGGGAGGCCCCTGTGGCAAAGCCACACGAGGGGCCGCGGCCATGCCATGGCCCTCACCGAGGAATGCGACTTCGTCATCCTCGACCGCCGCGGGCGGGTCGTCTACAGCGCCGGCACCGATTGCGACGGCCGCACACCCCCGTGATCCGACGCCTC
>JBCCEK010000389.1:0-1965 GCA_039030295.1 Myxococcota bacterium | reverse complement strand
CGCTGCTGGTCCGGACCTTGAAGGCTGATCAAAGCCCCCACCACAACTTCGTCGGACGTGGTGTCCGGCACGAGCACGGTTCCTGTGACCGCACCCTCCGGTGGCAGGGTGAACTCGTAGCTATAAAGGATGCGCGCGGCCACGGGCGAAGCGCCGCGACGCGCGGGCTCGAACCGAAACTGTCGGGCAGCGTCCATGGCGGCCTCGTCGAACCCGTGACCGGCGGGTGCGTCGACCTCCACGCCGGTCACCGCGCCCTCCGCATCGATGCTGAGCTTGAGCACGACGATCCCCTCGAGTCGCTCTGCAGCGGCCTCGGGCGGGTACGGCGCATAGACGAAGTCGACCAGCACCGGCGGGTGGACTTCGTCGGGATCCACCGGTGCGTCGTCCTTCGTCGCGTCTGGTGTCTCGTCTTGTGTCTCCTCTTGGGCGGTCGTTCGGGAGGGGACAAGACTCGCGAGAAGAGAGCCCGTGAAGGCCAAGATAAGCAGTCGTCGTAAGGGCATGAAATCACAAATTCCTCGAGGCGCGACACTCGGCAGGGAGAGCACGTTGGAGGAAGAGCTTGGTCACGGCGTCTCCCGAGGGGCACCATCGGGGGCCGGATCCACATACCGGGCGAGCAGTTCGGCGATGTACCGCCGTTGCGTACGTGGCCTCTCGGAAGACAGGGTCTCCGCCTCCGGGAAGATCTTCAGGTACAGGGGCGCTCCGTCGACCTTATTACGCACGTGCACCGACGGGCTCGAGGCGAGCTGGGTTGCCCACTCGTCGCGAACCTCCGTCCAGAACGCCCCAGTCTTGCTCATGTAGTCGCGGGCGACGGCATCGTCGTCGAGGTTCGCCCTTCGGTAGACGTTGAGTCCGCGCTCCTCTACCAGTGCAACCTCTTCGTCGAGCACCCACTTGCGATTGTCTTGCTCGTGCTGCCAACCCGAATCCCCGATCACGTGGCGGTTGAAGGCGATCAAGACGTCGTAGTCGTCTCGCTTCGTGTACTCCCGGCGTGGAAGCGGACGCCAGGTCTCTTCCGAAGCCCACGTCGCGGTTCCATCTTCTGCGTACTCGAAGCGTCCGATCCCCTCGTAGCGCGGTCCATCGTCGACCTGGAAGACGGCCTGCGACCAGGTGCACTGTGCCTCCGCGGCCGACAGGGCGCGATGCCGCCAGATCCGGTCACCCTGAAACTCGAGCAGATCGGTGTCCTCGAAGGTCCAGTCTTGGCGCCAGTGCTTCAGCGGCAGCGTCGGCCCGTCGTCCTGCCGAATCAACAGGATGTGCTGAAGAACGACGTGCGTGGCGGTCGACTCGAGAACGAGCACGACCTCACTCGCCTCCGAGTGGTAGCTCTCTCGGAGCGTGTACCCTTCGGCCAGCGGAACGGTTTCCTCGAAGTCGAAAGCGACTTCGAAGGAGCCGGCCATCTTCAAGATCGCGTCCCGGTCCCTCGCCGGATCGCACGCGTCAACCTCGGCCGCAGAACGGACCGGCGCTGTAGGAGCCGCCGAGCATGCCGCGGCCCCGATGCAGGCCAGCAAGAACGCCGGGCCGGCAGCTCGCGTCGTCTGTTGTCGTCTTGTCGGGCGGGCCACTGGTTGCATTTGAAAGTCGATATCAACAATTACCGGCTACGGACCGGTCGCGCCAGCCGCCGGGCGGGGTTTTCGCGGGTCACCTCGACCTGGGCAGGCTCTGGCCCACGGGCCGGCCAAGCTCGACCCCTGATCGCGTCACGGCAGCTCGATCACCTCGGTCCGGAACCCCGGAAACGAGATCGCCTCCTCCAACGTGTCCGCGTCAAAGAGCGTGGTCCGCGAGAAGTCGGTGGCCGTCGACCCAAGGAACCGAAGATCGCCGACCTGCGCATAGCCGAGCCCGCCAGAGCTCAACCCGAAGGCATCGCAACAAGCGAACCCTCTCACATCAGCAGACCGTAGGCGACTAGCCCGGCGTGGACGATCG
>JBCCEK010000388.1:0-2186 GCA_039030295.1 Myxococcota bacterium | reverse complement strand
TGGCGTAGTTCACGTAGTCGTCACCCGGGGCCTGTCCGTACTCGACGCATCGTTCGTGGATGTCGGACATGATGTTGCGGAGGAGGGCCTGCAGCTCTTCTTCTTTCCAGGTGATCCGTGCGGAGTTTTGGCTCATCTCGAGGCCGGACACGGCGACGCCGCCGGCGTTGGCCGCTTTGCTGGGCGCAAAGAGGATTTTGGCATCGGTGAACGCGTGGATGCCGTCTTGGACGGTGGGCATGTTCGCGCCCTCGGAAACGCCCGACACGCCATTAGCGACCATCTGCTTGGCTTCGTCGAGTGAGATTTCGTTTTGGGTGGCGCAGGGGAACGCGAGGTTTGCGGGGACACCCCACGGGCGCCCCTCGTGATGCTCGACCCCGAACTCTTTGGCGTACTCGGTGAGCCGACCGCGACGCACGTTCTTGAGTTCCTTCACGTATGCGAGCTTGTCGGCGTGGATGCCATCGGGGTCGTAGATGAACCCGCCGGAGTCGGACAAGGTGACCGCTTTGCCGCCGAGCTGGTTGATCTTTTCGACGGCGTGCTGCGCGACGTTGCCCGAGCCACTGACCAAGCACGTTTTGCTCTCGACCGAGTCGTGCACGCGAGCGAGCATCGATTCCATGAAGTACACGGTTCCGTAGCCCGTCGCTTCGGTTCGGATAGGGCTCCCCCCGTACTCCATGCCCTTTCCGGTGAGCACACCCACGAACCGGTTGGTCAACCGTTTGTATTGGCCGAATAGGTACCCGATCTCGCGGGCGCCCACGCCGATGTCGCCGGCAGGCACATCGACGTCTTCGCCGACGTGACGGTAGAGCTCACTCATGAATGACTGGCAAAACCGCATCACTTCGTGGTCCGACTTCCCTTTGGGATTGAAGTTGGACCCGCCTTTGGCGCCGCCCATGGGAAGGCCTGTCAGGCTGTTCTTGAAGGTTTGCTCGAAGGCCAAGAACTTGAGCACGCTCTCGTTGACGCTGGGGTGAAAGCGAAGCCCGCCCTTGTAGGGGCCGATTGAGTTGTTGTTCTGCACGCGCCAGCCGCGCTGCACACGAACGTCGCCACGGTCATCCTGCCAGCACACACGAAAGCTCACGACGCGGTCGGGTTCCGCGATGCGTCGGAGGATCTGCCGCGCGTGATAGACCTCTTTGTCGCGGATGTAGTCGAAGATGTTGACGGCCACTTCGTACACCGATTGCTGAAACTCGGTCTGCCCAGGGTTTCGGCGCTTCACGCCGTCCATGAACTGCTCGAGGTTGACGTGATCGGTTACAGCCATCGAATGCCTCCAGGTCCCACCGCGAGCTGCGCGGCGAGAACGAAGATAGGGCTGGCCGATGGCGTCGCAACCGCGAGTCCGACCCTTTCGCAGCCAGCTGCGTAGCAAAGCAGCAACGGAAGACAGAGCTCCACAATTACGTATGGACCGGTCCGTACCCGCTCCCTAGCGTTAGGCGAAGCAGGCGCCATCGGCATCATCGATGCGCACGAGGAGCAAGACATGAAGAATCGGTACTCCCCCTTTTCGTTCACACTCGCTTGCATCGCCTTGACCGCTTGGGCCGTCCCGTCGGCGAGTGCGCAGCTCGCGGATTCATGCGGGCCATTCGGCGGCGACGACGACAACGACGGAATCTGCGATTTCGTCGAACTCGATACGTATCAGGTGACCGCGACCGGCACCGTGGAGAGCACGCCGAGGCTCGGAAGGGACGACACCAGCCTCTACGTCGTGTATTCGGCCCAGGTTCTTGGGTCGCTCAACCTCGAAGATGGCCAGATCTACATGCAGCGATTGACCGACGAGGGCGCGCCCGTCGGAGCTCCAGTGCTGGCGAGCGACGGCACCGGGAACAACCTGTTGAACGACGCCTCCGGATCGAAGATCGTCTATTCCGCGTTCGAGAGCGTTGGCAGCAATACAGGGGTGGTGCGGCTCTACGACACCGAGACCGGCGTGGTGACGGACATCATGCCCTTCCCCGAAGCCATCGTCGAAGCCCGCATCAGCGGAGATGCCGTGGTGTGGGTGCAGGGGGAGGCAGGGTCGACGTGGGTGGTGTACTACAACCTGGCCTGGCTTGGGACTGGCGCGCTGCCGATCGTCCTTGCGGGCCCGTCGCCAGCAGCGACTGATCCCGAGATCGGCACCGACTTCGTCGTGTGGCAGGAGGGCG
>JBCCEK010000387.1:0-2186 GCA_039030295.1 Myxococcota bacterium | reverse complement strand
GTCGCTCGACCCCTCGGGTGCGGGGGTTGCGATATGGAGCCAAAGCGATGGGGACGGGTCCGGCATCTGGGTGAGCCGCTTCGAATGATCCCGGATCCGCGACGCTCTTCCGTCTAGCCGCGAATGGTCCGGTCTAGCGAAAGACTTCGCTACTCCCGCGCGTACACGCGGACGTAGTCGATGAGCATCTGCTGGGGGAAGATCGAGTCGTCGATCCCGCCGCCTGCGCGACCCCAGTCACCGCCGACGGCGATGTTCAGAATGAGCGTAAAGGGCTGGTCGAAGGGCCAGGATCGCCAACCCGTGTTCTCGTTGATGTAGGTGAAGTAGAGGGCGTCGTCGACGAACACGTCGATCCGGTTGGGGGTCCACTCGAGGGCGTACACGTGGAACGCCTCGTCGACATCGCTCTGGAGGAATCGACCCTTTCGCTGCTCCCACTTGCGCCAGTAGTAGGCCTCGTTGTGCACGGTTCCGTGCACGTGACCCATCTGGTAGCCAACGTGCTCCATGATGTCGATCTCGCCCGAGTTCGGCCATGCGTCGCAGGTCGCGCTGCCTTGCCAGTCGTCCCCTTCCTTGCACGTCGTCGCGTACTTGAACGGGTCTGCCGGGAGCATCCAGATCGCAGGCCACGAGCCCTTGCCGCGAGGCAACTTGGCGCGGACCTCGAACCGTCCGTAGAGGAACGAGCTTTTCCCATGCGAGTAGATGCGCCCGGAGGTGTACTTGGCCCCGTCGTAGTCCTCCAGGTGCGCTTCGATGACGAGGCGGCCTTCCTCGATCCGGAGGTTCTTTTCCCGCGGAGTGTAGGCTTGGTCCTCGTTGTTGACCTTCTTGGCCGGCCACTGTCGCACGCCCCACTTCTCTTCATCGAGCGCCTCCCCGTCGAACTCGTCGCTCCATACGAGCTTCCAGTCCTTGGCTCTCGGGGTTGGCTTCCGAACCACCAACGCGCTTAGCACCGGTTCTTTGGCCGACGCCTCGAACCGAACGGTCAGCTCTCCGTCGGTGACCTCGACGTCCGCGACGGTGACGGTGAGGGCCGAGTAGACCTTTCCGTCGCGGGATGCCATCACATCGAGGTTCTCGATCACCCGTCGGTCCTCGATGAAGGCGTCGAACAACCGCGCGCCACCGGGGACGTCCTCTGGCTCTGCGAAGTGAAAGGTGACGTCGTAGGTACCGTTCGCGATCGGGTGGTCGATCTGGAAGTCACCGACGCGATACGTCTTGTAGAGCAGGGCGTCCTGCGAACCCTTCACCGTGTCGAGCTTCCCGACCGTCCCCCCGGTGACCGACGACTCGGCCTCGTATTGGGTCCCATCGATCCCTCGATACGCAGGCCCGCCGACATTGACCGCCCACACTGTTGGATCCTCGCCCGAGACCGCTTCGGGTGCTGACGCGGTCGACGGTGATGGACCGACGGTTGAGGCGGCCTGGCGGGTGCTGCAGCTCGCTACGACGAAGGCGACGACGAGGAGGCTCAGGACAGACGGCCATCGGTGCATGACCGAGACTTGATCGCGCGGATCAACCCCGTCAAGCGTTGGCTTGCAGGGTTCCCGGGCGTGTCGCCGCGAACGTCCCAACACGAATCCGGGCGTTTTCGTTCGCGGCGCACCCGGTTGAGTTCGAGGTTCCAGGCGGGCCGTGTCTCTGGTACCTTCGGTGCCTTCGACTCGTCGCACAGCCCCGTTCGCAGTGAGTCCGTGCCAGTTAGATCCCACCTGGAGGAGGTCCCCATGCACTTCGATGGCTCTTCGGCTCGAACCGCCGTGATGCTGCTCATGATCGCGTTCACCCTGGTCCCCGTTGACGCGTCCGCGGAGAGTTTCCTGCGATACCCAGGCACTGCTCGGATGGTTCTCGTCGAGAATGAGACGGACCAATGCCTCTACGCGGATCGAAACGAGGTCGTGTTGCGGGAGTGCGCCTCGATGCGCGACCGAAATCAGATATGGCAGATCCGCAAGGACTTCACGATCTACAACGAGGGGCGGGACCGTTGTATCGATGCGTCGGACCCGGAACAGTTGCGTTTGGCGCCGTGCGACTTCGCGGACCGGAACCAGCAGTGGTGGATGGTCAAGACCACGAGCGACGAGCGCTGGGAAATCGAGCAACTCCGCGACATGTCTCAGTGCGTTTCGACCGTGGGGGACGGCTCGGAAGAAGAGGCC
>JBCCEK010000386.1:0-2222 GCA_039030295.1 Myxococcota bacterium | reverse complement strand
GAGCAGAAGAACGGAAGGTACCGCTCTTCACGATGCGGTACGGAGAAGCGCTCCAACGCCCATCGTGCCTTCTCGTTGTAATGCGAGAACGCCAGGGTGATCAGTCGGTTCTCCATGTCCGTCGGCACGCTAGCACCTCGCGCCACACACGCATGACCGCGCTAACCGGTGGGACCGCGGGCATGACGTGGAGGACACCGTCCGACCGAGCTAAGCGCCGACGTGATCGACGATTCTCGATGCGAGGTCCCCCCACATCGGACGCGGCAAGTCGTGACCGAGCTTCGGGATCAGCTGGAGCTTGGCGCCAGGGACTGTGTTGGCGGTGCGGACGCCGTGCGCAGGGGGAAGCAGTATGTCGTCGGTACCGTGAAGGACCAGGGTGGGCACCCGCAACTGCGAGAGGGCCCGCCGCCTCGACCCAGCACACAGGACCGCGAGGGCTTGGCGTGGCACGCCCGTCCGGTCCGCCGACCGAGCGACGACCCGAGCGAAGTACGCGCGGATGTCGTCTTCGTAGAAGAAGTGCTTGCTCCCGACGAGGCGCCGGATGCTGACCAGTCGCTCGATCTGGGTCTCTGGAACCGCCGGCATCGAGCGGAGTAGCGAGTATCTCACCCGCCAATCAGGCTTGGGCAGGTCGGGGTCGCCGGTTGTAGACATCATCGACGTCAGGCTGAGGACCCGGTGCGGATGGTGAATCGCGCACAGCTGGGCGATCATCCCGCCCATGGAGGCACCGACCAGGTGCGCCCGCGCAACCCCGAGCTCGTCGAGCAGGCCGACCGCATCGTCCGCCATGTCTCTGAGCTTGTAAGGCGGATCCACACGCTGCCCGAGGCGCCGCCTGGCCAACGTAGCGACAGTCTGCGCCGGGCGATGGGTCACCCGCGAACTCAACCCGATGTCGCGATTGTCGTAGCGAATGACGAAGAAACCTTGCCTGGCGATTTCCCTACAGAACCCCCCGCGCCAGGCGAGCATCTGCGAACCGAGCCCCATGATCAGCAACACCGCCGGGGCTGAGGGGTCCCCAAAGGTGTCGTACGCGATTCGGACATCGCCAACCTGAGCCATCGGCATAGCCGACCTTTCTAGCACTGTTCACTCGGGCGACACACGTGCTCCCTGCGAATGTCACAAAAGAACGAGGCCCCACGAGGATGTAACCGCCTCGCCACGCCCCGTTTGAAATCGCTGGCTAGCGTCAGTAGTGGGAGGGATAGATCAGTGAAAACCCTGTACTACGGGGTAGCGGGCGAAGGCCGGGGGCATGCGGCAAGGGCGCTCGGGCTCATCGAGCACCTGCACCAACGCCACCGTGTGGTGGTCTACAGCTACGGCCAGGCGCTGTCGCTGTTGAAGACCGCATGCGCAGCCCTGGACGTCGAAGTCCGAACGCTACCCCCACTCGAGTTTTCGTATAACTCCCGCCGTACGCTCAGCTACAGCCGGACGTTCTTTCGGAACGTTGGGTACCTGAAGGATCTGAGCGACATTTTTTCGCGCATCGAAGGCGAGATGAACCGAACGCCGCCCGATCTGATCATCTCAGATTTCGAGCCCGTCTTGCCGCGCGTCGGGCGACGCCTCGATGTGCCGTTTCTCAGCCTGGATCACCAGCACTTCCTGTTGGCGTGCGACGTGAGCGAGCTCCCTGTGGATCTCCGACAACACACCCTTTGGATGAGGACCTTCGTTCGGCTGTTTTGCCCGGAAGGGCCCACGGAGACGGTCATCTCGTCGTTCTTCCGCTATCGGACCCGGCCGCGATACGCGTTTGCAAAGCAGGTTGGCGTCATGATGCGGAAGCATATTCTCGAGGTGCGTCCAGAAGACAGAGGGCATCTGGTCGCGTACGTACGGCGCCCTGACACCGTTGATCTCGTTCCGCACTTGCATGCGCTGAACCACCCGGTGCGTGTCTACGGGCTCGGCGCGCAACCACGCTTTGGGAACGTCGAGTTTCGGGAGATTCACCCTACCCGATTTCTCGAGGACTTGGCGACCGCAAGCGCGCTCGTCACGACCGCGGGGAATCAACTGGTGGGCGAGGCGCTGTACCTCGAAAAACCAGTGTTTGCGGTCCCTGAGCCGAACAACCGAGAGCAGGACATCAACGCGCACTTCGTTCGTACGATGTCCGTCGGCGAGTCCTCAAGCGCGTCAGAAGTCTCCGGCGCACGTCTCTCGTCGTTCATGGACAAGCTTCCTTTCTATCG
>JBCCEK010000385.1:0-2281 GCA_039030295.1 Myxococcota bacterium | reverse complement strand
GCGGTTGCGTTCATCGATCCCTCAAGCGCATCGACTGTAACATGCACGAGGGATGCCGGTTCAAGCATTCGGATCGTCGGCGCCGCGGTGACCCCCAACGGACGCCGGACCCGACTATGGCTCGAAGTTGTAAGTGTCGCCGCTCGGTTCGTGCTTGATCTCCAGTGTCTGGAACGAAAGTTCGAACTCGATCAGTGGGGGCTCGCCGCTGGCGACCGACGTCGCGAAGCGGATCGAGTTCACGATCGCCGCTTGGCTGCGCAGGGTGTAGAACCGTTGAACCCCTGAGGGTGCGCCCTGTCCCCCACGGAAGGTGCGGATCTCGGCCGGCCGTGGAGTTCGTTCGACGGAGGCTTGAAGGAGAGCTGGCGCGCTACGGTCGGCCTGCATGCGGCAGGTCACGGGTCCAAGGGTGAATGCACTACCTCCGCCGCCAACGCCGCCTTGGCTGGCTCCCGAGGCGGTCAGTTTGACGCAAAGAATCGCATCGTCGTCACCCGCGGGAGTCGTGGACTCGCCCGGGATCCCGTCCAGGAACAGGTACGCCGCCTCTTGAGCTGTCGCAGTCTGCGTGCCGGTGCCCACCGTGACCACGAGCGTGGCGCAAGCGATGAGGATGGATCGGATAGTCGCGTTCATGATGTGCTCCATGGTCAAAGGGCGCCCGTCAGGTCTGCGCCTTGGAAAACGGCGTTATCGAGGTCGGTGCCGAAAAGATCGGCGAAACTGAGGTCAGCATCTGCGAAGATCGCGTCACTTGCGTCCGAGCCGCTGAGGTCCGCGTCCCGAAGGTCAGCCCCGGTGAAGTCGGCGAAAGAAAGGTCGACGCGCCGTAGGACCGCACCCCGCAGGGAAGCGTGGCGGAAGTCAGCGCATTCGAGGTCGGCGCGAGCGCTGAGGTCGGCGCCGTCGAGGTTTTGGCCTTGGAAGGAAGGCCCAACGCATGTCGATGACAGCGGCGTGCAGGTGTCGTTCTCGTCGACTTGGCCGTCGCAGTCGTTGTCTTGGCCGTCACACACCTCAGGCGCACCCGGGGTGCACTGGACGCAGGTGTTGTCGACGCAGGTTCCGTCGGGGCCGCCCCCGTTCGAGCATGTGTCGCCCGCGGGACACGCGGGGTTGAGGTTCAACTGGTAGCTTCGTACCGTGTCACCAGCCCGGACGGTGACAAAGAGGGCGGGTGCCGTCCCAAGCGTGAGGGTCACCTCACCCGTTCCGACTCCGATGAAGCCGCTCTCCGGGCCGATGCTCCAGTTGATTCGAGCGCTTGGGTCGGTTGCCGTGGCGACGACGGTCGCCTCGACCGAATCGTCGAACCAAAGCGAGTATCGAAGGGTTGATGAGTTGAAGGTCAGGCGGTTCGTGCCGTCCACGACGATCTCGAGCGACGAAAGACTTGGGTCGCCAGACCGGTCGCAGGTCAGGCCGCCCGCCATGCCGGCTGCGATCACCAAGAGACCGACTATCCACGGATTCGGAAGGACCGGGGCGCTTCGCGCGGACCCCCTGACGTCGGGGGATCGCACGTGGCCCATCTGACGACCAGACATAGACCATCTCCTAGGCTCGGAGTGAGCAAGACTTCCCGTGGCGTATCAAAACGTCGGCGTCGCCTCCATACGTAATTGTTTGTGCGACTCCGGCCGGGTTTGGGTCTTCTAACGCCCTGACCAAGGGCCGGACTCATCGGCGAAGCACGTCGCCGGTGCGTTGCTCGGGAGTCCGTCTTGCGGCGCACACTCTCCCCAGCACAGCTCACCAAGGACGGTCCAGCCGGTGGTTGGGAAGCTGTACTCACCTCGGGTCACCGGATGCGTGAGACATGTGATGGCGTCTCCGCCTTGGGCCGGGGGGAACGCTGGTAGATCGGGAGAGACGCACGCGACGAACGTGGCGCCCCATTCGTAGGGCTCACATCCGGTGCCGTAGGCTTCCGCGTGGTATGCAGGCCTACTCAGGCTCGCACACGCACTCCACCTCTCGGTCCCCAATCGTGACCCCATCAAACTCGAGCCCGAGGGATTCGCATTGGGCGGTGCAGCTCTCGACCGAGTCGGACGGGATGCTGGACATGTCGCTGGCGCCCGTGGTGGTGGCGCAGGCGGCGGCGAGCGTGGAGAGAAGAAGCGCGAAGAGGGTCGAGCGGAGCATCGGGGTGACTCTAGCACGGGCCGGAAGGTGGGTTTGCATCGGCGACTCATCGCTTCCCCTCGGGATCAAAGCCGCAGTGCGGACACACTCTTTGTTGCAGTAGCCAATGCAGCCAACGCTTGTGGTGTTG
>JBCCEK010000384.1:0-2310 GCA_039030295.1 Myxococcota bacterium | reverse complement strand
TTCATGACGGAGGCGCTCACCGATCAACGTGATCTGCTCGAGGGACGCCTCGATTGAACCGGGCCCTGGCGCGATCGGTGGTGCCGCGGCGAGCTGGAGCCCGGGGTTGCCGTGGCATGGGCGCGGGGCACGGCCTCGCCCGCTCAGACAGGTCCTCGGCGTGCTTGTTCAGTCACCTAATCGCAGACCCCGGCAGTCGAGCATCGATCGACGACGTGTTGGGGCCTGCGGGACTCGCGTTCGAGACCATACCCCGCGCCCATGCCACGGCCGCTAGGTTGCGCTATGCAGACGTCCCTGGGACGAGAAGGATCTTGCCATCCTTGCTGTCTTGGGCTGCGTGGGTGACTGCCTGCTCGATCTGCTCGAGCGTGTAGGTTCCGGCGACCCTGCCGCGTAGCACCCCTTGCGCCACGAGTGGCACCAGTTCGCCGAAGGCGGTTTGAATGTCGGCGGGCGAGGCTTCTTGGAACCACTTGGAGAGCCAGAAACCGCGCGCTCGGATGTCGTTGAAGACCAGCGCGCCTGGAGAGAGTGAACCCCCCTCACCCGAGAGCACGCCGTAGGATACGATCGTGCCGCTAGGACTCAGTGCGTCGGCGAGCCGCTCGAACGTCGCGCCCCCGACGGCATCGAACGCCAACCCAACGCGCCCTTCGCCGACGGATTCCTTGATTCGGGCTGAGAGGTCCGGGCCGTCGACCAGCGTCACGTCCGCACCAAGATCCTGGAGAGCCGCCAAGGCGCTCTTTCGTCGAACGACGTTGATGGTTCGGAGCCCGCGATGTTTGGCGAGTTGCACGACGTATCCACCGACGGTGGAGTTCGCAGCGCTCTGAAGCACCCAGTCCCCGGGCTGAAGGTCGCCGAACGAGGAGAGCATCAAGTGGGCGGTCAATGGGTTGACGGTGAGCATGGCGAGCTGTTGCGGGTCAATGCCGTTGGGAAGCGGGACGAACGCGGCGGCGGGGCCTACGAGCTGGTCCCGCCAGCTGCCCCCGCCAGCCGAGAGCAGCACGGTCTGCCCGACTGCGTGACTCGGAGCTTGGCTCTCGACGACACGGCCGACACCTTCACTTCCGGGCGTCGCGGGGAGCTCCGGGCTCACCCCGTAGTTCCCCGCCACTTGAAGTAGGTCGGCGGGATGAATCGGCGTCGCGAGGACCTCGACGCGGATCTGACCCGCCTCGAGGGGTGCATCCGGGGCCTCTTCGACGTGCAGGACCTCGTGTGGGGGGCCGAACTGGCGGTAGACAATCTTCTTCATGGCGCGCTTCCTTCCTGAACGATTTGGATTACTCTTGCTTTCAAAGATTTAATTCGGAAAGTGCCGGTTGAAAATAGGCATATTTTGCGGTTTTGTATTGTCATTAGGGCAATAATCATGCGAATCAGTCGGGAGACTGGAGGTGGGCCATGGATCGGCTGCAGGCGCTTCGTTACTTCCTCAAGGTCGCGGAGACCGCGAGTTTCACGGACGCCGCCAAAGCGTTCTCCGTCCCTGCGTCCTCGGTCTCGAGGCGCATTCGAGATCTCGAGCAGCAACTCGGGGTCGAGCTGTTCCACCGCACGACGCGTGTGGTCCGCCAGACTGAGCTTGGTGTGCTCTACGAGCGCATGGTGCAGGAAGCTGTCAACGCCCTCGACCACGCAGACCACGTCGTCAGCGAGCAGTCCGAAACGCCGTCAGGCAGCCTCACGATCTCGTCGATGCCAGGCTACGGCAGGGTCCGGCTGATCCCCGCGCTGCTTCGGTTCCAAGACCTCTATCCCGACGTCGTACTCGACGTGCAGCTGAGCGACCAAGTCGCTGACCTAAGTCGAGGCGAAGTCGACATCGCGATCCGGGCCTCGGCCGACCTGCCCGAGCGAGCGGTTGCGCGGCGGCTCACGGCGAACCGCTTCATCTTGGTCGCGTCGCCGGGTTACCTCGCTGCCCACGGAACGCCGTCGACGTTGCGTGAGCTTGAGAACGCCAAAACGATGCTCTACCGCGCGCCCGTCGGGATCCTGCGGTGGAAGGCGCTTCAGGGGGAAACCTGGGTCGAGGTCGACGCGCCGGTTGTCCTCGCAAGCAACGACGGCTCGCTTCTCGTCGAGGCCGCGCTTCTCGGTCGAGGGGTTGCACTCATCCCGGAGTGGGGCATCACCGAAGAGCTCGCGCGAGGGCAGCTCACTGAGATCCAACTCGAGGACGCCCATGTGTCGGTCACCGAAACCCCCAACCCGGCGATCTTCCTTCTCTACCATCGACCCCGGTACCAGCTCCAAAAGGTCCGGGCAGCGGTCGATTTCCTGCTCGCTGAACTC
>JBCCEK010000383.1:0-2329 GCA_039030295.1 Myxococcota bacterium | reverse complement strand
GCGTTGATACCCGAGAGGACGACGTCCGGTGGTTCGTCCGCCGCGTACAAGTTGTCCAAGGCGTAGTTGACCGCATCGGCCGGACAACCATCTACCGCGGTGGCCGGGTACCCATCGATGGTCTCGTCTTCGACCGCGGTGAGCGACCCACAGTCGGTCATGTCGCCCGTGCCGCTGCGGTTCGTGTCGGGCGCGCACACGACGACGTCGTTGGCGGGATTCGCGATCAACGCCTCGACCACCGCATTGATGCCCTCCGCGTCGAAGCCATCGTCGTTGGTCACCAGAATACGAAGCGGAATCTCCCCGCCGCCGCCGGCCCCACCAGCGCCACCGGCTCCGCCTGTCGCGCCCGCCCCTCCTGAGCCGCCACTGCCAGCGGCGCCAGTGCCACCCGTCCCTCCGGAACTATCGTCGGAACAGCCTGTGACGGACAAAGCGAGCGCCATGATGAGAGGCGCGTAACGTAGGCAAGCGTCGTACTTCATGGCGGCGATACTAGAAACTAGCCGCATCTGGGGCAAGGGCGGGGTCGTGTGCGCCGAACGCATACTCCTGAGCGACTATCGCGGAGCGGCGTGCGGTGTCGACGCGCGAAATGGTTGCGCTCGGAGCGTGTTCGGCACCGCACGGCCGGGGTCATTCGCTGCGTGCACCGTCTCCGGCGGCGGGATCTCGTGCGCGCCCTAGGTACGCGCCCGGTTCGGTGTCGTCCTCTGCCCGAGAACGCGTCTTGGGCCAGAAACGCAACGGAAACGCAGTCCCAGCCCGTCATTGCCCCACCCGACCCCACAGGCTAGAACCACAGAACATGAGTAACAAAGCGACGCTGAACTACGACGACAGCAACTACGAAATGCCGATAGTCGAGGGCTCGTATGCGGAGCGCGGCATCGACATCCGAAGTCTTCGAAAAGACACCGGTCTCATCACCCTCGACAACGGGTACATGAACACCGGCGCGACGAAGAGCGACATCACTTTCATCAACGGCGAAGAGGGCGTGCTCCTCTACCGCGGATACCCGATCGAGCAGCTCGCCGAGCATTCGACATTCTCTGAAACCGCCTACTTGCTGATCTACGGGGAGCTGCCCAACGAGACCGAGCTGGCCGCCTTCTCGAAGTCGCTGACGTATCACAGCATGTTGCACGAGGACATGCGTCACTTCTTCGATGGCTACCCATCGCGGGCGCACCCGATGGCGATCCTCTCCTCGATGGTGTGCTCTTTGTCGGCGTACTACCCGGACAGCCTCGAGCCCGACGTCAACAACCACGAACACATTGCGCGCCTCGTCTCGAAGCTGCGAACGATCGCTGCCTTCAGCTACCAGAAACAACTCGGGAGGCCCGTCGCCTACCCGCGAAACGAACTGAGCTACTGCGCGAACTTCCTGCACATGATGTTCTCGCACCCGGCGGAGCCCAAGTACGAGCCCGACCCGGAGCTCGTCAAAGCACTGGACGTGCTTCTCATCCTTCATGCCGATCACGAGCAGAACTGCTCGACCTCGACCGTTCGATTGGTCGGTTCCAGTCAGGCCAGCCTTTACGCCGCGATCAGCGCAGGGATCTGCGCCCTCTGGGGCCCACTTCACGGAGGCGCCAATCAAGCGGTGATCGAGATGCTCAAAGAGATCCGCGATGAGGGCGGCGACTGCAAGCTCTTCATGAACCAGGTCAAGGACCGCTCGCGTCGCTTGATGGGTTTCGGTCATCGGGTCTACAAGAACTTCGACCCACGCGCGCTAATCCTCAAAAAGTACGCGGACCGGCTTCTGAAGCACCTCAACATCTCAGACCCACTCTTCGACATCGCCCAGCAGCTCGAAGAGGTCGCCCTCTCGGATCCATTCTTCATCGAACGCAAGCTCTATCCGAACGTCGACTTCTACAGTGGGATCATCTACCGCGCGATGGGCATCCCAACGCAAATGTTCACCGTGATGTTCGCCTTGGGCCGAATCCCCGGGTGGATCGCCCACTGGAAAGAGATGATGGAAGACCCGGACGTTCGTATCGGACGGCCCCGCCAAATCTACACCGGCGCGACCAAACGGGACTACGTTCCCGCGAGCGAACGCTAGCCGCTCTCAACCCCGAGTCGCGCGACCAGGACCTCGTCGCGTCACCCGGGCATGTTGTAGACGTAGCTTTTTTCCTGCACGCGGCGACTGATGCGCCAACCGGCATCGGTGCGTCGGTACTCGTCGACGTACCAGAGCCCACACATGAAGATGTGTGTCGTGTCGTCGGGCATCGTCATCTCTTGAGGGTTGAGGCACATGACGCGGCCGGTCGCTGTGTCTCCGTCAACTTGGATCTGC
>JBCCEK010000382.1:0-2409 GCA_039030295.1 Myxococcota bacterium | reverse complement strand
CGGCGCTACCCGACATGGACGCGTTGACACCCGAAGCCACAGGCGCGACCGACGACTTCACGCTGCAAGTACGGCTGCGGGACAACGATTACGCGTTGCGATTCACCGCGCGGTTCTTCGTGGACACCGACGGCGACTACACCTTCGCAACCCTTTCGACCGATGGCTCGAAGCTGCTCGTCGACGACGCCCTCGTAGTCGACAACGACGGCGTGCATTCGCTCGCGCGTGTAGACGGTACCGTCACACTCACCGCCGGCTACCACGACGTCGAGGTCCAGATGTTCAACGGGAGCGGGGCGGGGCAGCTCGGCCTCCGATGGAGCGGCCCTGGCTTTGCGGAAACGTCGTTCGATGGCCGAGACGTGGGTGACGTCGACGTACCGCTCGAGTTTCTCTCTCAAGTGGAGCCGCAACCTCTTCCGGTCGGCAATCCGATCGTGTGGTCGGCCCCTGCGACAGGCGCGGGCGCGATCACATACGATTGGTCCTTCGGGGACGGCAACGCAGCGACAACCACCGACTCGAGTGTCTCGCACCAGTACGCGGGGCCCGGACGCTACACAGTGGTGGTTCTCGCGTCGGACAAAGCCGGCCGGCAGATCAGCCAGCAGTTCGTCCAGGTGGTACACGCGGACACGTTCCTTGCCGAACGCCCTCGACACTCATCGACGATTGCACTCGAAGAGCACGCGGGCGGAGACCGCATCTGGAACGTGAATCCAGACCAAGACACCATGACGGTGATCGACGCCGATGGGAACGTCCTCGGAGAGCTCCAGACGGACGCCAGACCTTGGTCGCTGGCCTTGCATCCCACGTCACCTGAGATATGGGTGACCAACAAGCAGAGCGCGACCGTGTCCATTCACAGCACGAGCACGCTGGCACGGATCGACACCGTCGTGTTGCCACGCGGTTCGCAACCCCATGGTATTGTCTTCGCCGGGGACGATGCGTTCGTCGCCCTCGAAGCGACCGGGGAGCTCGCGCGGATCTCGGACGACAAGATCGACACGGTCAGCGTTGGGTCTCGGCCAAAGCACCTTTCAGTCGAGCCTCAGTCGGGAACACTTTTTGTATCCCATTTCGTCACGCCGCCCCTCCCCGGCGAGTCGGGGGCGAGCCCTGTCGTCGAAGCCGATGGGGTGCGATACGGCGGTTTGGTTACGCCAGTCGATACGCTGACGTTGCAGCTCGGTGCCCCAATCGTCCTCGGGTACAGCGATGCGGCGCCTACCGAGCACAGCGGGCCTGGGATCGCGAACTACTTGGGTCCCATGGTCATCGCACCAACGGGCCTCACCGCCCACCTGCCTTCGAAGCAGGACAACATTCTTGGCGGGCTGATGCGAGATGGTGAGGCGCTTCGGTTCGACCAGACGGTCCGCGCGATCAGTTCTCGAATCGACCTCGGAACGCTGAGCGAGCTCATCAACGACCGAGTCGAACACGACGACGCCTCTGTGGCAACCGACGCCGTCTTTGGCCCCTTCGGTGTCCATGTGTTCACGCTGCTCGAAGGCAACCGCCAACTGGTCGTCAACGATGCGACGACGGGCCAGGAGCTCGGCCGTATGCAAGTCGGCCGGGCACCGCAAGGGATTGTGCGGTCGGCAGCAAACCGGCTCTACGTGCACAACTTCATGGACCGAAGTGTGACGATCATCGACGCGGACGCTGTGGTTCAAGGGGGTGCGGTCGCGAACGCGTCCGAGGTCGCGGTCATTGACACGACGGGCCTTGAGACCTTGAGCCCCACTGTGCTGCTCGGGAAACAGCTGTTCTACGACGCCGCCGACGACCGCCTTGCGGCATTCGACTACATGAGTTGCGCATCGTGCCACAAGGAAGGCCAACAAGATGGTCGCGTTTGGGATTTCGCTGCCGCTGGCGAAGGGCTCCGCAACACGATCACCTTGGTCGGCCACGGAGGCCCTGAGCACGGGATGATCCATTGGACCGGCAACTTCGATGAGATTCACGATTTCGAGGGTCAGCTTCGGTCGTTCAGCGGCGGGACGGGGCTCATGGACGATGCCGACTTCTTCTTCGGGACGAGGCAAGATCCCCTCGGAGACCCGAAAGCTGGCATCTCACCGGACCTCGACGCACTCGCCGCGTACATGCACTCGCTCACCGCGGCGCCGCTCAGCCCGTACCGAGGCAACGATAGTGCGCAAGGCCGATTCGACTTCTTGGCCGCGGGATGCGACAGCTGCCATGCGGGGTCCGCGATGACCGACAGCGCCACAGGCGCGCGCCATGACATCGGAACCGCCACCGCCGAGTCCGGGGAGCGACTGGGTGGCCCACTCGATGGATTCGACACACCGTCGCTGCTCGGGGTCTGGGCGACGCCGCCGTATCTACACGACGGGTCGGCTGCGACTCTCGAAGAGGCGATCG
>JBCCEK010000381.1:0-2419 GCA_039030295.1 Myxococcota bacterium | reverse complement strand
TTCCTCGTAGACGTTCCACCGCAGCCAGGCGTACCGTTCCGGGGTCTCACCCTGGAATGGAGGATGGAATGGAGAACGTCGTCGTCGTGGTTCTATCGTTTGGCGTTTATCTCGGAACCACGTGGCTCTGCCTCTGGCTCTTCGGGAGAAGCCTCGAGGCCCTGTACTCGGTCGCCTTTGGTGTGATGGGGCAGATTGTTCTTTCCGCGGACGAGCGTATCCGGCGACTGTTGTCGAGTTGGCTCCTCTACGTATCCGGAATCATCGTCGTCGCGTTCGCAGGGGCGTTCGGCTGCTGGGAGATCGCGGGCTTCGCCGAAGAGGCAACAAGAGCACCGACGCTGTTCGCGTACTTGTTGTTCCTGTGGGGCGCTGGCGGCTTCACCGTCGCGGTCGCCATCTCCGTCTCGATGACCCGCCGGGTTCGAGCAGGGCTCTACGGATTCCGTGGTCCCGATGCTGGCCCCCCGGCTTCGCGGTGGCTTGGAACGCAGGCGCCCCCTTCCAGCTAGGCCGAACCTACATCCCGTTTACCCTCAGTCGGCGTCGTCGGCCCAACGTTCAATCGCTCGACGCAGTGCGCGGACACTCCCGAACCCGGCGAGACGCGCCACTTCTTGCTCTGGAATCTGCCGACCCTGGGTCCTGCGAACGATCGAGCGTCGGGTGGCGTCGAGCACGTCCCGAAACTGAGCCCCATCGTCATGCAGTCGCCGCTGGAGCGTTCGCTGGCTGAGCCGCATTCGCTTTGCAGTCTCCGCGAGGCTGCAGGCGCCGTGACCAAGTCGTTCCTCGATCGCACGGCTCACCATGGCGATGAACGTTGGGCGCCGGGTGCGCTCGTGTACTTCGATCGCTAGGGATTCAAGCCGGTTTCGTAGGAAGGGGTCCCAGACCTCGAGCGCCATGTCCCACACCTGGGGTTCGAAGACGATGCTGGTCTCGGGCTGCTCGAAGCAGACCTCACATCGAAAGACTCGCTCGTACTCCGCGTGGTCGCCTTGTGCCGCATGCCGAAAGCGAACCTGCTTGGGGGTCCCGCGACTGAGGGTCATGGCGTTCACTAGGGTTTGCGTTCCGGAGAGGAGAAACTCCCGTCGATGAGGCATGGCTTCGGTCGTAACGTTCCCGGACAGGCTGAGCTTGCGGTCGACTCCTTCGCTATCGACTCGCGCGACCGCTACGTCGGACAAGATTCCTTGGTACTTGATCACGCTACTGAGCCCGTCCCCAAGGGTGCGGCCGCTTACCGCTAGCATGGCGAGGACTTGATTCTGGCGGGGAGACATGTGCTCGCCTGCGTGGAGGCCAAGCAGGGGGTCGCCGCTCATGTCAATCGCGCTCTGCCACAGGCGCAACAAATCCGGCTCCGAGACGCGGACGAGGGGGTCGGTCATCGAACCCGCTTCGAGACCGGCTCGCTGAAGAATCTCATCGCCGCAAAACCCGATGTGCTCGAAGGCCGTCGTGAGTCCCCGGACCCAGGCCCCCGAGAACGTTTGTCCCAGAGCTGCGTGAGTCACGGCTGACAGGATACCACCGGTTCGGGTTTGACGTCGACGTCGGCGAACATCGCCACCCTCCCTGGGTTGGCATTCGAGTCGGTGTACGGGAAGAACAGGTGGAAGCTCGAGCCGGCCTTGAAGGAGGCCGCGGCCTTCGTCATGGCGGTGCCGATCGGCGTCCCGTCATGGTCGTAGATTCGGTAAGAGAGAACCGAGCGCTCGGTGGTTGTGAGTGCGCGCCCCAGGTTCATCACGTCCGTGATTCTGAAGGGTTCGAGGCGCCGACGCTGGCGCCTACCGGTGTCGATGAGCACGATCCCGGCGAGGTCGACATCTGTCATGAGGTCGCTCGGATGGTCCAGCGTCAGGGAGATCGACGTCGACCTTCGGGTCCGGCGCTCGCCCGAAGGGGCACAGCGATCCGCCGCCGAATCCGCGCATCGCCAGTTGACTCGTCGTGCGACGCCACCGAGTTGAAACGCGACTCGAACGCAGGGCACCTCGAGAGTGATCTTGCGCTTGGCTGGCGCCATGCCCTCGAGGGCACGAATCCGCGTCCCGCTCTGGGATCGGCGGCGCGCCTCCCGCGGCTCAGGTTCCATGAAGGTTGTTGGATGGGCTTTCGCGATCGCTGCCACGTTGCATCTCCTTTCGGTAACATCCCGCGCCCTCGACGTGAGTGGGCGACTGCCCGGGAGCTACCCTGGACAACACCGCGCGCGCGTCCCGATTCCAGCGCGCGTCGGCGTGGCGCGCTCTGGCATCACTTTGGCGCCATCAAAGCGGCGCGTACGTCCTGTTGCAGCCCTCTGGGGCCGATGCTAGCCACGACTCGCGAGACCGGGGGAGTGTTTCCCCGGTGTTTCGGCGAAGGACGCGTAGCTCAGCTGGATAGAGCGCTGCCCTCCGGAGGC
>JBCCEK010000380.1:0-2430 GCA_039030295.1 Myxococcota bacterium | reverse complement strand
GGCGACGAGCACCCGGTCGAAGACCCCGTGATGGGCGATGTACTCCCAGAGCCTCCCCGCGACCTCCGGGTCGCGCGGCTTGATCTCCAAGTTGTAGCGAGTCTCGGAATCCATGCTGAGCGCCTCTTCGAGGGTCGGGATTCGAACGCCCTGACCGCGGTAGGGACGCCCACCGTCCCGCATGAACCTGTGTGCCGCGTCGAGCTCGCGGAGCTCGGCCAACGTGTGTTCGCGGACCAGCCCTTGCCCGTTGGTCGTACGCTCTAGGGATGCATCGTGGAATAGGACGAAATGGCCGTCCGCCGTTTCGTGGACGTCGGTCTCGATATGCCGATACCCGAGGTCGACGGCCGACTGGAAGGCGAGCAGTGTATTCTCGGGCCACCTTGCTGCACCGCCGCGATGGGCGAACGGAAAGGGTGACTCGGTGCCGAAGTAAGGGCGAGACATGGTGGCGCGGCGAGCATAGCGCCGATCGTGCGTCCGGGAAGCGCTTTGGTTTGTCCCGTATCGTCGACGCCGATAGGGTCCTGCCATGACGCAGAGCTTGAGCGGAAAGGTGGCCATCATCACCGGCGGCGCGCGCGGCATCGGCCGGGGCCTGGCCGAGGTTGCCGGAGAGAAGGGCTGCTCATTGATCCTGGCCGACATCAACGGCCCCCTTCTCGAGTCGACGGTCGAAGAACTCCGAGCGGCGGGGATCCACGTGGAGGGGCAGACGGTTGACGTTCGCGATGCGGCGGCGGTTCGAGACTTGGTTCAAGGCGCTCATCGCAAGCTCGGTCGGATCGACTACTTATTCAACAATGCCGGGATCAACGTGTTTGCGGAGCTGCTCGATACCTCTCTTGAAGATTGGAACGAGTTGATCGACGTGAACCTTCGAGGGGTGATCCACGGAGTGCACTTCGCCTATCCGATCATGCGTGAGCAGGGCTTTGGTCACATCGTCAACACAGCCTCGGTCGCCGGCATTGCTCCTACTCCTGCCGAAGGCGCCTACGCGGCGACGAAACACGCCGTGGTCGGATTGTCGACCACCCTTCGCATGGAAGCGGCGGCCCACGGGGTGAAGGTCTCGGTCGTGTGCCCCGGCGCCGTCGACACCCCGATTCTGTCGACGTCGAAGCACGTGAAGTTCGACGCAAACGCGATCCTCGAGCTCTCGCCGGAGAAGCCCATGCCCCCGAGGCGGGCGGCCGAGCGGATTCTCCGGAACGTCGAGCGCGGACGCTTCTTCATCGTGATCTCCAAGACCGCCAATGCGTTCTGGCGTGTCTACCGCTACGCGCCAGAGGGGTCCCTCTCGGTGGGACGGCTCGTGATGAAGAAGATCCGGTCGATCAAGCGCGGCGGCTGAGTTCAGAGGAACTCGGCGCCCACGCCGATGACCCGCAGTGCGCCCGGATGGATCTGGAACTCGGCCGGGCCCACACCGGGCGCCTCGCCGTCGATGTCCATGTAGGCCGTATTCGCCAGCACCTCGACGACCACGTGCTTGCCTCGAAACGTGTCGACCGTCGCAGAGCGAACGTGGGTTCCTTTGTAGAGGCCCGCCATGACGGGCAGGCCCCTCAGCGTGGAGGTCGCCCGCATGACGATGATGTCGAACTCCCCGTCGGAGACTCGGGCGTCGGGCGCGAACTGCATGCCACCGCCGGCCCACCGGCCATTGCATACACACACGACACTGATCTCGTATTCGCCCTTGTCGTCTCCGTCGACATGGAGACGCACCCTCGCGGGTTCGTACTGCATCTGCGCGCGGACCGTTGCCAAGAGGTACTTGGCGCTTCCGCTTCGCCGCGACTTCGAGGCAGCGACCAATCGGTCGACGAGGCCACTCATGCCCATCGACGTGATGTTGAGAAAGTACCGACCCGCTCGATGTCCTTCGTCGTGCATGTACTGGACAAAGCCAACGTCGACCGGGCTGCCCCGCTCAGTGCGGATCGTCTCGCAACCTCGCTCGAGCTCGTCGGCGCCGTCGATCATCTTTCGGAAGTCGCCTCCGGTTCCAGCGTGCAGCACCCCGAGCGAGACTTCACCGGCCCGCTCGGAACGCATGATGCCATCCACGATCTCGCTGTGGGTGCCGTCTCCACCGAATGACACGACGGTCCGCGCGCCCTGTTGGACGGCCGCCGCCGCGATCGCCGAGCCGTGCCCGGTCGATTCGGTCTGTTGAACCTCGACAGGACCGAGGATCGAGCGGATGGTCGACACGAGGCTTTCCCAGTGTTGGCCGACGAAACCGTGACCGGCCACCGGATTCGCGATGACGATCGTCGTTTCGGGGTCGAGCATCGTGAAAGCCTCGTACCGCAATTCGCCAGTTTCCGGTAGAGTCTGTGCATGCTTTCGAAGATGCTTGCGATCGTGGGTCTGAGCCTGGCGCTCGGGTGCGGCGATGGGGGTTCCCCCGACTCT
>JBCCEK010000379.1:0-2462 GCA_039030295.1 Myxococcota bacterium | reverse complement strand
CAAGCGCTGGCGGGGGTACCCGGAGGCCCGGCCTCCGTTCCCTTTGACACCCCCAACTACGAGCCGGGCGGCCACTCCGGTCGGTTCCTCGGCACCGCGACGTGCGTCGACGGCCCCGAGGTGTGCTGTCCGGACGCAGACACCTGTCCCACGAGCTACGAGTTCGAGGCGTTCGTCGACGTGGTGCCCGGCACGCGCGGCAGACCGACCATCAACGGGGTGGAAGCCCCAGTGACGATCACGCCGGAGCCCGTGTCGCTACTCATCCAGTTTGATCCGACCGCCTGGTTTCGAACCGTCAACTACGGGCGCGTCGCCGAGCTGGTCGACGAGTCAGGCCGGGCTTTCCTCGGGCCGTCCGACCCGGACTACAACAACATCGTCATCGCGATGAGTGGCAATCCATTTCCAACGTTTACGTGGTCCACAACCGGGACCACCGAGTAGAGCAGAAACCAAACAAGGGGAGAGATCCATGAAGAGTAGAATTGTAATGACCATATTCCTCGGGTTGCTGGCCGCGGCGGCAGGCTGCGGAGACGACTCGAGCGGAACCGGGGCCACAGGCGGCGGCACAGGCGGCACAGGCGGCACAGGCGGCTCAACCGGAGACGGCAACGTCACCATCAACATCAACCCCGAAGACACGATCACAAACGGCATCGAGAGCTGCGCGGGCAGCGACGAAGAGGAGTGCATCTCCGATGGCTACAGCGTGTCCTTCAGCAAGTACATCATCACGGTCGGGTTCGTCGACATGGCCCAGGTCGACGGCGCCAATCCACAGATGAGCAACGCGGTGGCCGTCGCCGAGTTCACGAACCTCAGCGAAGCGGGCTCGACGCTCACGGAGTTCAACGGGATCCCGATCGGGCAGTACACGGAGTTCGCCTACCAGACGCCCCTCCTCACGGAGGACGCCGAGAACATCAACGGCGTCTCGGAGGACGACCTCAACAACATGAGGGATAACAACCTGACCTACATCATCGAAGGGCAGATCACGAGCGACGACACCGGAGATACACTGGACTTCCTGATCGAGGCGAACGTCGAGTCCTTCTACACTGGCTGCGGCGAGGAGGGCGGCGAGGCCGGCATCAACGTCAGCACGAGCGGGACCGACCAGATCACGATGCACGGCGACCACGTCTTCTTCAACGGCTTCCCGGCCGACGAGTCGGGCGTGCAGCGACTCGCCGAGTGGATGTGGTTGGTCGACGACACCAACAGCGACGGCGTCCTGACGCAAGTGGACTTCGAGGCCGCGACGGACCTGGGAACGCTCTACCCGTCGCCACCGTACAGCGACCTCAACGCCGGCCCGGCCGGAACCCTCACCAACGCCTGGGACTTCGTTCGCTCGCAGCTCGGCACTCAAGGTCACCTCAATGGTGAAGGCGAGTGCGAGTGGGAGTTCTAAGGGGTCACTCCGACCCACCAAAACCCTTGTGTTCTCGGACACCTGCGCCCCGCACCGCGAAAACCTAGCCACCGACCGCGGTTGGCTCGTCGTCGGTTCTCGCGGTTCGGGGCCGTAGGGTCTGTCTTGACTGGGTTTTCGGGGCCACGAAGGTGCGCCTCAAGAGGTTCGCGTCGAATGTCAGAGAGCCAAGCGGTCCATGCGGAACCGCTTGCCTCTGACCCGCGCAACGCGTGCGCCGCCGCCTCCTTGATCGGGCGGCGGCGCGCTCTAGCCTGTCGGAGATGTCCGAGGCTGAACAGAGCGACTTTCCGATCGCGATCATCGGCGCTGGTTTCGGAGGAATCGGGGCGGCGATTCGGTTGAAGCAAGTAGGCTTGGAGTCGTTCACCATCTTCGAGCGTGCCAGCGACGTGGGCGGCACGTGGCGCGACAACACCTATCCAGGGTGTGCGTGCGACGTGCAGTCACACGTGTACTCGCTCTCGTTCGCGCAGAACCCGAACTGGTCCCGACGATTTTCGGGATGGCAGGAGATCCAACAGTACTTGAGTGGCCTCGTGGAAGACTGGGGGCTGCACGCGCACCTACGCACCAACACAGAGATCGTCCGTGCCGTGTTTGACGAATCGGCGGGAACCTGGACCCTCACGACGGACTCGGGCGACACGTTCAAAGCTCGCGCCGTGTTCTCGGCCGTAGGCGGGCTCGTCGATCCGGCGTATCCGAACATCGAGGGCATGAACGAGTTCAAAGGGGACATGTTCCACACCGCCCGCTGGCGCCACGACGTCGAGCTCGACAAGAAGCGGGTTGCGGTCGTTGGGACCGGAGCAAGCGCGGTTCAGGTCGTCCCGACGATTGCTCCGTCGGTCGAAGAACTGACGGTGTTTCAGCGGAGCGCCGCTTGGGTGGTCCCAAAGTTCGATAAGGAGTACTCGGCGCGGGCGCGACGATGGCTGGCGCGGTTCCCGTTGTTGCTCCGACTGATTCGCTTCGTGAAGTACCTGTTCAGCGAGATGCTGGGGCCGATCGTCTT
>JBCCEK010000378.1:0-2520 GCA_039030295.1 Myxococcota bacterium | reverse complement strand
GCAACCGTCCGAAACACCGCGATCTCGGGCAACGCCGCTACCGCGGGAGGCGGGATCTACAACACGGGCACGCTCACGATCGAGGACTCCATCATCTCCGGGAACAGCGCTACGGCATCGGGAGGCGGGATGTACGTCAGCCTTCCAGGGGTCGAGTCCGAAGGTGAGATCGCAGTCACCATCACCGACACCACGATCACGGGCAACGATGCCAGCGTTGACGGCGGTGGAGTCTACGCCTTCGAGCGATTCCCACTGGGTGGCCCATTCGCCGCCGGAATGGTCGTGACGGGTGGCGCGATCTCTGACAATACGGCGACGAGTTCAGGTGGCGGCATCTACACCGAGGGCGACGTTTCGATCGACGGCGTCACGATGGCGAATAACACGACTGGCGCCTCAGGCGGCGGCGCAGTCTTTCACGGTGCCGGTGGCGCCATCACCATCGTCGCAAGCACACTCGATGGCAACGGCGCGGATGGAGACGGTGGTGCCATCCTCAGCGACGGGCTTCTGACGATACGCGACACCACCGTCGCGGACAGTGTGACCGGTAAAGCCGGGGGCGGCGTGTACATGGTGGCCTCGCCGACGAGTCTGCTCCAGATCATCGGGAGCACGTTCTCCGGCAACCGAGCAGGGACCGCGGGCGGGGGCTTCCTCTTGGACAGCAACTCGGCCGGCGTCGTGATCAACAGCACGGTGTCTGACAACCTCGCGCCGGCAGGTGGCGGGTTCTACGTGCAGGGGGACGCCGAGCTCACGGTGGTCAGCACCACCGTGGCCGAAAACGGAGGCGTGGCGAACTCGGATGCGATGGCAATCGTCGGAACCGCAACGTTCAGGAACACGCTGGTCGACGGCGGATGTGGATCACTCACCACCGGCGTTGTCGTCAGCAGCGGAGGAAACATCCAGACCCCGGGCAGCGACTGTGGGTTCACGGGACCCACAGACCTGGAAGTGACTGACACGGGGCTTGGTCCCCTTCAGGACAACGGCGGCCCGACCGAGACAATGGCGCCTCTGGTGGGGAGCCCGGCGCTGAATTGGATCGACCCCGCGGAGTGCGTAGACGCCGACGGCAGTCCGCTCGTCGTCGACCAGATCGGCACTGCTCGGCCACAAGAAGGGTTCTGCGAGGTGGGTGCGGTTGAGGTGCTCCCCTAGCAGCCCTTCACGACCTTGCACGCGACACACAAACGGAAGATAGTGGCGGCGATGCGTTGGTGGTCCACGTTGCTGACCGTCTGGCTGTTGGGCTCGTCGGTGGCGCTGGGGCAATCAGACGATTGGCTCGTCCTACCGACGACCACGGAAACCACGACGGAGTGGATGCAGCCAACGGTACGCCAGGTTGGGCGAGAGCTCCGGCGCCAAGGCATTGGTGTCTGGTCTGCGGGCGCGGCCATCGCGCGCCTCGAAGCGCGCGGGCCAGTACGGCCCGCAGAGCTCTCCGATGAACAGTACGCCGCTTGGCGGGCGGGGGCGACGGAGACGGTGCGACTGCTCGCTGTCGGCGACTATGAGGGTGCGTTGCCAGAGCTCAAGCGATCAGAGCGCTTCGCGCGAGGTCACCTCGAGACCCTCAACCGAGACGACGCCCGCGCGCAGGCAGTCCTCGACACTTGCCTCTATTTGGTGAGGGCGCTGTTGGGCAGCGGCGACCTCGAGCGCGCCGAAAAGCAAGCGCAGGCTTGTGTGCAGGCGAGCCCCGGCATCGAACCGACCAACTTCATGCATCCGCCCAACGTCACCGAGCTGTTCGAGCAGGCGGCTCGACCCAACCCGGCACGGTCGAGCACCCTGTTGGTCGAAAGCGAGCCCGGGGGTTGTACGCTTCGCATCAACGGCATCGCCGCCGGACGAACACCGACGGCGATAGAGGGCCTCTATCCAGGCGAGTATCGGGTGCAGGTCGAGTGTGAACCGGATCGGGTAGGCAAGGTGCACATCGTGCAACTGCCTCCCGGAAGCCGCACTCTCTTCGTCATCGATAGCTTCGACCGCGCAGTGGACACGACCCCGGTTCTCCATCTTCGATACGATGCGCCTCCCGGTGAGCAACGCTTGACGCGAGACTCCCGCGAGCTCGCGCGCGCGCTCCCCGCGAGCACGACACTCGTGGCGGCACCCGCGGACGAAGACAGCCTAGACCTCCGGCTCGTGAGGCGCGGCCAGCTGGAGCTGGCGTCGGTGCGCGTACCGATGATCCGATCCGAGTCGAGCCCGCCGCTACTGGCAAAGGCGATCACCTCGTTGCTGGCGGGGGTCTGCGGTGACTTCACGGGACAGGCGCCGATCATCATCGACTGCAAGACAGGAGAGATCGTTGAGGAAGAAGTGGCGCCGGTGGCTGCGACCAGGCCTCCCCGAGGTCAGTTCATCACCGGCCTGACGGTCGCCTCATTGGGTGCAGCGTCGCTCCTGAGCGCCTATGGCCTCGACGGCGCGCGCGGCTCCGCCGGTGACGACTGGATCAACAATCCCCAGAGCATCTCGGCGCAAACCAAGTGGTTG
>JBCCEK010000377.1:0-2590 GCA_039030295.1 Myxococcota bacterium | reverse complement strand
GGCTCGGTGAGACCGAAGTTCCGCAGGTCTTCGTCGCTCGGCGCTTCGAGCGTTCGTGTTGGGATCGCGAACTCCCAGTTGCGGAGGTAGTCTTCGATCTTCTCGAGATCGACTGAGCCTGCTGCGGGGCTTTCGAAGGTCCAGGTTTCATCGAATCCCTCGCCCTCGCGACGGAGCCGAATGGTTTCCCCAGTGGCCGGCTGGATCTCCACGGCGGTGACGTGCGCGCGGGCGAGGGGCGCCAAGAGAAAGCCGTCCCGCGCCTCGACGTCGGACTGCTTCGGCTGGTCTCGCTCGAACAGGGCGATGTATCCGCCGAGAAGGATCGCGACGACCAGCAAGACGAGTGGTGCGCGCGCGGTCACGAACGCCTCGACCACCAAACGCCGAAGCCGGCGATCAGGCCCGCGAGTGGAAGCAGCACCACGACTCGGAAGAAGAGGTTCTCGAGGTCGGCGTCGCTCATGACGACCGCACGCGCATTGGTCTTTCGTGGCGCGATGTTGATCATCGCTTCGCGTCGGGTCAGCCACCCCGCGGTCGACGAGAGCAGATCGATGTTGGAGAGCTGCGGGTTGTCGAGGAAATCACCCGAGAGCCAGTCGCTGTCGCCAAGGACGAGTAGACGCCCGGGTTCGGGCCCTTCCCGCTTGGCCGGTTTGAGGTCGTCGCCGAGCGGTGCCTCGTACTCCCACGCCGCGGCGAGGGGAACCACGCGTGCCTCGAGGTCGGTGCCCTTCTTGTCCTTCCCGAGCGCCTTCTCGAGATCGAACTCGGCGACCGCGAGTGGGCTCGTCCGCATGAGCACTTCTGCGTCACCCTCGGGGCTCACGTCGACCGACCTCGCAACCCCCATGATGACGCCGCCTCCGACCTTGGCGATCGTGTTGGTCAGGCGGTGTGTGCCGAAGTCGGTCACGAGGAAGATGTCTCCGGGCGTGCCGGGGATCTGGTGCTGCTGGTCGTTCTCGATGACCAGGTCATTGCCGACGAGGATTCCGCGTGCTCCAAGGCTCTCCTCGAACCCGGTCGGCTGGAGCGATCCCTTCTTGAGGACCGGGTCGAAGGCGAGCAATACGTTGCCCCCGCCCTCGAGGAATTCGTTGACGACCGCGGCCTCCTCCTTCGAGAACTGCCGCTGAGGGCTGATTACGAAAATCGCGTCGCACCCCGGAGGCACTTCGGTGTCCGCCGTGATCTCGAGTGGTTCGATCTCGATCTTCTCCCACCCGAGCTCGCTCGCGACCGCGTCGAAGCTACGCTCGCCATACGCACCGAGCTCCCACTCCCCATGCCCTTTGGCAAGGCACACTTGCGTGGGTGTGCCGGTGGTGACCTCCAGGATGGCGCCGGTGATCGCACGCTCGGACTGAAGGTCGAGCTTGTGACCGTCGGCGTCATCCATGGTGTCGAAGTCTTCGATGATCAGCTGGTGGCGTTCGATCTTCCACTTTCGGTCGCCGCTAGTCACGACGACTGGGACTTGCGACAGCGTCAACTCGCCAGCGAGCCAAGTGTCGATCCCGAACTCGTCGGCGAGCACTTGGTAGCGCGCCCGGTCTCGATCGGGGTCGACCCATTCGACCGAGATTCGCGGCGTGATCGCCTTGTACTCCTCGAGGAGGGTCTCGATGTCGGCGAAGTCCTCCTCACCGCGCGCGAGAAACACGTAGACCTGAATGTCATCGTCGAGCTCGCGAAGGACCTGTTGGCTACGGTCAGACAACGTGAACAGCTTGCTCTCGGTCCAGTCCCATCGCTTGTAGTGCCTCGCGCCGACGAAGTTGACCAGCGCGACCACAACAACCGACAGAAGCGCGGTCGCGAGCAAGTTGAGCCGTGTCCGTCCCGCCGCCTTCACACGTGCCTCCGTGCCTTGAGGACGGCGACGCTGAGGCCGACGGCCATGACCGTGACCGAGATATCGAACAACAGGTAGCGCGAGTCGACGACACCCTTCGAGAAGCTCTGCATCTGGCCCCACATGCTGATGTAGGCGCAGACTTCCCGCAGCGTCCCGTCGAACACCGTTTGGCCGATCCCGACCGTGAAGAGGACCCCCAGTGCGACGAACGCGAGCACCGCAGCGATGATCTGAGTCGGCGCGATCGTGCTCATCAAGAGCCCGAGCGCCATCAGATAGGCGCCGAGGAAGAACACGCCGAGGTAGCTCGCGCGAACGGCGCCCCAGTCGATGCTGCCATACTGATCCATGATCACGGCATAGATGACCGTCGGCGCCCAGAGCGTGATCCACATCACGAGGGAGGCGCCGTACTTGCCGAGGACGATCGAGGTTTCGGAGATCGGTGCCGTCATCAGGCCTTCGAGGGTTCCCGACTGCCGCTCGCCGGCGATCAAACGCATGGTGAGGACCGGCACGAAGACCATGAGCGGCATGAAGAAGAGCGCGCTTCCCCCGAAGAACGCAGAAAGTGGGCTCCCCGCACCGGAAGTGACGGCGCTGCGGGCGTAGAACTCGGTGATGAGCCAGAACACCACCCCCGTGAAGATCAGCCACGAGGTGAGAACCACGTACGCCAACGGCGACACGAAGAACGAGCGAAGCTCCCGCTTCATCACAACCCAG
>JBCCEK010000376.1:0-2637 GCA_039030295.1 Myxococcota bacterium | reverse complement strand
GGCGGCGCCCGGGCTCGACATCACGCTGAGCACGATGTTGTCGGCGTTGAGCACTCGCGTCGCCACGGTGTGGCCGAACGCCTTGGCGACGTCTGCCTGCCGTTTGTGGAACAGGCCCTGAACCGAGAATGGCCCGAGACGTAGAGGGTCCCTAGGCAAGAAGATGAGCTTCAGGGCGATCCAATTGGTGAAGTACCCCACGGCGAACCCGGCTGCGGGCAAAATCCACGGCGCGGGGTACAGGACCCAGACGATCATTTGGAAGACCCCGAAGAGGAAACCGAAGTAGAGCCCCGAGCGCTCGATGAATTTGAACTCGTTCCGCCCGACCTCGTAGAACAGCTCTCCCATCAGACCCCGGTCGCGATCCATCGCTTCGAGAGTCGTCGCCTCGATGTCGAGGATGTTGTGGATGTCATCGGCCATATCGAGCGCGATCGACCTCGACACCGCCATGATCTCCTCACGGACCAAGTTCCGCACCTTGTTCTGCATGAACTCGCCCGCGTTGTCCCACATCGGCTTGGCGTACTGGGTCGCGACATCGTGGATGACTTGGTCGGTGATCTCATCGACGACCGCGCCGAGTTTTCCCGTAAACGCGTCGGCGCTAAAGCTCGTATCGAAGAGTTCGCGGAGCGACAGGAGCTTCTCCGTGATCAACGCATTCGACATGCGCGCGAGCCGGAGCGCGTTGGCTGGAATCACACCCTGCCAGCCGAGGTACGGAGGGATGCCGACGAACTCGATCGGATGAAACATCATCTTGATGGCCACCACGTTCGTGAACCACCCGACGATGCCGCTGATGATCGGGATCAGCAGGACGATCCAGTTCTCTTCGATTCGGGTCAGCAGTTCCATGGAGGGGCGCCGTCGGATTCGCCAGGTCAGGGTCCGTGAAGATGCATCCAGTAGAGAAGTAGCGCGATCGTCTTACCGTCTTCGATGTGACCCTCTTTGAGCATGTCGCGAACCTGCCACGTCGGTGTCGGGAACACCTCGATCTCCTCGCCCTCATCGAGGTTCTGGCTCGTCTTTTCGAGGTCGGTCGCCAGGTAGCCGTACATGCGTTCGTTGAGCACGCCGGGCGATGCGAAGAACTCGGTCAGCCCCGTCATCGTGCCAGCACGGAATCCGGTCTCTTCCTCGAGCTCCCGGGCCGCGCAGATCTCCGGTGCCTCTCCCGGCTCGAGAGTTCCTGCGGGAAGCTCCCAGAGTGTCTTGCCGACGATTCTCCGGAGGTTTCGGATCAGCACGACGCGGCCGTCGTCGAGGACTGGAAGGATTACCGCGGCGCCAGGGTGCTCGACCACATCGCGGACGATGGGCGCGCCGTCCGGCCCCTCGAATGTCAGCCGCGCAACGTCGAACTTGGCGGCTCGGAGCAACAACTCGCGCTCTGTCATGGCGCGCATCATGGCCGACTTCTCAAAGTCTTTCACGCCAATTTGACTCGATCGGGGCGGATCGCCATGGTGAGGGCGTGAGGGTTCGCGATCTATGGGGTTCACCCTTTGCAGTGGTGTTGGCGGGCGTGACCGCGGCGGCGCTGTGGACGCTGAGCTACAACGTCGCCCACACCTCAGCGGACCCCGCGACCCCTGCTCCGGCTGCCATCGATGAGCGAGGGGTGCTCGAAGCGGTGGAGTCTTCGGCGCAGCGGATGGGCCCGCGCCTGCTCCGGCCGCCGCCCGTCGATGCGCTGGGCCTCGACATTGCGATCGAAGACCGAGACGGGCTGTCGATGAAGGCGCTCCACCAAGCGCTTGCGCGCGCCGAAGCTGGCGAAGGCCAGGCGCGCCTGTTGTTCTACGGCGCGTCCCACGTCGCGAGCGACCTTTTCACCGGGCACATTCGACGCGAGCTCCAGGACCGCTACGGGGATGCTGGCCACGGGTTCGTCGTTCCAGTGCACCCCTGGCGGACGTATCGGCACCGCGACATCAATATCGATAGCGATGGCAAGCGATGGAAGACTCACCGTATCCGCGTTGGCGATTCGGAGGTCGAGGCAGTTGGGCTTGCTGGCTTGGCAATGGCGAGCAGCCGTCCCGGATCGTTTGGGCTCGTCAAGACCGTTGAAGACGGCGACTTCGGAAACGCCGCCGAAGTGTTCGAACTCTACTACCTGAAGATCCCCAAAGGTGGTGACTTCGAGGTGATCATCGACGGCCGCTCCGCGCGCCGAGTCTCGACGCGCGGGGCGAAACCTCAGACTGCTTACGCGGCGTTTCGCGTTCCGGATGGGCCCCATACGTTCGAGCTTCGAACGACGAGCAAGCGTCCCGTCTGGCTCTTCGGCGCTTCGGTCGAAAGAGACCGGCCCGGCGTGATCGTCGACACGCTCGGGATCAATGGGTCGCGCGCCAGGTACCAGTTGTTGTGGGACGACGCCATCTACCGAGAACACTTGAAACGGCGAGATCCAGACCTCGTCGTGTTGGCGTACGGAACCAACGAGAGCGGCGATGAAGCCCCGCTCGAAGACTACGAGCGAGACCTTCGCGCGGTGGTTCAGCGGATGCGCGACACCGTCCCTGACGCTTCCTGCTTACTGATCGGGCCGTCGGATCGGCCAGTGCAAGTCGAGGACCGGGTCTTTGAGGATCGTGAGCGCACTTCGCAGCTCATCGG
>JBCCEK010000375.1:0-2642 GCA_039030295.1 Myxococcota bacterium | reverse complement strand
ATCGAGCTCGCTGCAGTGCGCTCGATCATCGGAGTACCGCCCGAGGCAGTTGAACTCGTCGAGGATGGCAGACTGAAGCCCGGCGATCCGACCGACATCCGGCCGCGCCGGGTCCGCGGAACCCGTTCCGATGTTGTGAAAGCCGCCATTGGTGAACGCTGGCCCGTTGTGGCACTTGAGGCATTGGTTCTTGGGGTCGATGAAGAGCTTGAGCCCTGCCATCTCGCTCTCGCTGATGGTGTTGTCCGTGGCGCCAGCGTCGACGTATTGATCGAACCGGGTGGGCTCAAAGTCGAGCGTCGATTCGAACGCCGCGATCGCCTTCCCCAGATTGGCGAACGCTGTGTTGATCGCGCGTCTCGTCCGCGCGGGGATCTCGCGCCAGGCTCGGCGGTGATCCTCAGGTCCAATCGGGCCCGCATGTGGCATCGACACGCCGTCGAGCACGGGCAGCGCGCCGAACACGGCTTCGTACGCCGTCCGGTACTTCTCTTCGTCTCGGATCCTTCGGACGACCGCGAGCCGACTCGACCCCATCTCCTGAGCGGCTTCGATCGGGACTAGGGCCTGTGCCCAAAGGCTGTCGCGCCGGCCGTCCCAGTAGAACCACCGTTGTCGCGCGGCGCCGATCACGCTAGGTGCGTTTCGATCGAGAACCGCAAGCCCCTTGGCCGTCGCACGTCCATCGGTGAAAGCCAGTTCCTCCTGGTGGCAAGATGCGCATGATACTTCGCCGGTTGCGCTGATCGCCGGATCGAAGAAGAGCGCACGCCCGAGCGCGACCGCTCGTGCATCGCGTTGCACGCGATTGGTCCGGTCGCGGGGTGGGTTGCCTGCCGACGACCACGACAGGCTTCGAAGGAGCCCGAGCTCGGATGGACTCCACGTTGAGCTCCGCTCGTTGGGAGCTCCCGCGGGCTTGAGGTCGATCGGAAACGCCACGCGGTGCCAGCGGTTCCCGTCGAGGACTCGGATGACCATCTCCCATGGCCCTCCCATGTTGAACCGCATGCCGCTGACCAGGAAGGTGCCGTCGCCTAGATGCTGAGACACCGAGGGTTGCGTCGGAAGACCGTGGCCGTGGGACGGCATCCCCCCATTGACCACCAGTGCTTGGGGGACGAACGGCGTCGCTTCATTGCCTTCGCGCAGCACTTGGATACGCCACTGGTGCGTCACATTGATCGGGACCGGCATCGATTCCGTGTCGACGATCACACGCAAGTCTCCTGTGTCGCTCGTCGCGCTGCGAAGCGGCGTCCATCGATCTTCGCCGTCGTTTGGTTTTGCGCGTTCTTTCGAGCATCCGTGTGCGAGCGCGAGCCCCAACACGACCACGCTCAACCACAGTTTCGCGTTTCCACTCACTCGGAAACCCGCTTGGCGCTGGGGAGTGCTCACGTTCGCGTGGTGCGCTCTCGTACGCGCCCCGAGCGTCGGGCGACCAAGCCCACGAGGATCAAGAGGGCGAACGTCGGCACCGACGACTCCTCGAGACGCAGCGCCGATGCGGAGCAGCTCGTGGTCGGTGCAGGGGTTCTCTCGACGCCTCGGAGGTAGACGGCGATTTCATCGACGGTTTCTGGCGGCAATGAGGCCGCGGTATCGTGGCTGGCGATCGCCTCTTCGAGAGTCGCAGCCGACCCGTCGTGTAGATACGGCGGCGTCGCCCAGACCCCGAGCAGCGACGGTGTGTCGAATCCATCGAGTGGGCCACCCAGTCGTTCCCCGGACTCGGCGGTGGCCGTTCCGATGTCATGGCGCGCGCCTGTGGCGCTGTCGGTCATCGCGGACCCCGCATGGCAGCTGTCGCATCCCGCGGCCAAGAAGTCGAATCGGCCTTGCGCACTGTCGTTGCCTCGGTGCGGGCTGAGCGGTGCCGCCGTGAGCGAGTGCATGTACGCGGCGAGTGCGTCGAGGTCCGGCGAGATCCCTGCTTTCGGGTCTCCGAGGGGATCTTGCCTCGTCCCGAAGAAGAAGTCGGCATCGTCCATGAGCCCGGTCCCGCCGCTGAACGACCGAAGCTGACCCTCGAAATCGTGAATCTCATCGAAGTTACCGGTCCAATGGATCATCCCGTGCTCAGGCCCCCCGTGACCGACCAAGGTGATCGTGTTGCGGAGCCCTTCGCCGGCGGCGGCGAAATCCCAAACCCGACCATCTTGTTGGCCTTCCTTGTGGCACGATGCGCAACTCATGTAGTCGAATGCCGCAAGCCGGTCGTCGGCGGCGTCGTAGAACAGCTGCTTCCCGAGCAGCACAGTGGGGCTCAAGTTCTCCAGGCCCGTCGTGTCAATGACCGCGACCTCGGACGCGTTCGCGACCGCACCGCCTTGGACCACCGCGTCCGCGTCGATGATCGTCACACTTCGGTCCATGAAGTTGTGCACGTAGAGCCGGTTTGCTGCCGACCGCACAATCCCTTGCGGTGCCCTGCCGACTTGCATTCGGCCTAGCTCCTGACCCGTCGTCGCATCGTTGACGACCAATTGGCGGTTGCCTTCGAGCAGCGTGAACACGTGGACACCGAAGGGGCCAAAGACGGCGTCGGTTGCCACAGAGGCGTCGTCGTGTTCGACTCGGTCGTTGATGAGCTCGCTCAGCGTTCCGAGGTCGATTCGAGAACTGATCGCGCGGACCGT
>JBCCEK010000374.1:0-2645 GCA_039030295.1 Myxococcota bacterium | reverse complement strand
TCGGAAGACGACCTTCGCGCCATCGAAGAGAAGATGGCGGAGATCATCGATGCGGACAGCCCATTTCGCCGAGAGGTCGTCACGCGTGATGAGGCCCGCGGCCTTCTGCAGTCGCTCGACGAGACATTCAAGCTCGAACACCTCGAGCGCCTGGACGATCCAATTTCGCTATATCGGCACGGGGAGTGGGTCGACCTCTGCGAGGGGCCGCACGTCCCCTCAACGGGCTTCCTCAAGGCCGTGAAGCTCACGAGCGTGGCGGGTGCCTATTGGCGCGGCGATGAGCGCAACCCCATGCTTCAACGGATCTACGGGACCGCCTTCGCATCGCCGAAAGCCCTCCGTGCACATCTCAAGCGGCTCGAGGAAGCGCGCAAACGCGACCACCGCAAACTTGGCAAAGAACTCGAGCTCTTTGCGTTTCATCGTCATGCGCCCGCGTCGCCGTTCTTTCTTCCTCGCGGTGCCACCGTCTACAACATGCTCGAGCGGTACATCCGCGACCTCTACGCGCGCTGTGGATACGACGAGGTGATCACCCCCCAGATTTTCGAGAACGAGCTCTTTCACACGTCCGGGCATCTGCCGTCGTACGCCGAGAACATGTACATGGCGGCCACGGTCGAGAACCTCGAGAAGCTGCAAGGCAAAGCCCAAGACGACTCTCTCCGAGATCCACACGAGTGGGCTCTCGCGATCGAAGAGTCCTTGCGATTCGGGGTCAAACCTATGAACTGCCCGAGCCACTGCCTGATCTTCGGGATGACGCGTCGGAGCTATCGCGACCTGCCGATGCGCATGGCGGACTTCGGGCGGCTGCATCGATTCGAGCGCAGTGGCGTTGTGCAAGGCCTGACGCGGGTACGCTCTTTCGCCCAAGACGACGGCCATATCTTTTGCACGCTCGAACAGGTGCAAGACGAGATCAAGGGCTTCCTCGACATCGTGCACGAGGTGTACCGCGACTTTGGGTTCTCGGACGTGCGTATCGCCATCGCGACCAGGCCTGAGAAACGGCTCGGCGACGACGACGTTTGGGATCAATCGGAGCACGCGCTCGAAGAGGCCGTGAAAGACAAGGGCCTCCCCTACGAAGTTCTCGAGGGCGAGGGTGCCTTTTACGGCCCCAAGATCGAGTTCCATCTCAAGGACGCCATCGGCCGTCCGTGGCAGCTCGGCACCATCCAAGCCGATTTCAACTTGCCCGAACGGTTCGACCTCTCATACACGGGCGAGGACAACAAGCGTCATCGTCCGGTGATGCTTCACAGGGCGATTCTGGGGTCGGTGGAGCGTTTTTTCGGGATCCTCACCGAGCACGTCGGGGGTGCTTTTCCGACATGGCTAGCCCCTGAGCAGATCACGCTGTTGACGGTGAGTGAGAAGTTCAACGATTATGCAGCTGACGTGCAGCGGCAGCTCCAAGACCGAGGCTTTCGTGTCTCCGCAGATTTGAGCGGGGACAAGCTCGGCGCCAAGATTCGCCAAGCGCGCCTGATGCGGGTCCCGTATCTGGGCGTGATCGGACAAAAAGAAGTAGAAGGGCAGGGGCTGGCAATCCGCTCCCGCGACGAGAACAAGGACCTCGGCTTCATGCCGCTGGCCGACGTGATCGATCGACTCGAGCGCGAGAACCGTCCCCCCTCATCGATGGATTCACAGATAGGAGATAGTCATCGCTAGACCGCGTTTTGGACCACGCGATCGCCCTCGGAACTTCGGCCCGCGGGTGAACGATCGCATTCGAGTGCCCGAGATCCGAGTGATCGGAGCCGATGGAAACATGATGGGCGTCATGAACACCGACGAAGCCCGTCGCATGGCCCGGGATCTAGACCTCGATTTGGTCGAGGTGAACCCGAAGGCGAACCCACCAGTTTGCAAGATCATGGACTTCGGCAAGTTCAAGTACGAAGAAAAGAAGAAGCAGGCGGACGCCCGAAAACGGCAAACGCAGATCGCGCTCAAGGAGATCAAGCTCCGGCCGAAGACCGACGACCATGATGTCGCATTCAAGGTCAAGCACGTCCGCCGTTTCCTCGAAGAGGGCAACAAGGTGAAGCTCACCGTGCGCTTCCGAGGCCGGGAGATCACGCACCCGGAGACCGCTCAACGCCAGATCGACCTCATCGTCGGCGAGGTGGAAGACATCGGGGTCGTCGAGACTTCAGCGCGTCTCGAAGGGCGTACGATGACGGCCATCTTGGCGCCGCGGGTGAAGGTTCAGCAGAGCCGCGGCTAGCGCGCCTGCCAGCCGAGCTGATAACTCGCCGATTCTAGAGGCTTTTCGAGGTTCGACACGGCCATCGACCCACAAGATAGCGGGTTGTGCGACGAACGACCCCAATCGCCTTTACCGGGGGGGACGCCCGCGCTAAGCAGGGGGCTCTCCGCTCCCTGACCGCGGTCGCGCTGGGCCGGGAGCTGTAAGCGAGGATAGACAGATGCCCAAGATGAAGACCAAGCGAGCTGCGGCCAAGCGGTTCAAAGCCACCGGCGGAGGGCGGATTCGTCGCTCGACGGCTGGCAAGCAGCACTTGATGCGAGGCAAGCCGTCCAACCGGCTCCGCAAGCTCAAGAAGAACTCGATGGTCAACGAGCGCGACGAAGGTCGCATTCGGCGTTTGCTTCCTTACGAGCTCTGA
>JBCCEK010000373.1:0-2647 GCA_039030295.1 Myxococcota bacterium | reverse complement strand
CGGGCGTTCTGCCGAATCCCCTCCGCCACGATGGCGCGCTGAATGATGGCATCCCGGGTAACGGGATCGTCTGCCGCGCATCTGCCGTCGCGCCAAGTGTCGCGGGCCAGGGCGATCAGCTGCTCGGTCGCGTCCGTCTCGTCGCCGCCCCCTTGCCCCGCGCTTTCGGCTGCCCCGCGCTCGTAGGTGAGCGTTGTCATCGCAACAGTCCAGCCCATCCCTTCCTCGTCGAGGCGGTTGGCGTCGGGTACGCGAACATCCTCGAAGAGCACCTCGTTGAAGCCACTCTCACCCGTGAGCTTCACCAGCGGGCGGACCGTCACACCGGGGTGCCCCCCGATCGGGCAGAGGAAGTAAGTGAGCCCTTTGTACTTGTGCTGTTTCCCGGTGCGCGCGATGAGGATCATCCACTTCGCGAAGTGCCCCAGGCTCGTCCACACCTTGTGGCCGTTGACGATCCAATCGTCTCCGTCGCGCACGGCCATCGTTTGTTGATTTGCCATGTCCGATCCGGCACCCGGTTCCGAGAACCCTTGGCACCAGATCTCTTCGCCGGTGAGGCAGCCCGGGATGAACTTGCGCTTTTGGGATTCGGTGCCGTGGGCCAGGATCGTTGGCGCAGCCATGTTGAGGCCGATGAGGTTGATGAGGAACGGCACCCGCGCGAGCGCCAGCTCTCGGTTGGCGATGTGCTGGAACCCCTCGTTCCCGCCGCCGCCGTACTCCTTCGGGTAGTCGGCGCCGACGAGGCCTGCGTCATAGCACTTGCGCTGCCACGCCTGGAGGTAGTCCCGTTGCCCGATGGTCATCACCTCGATGGGACTGATCGGCAGACGCTCGGGCGGTGGGGGAGGCTTGTTCTCGGCGATCCAGCGGCGCGCGTACTCTTGGAACTCTTGCCGCTCTTGGTTCGGAACCCTGGGATTCATGCGATACCTCTCGTGGACATGGTACTTCAGGGAACGCCGGCCACGACCTCGATCTGAGTCGGAGGGTTCGCGTCGTCTCCGGGGTCGTGGAAGAGCCCACCGGCGACGGTGACCGAGACGGGGATACCAGCGACGTCGAGGCAGGCGTGCACGTAGTTGTCGGGATCGTCATCCGCGAGGGCGATGGGGGTCACTCTCTCGCCGCTCTCGAGTTCGACGGTCACCCCCAGGCGCTGAGGCTCGCCAAGCGGTGCCCCGTCAGGCCCTGTGACGCCACCTTGCCAGGTGAGCTGCACCACTTGTGTGGTGCCTTCAGGGCACTCCCCCTCGAGCCCTTCGGTGTCGGGGGCGAAGGTCTCTGCAACGACGAGGGATGGACCGCTCTCGAGCGAGGTGATCTGCTCGATGCGCTCTCCCAGTAGAGAAACGCCGTCCACGTCCTCGAGGGGCCCAACCACCTCGACGGCACGGGGCTGCGCATCGGGGGCGCCAAACATCCCTACGAGCAAGACCGAGCGCAGCTCGAGCGCTTCGATCGCGGGCGCGACCGTGGCGCAGACAGGAGTGACCCGCTCCCCGGTCGCGGTTTCGACGGCGAAGGCTTCTGGCGCAAGTGTGTCCTGATTGATCTTCGCCGCGAACACCAGAGGCATTCCATCCTCTCCTTCCACGTCCGTTCCTCCGCACAAGAGGTTCGCGGTCTCGGGGAGCATGTCCAAGCCGTAGTAGGCGGATAGAATCGCGCCGTCATTCGGTATCCAGCTCGACCCCGCCATGTCATCCGATCCGCATCCGCAGAGGGCTAGCGCGCAGGCCGCGAGTGCCGTCCCAAGGAGTGTTCTCATCATTGTCGGTTCACGCTTCTTTCTCTTACTGCGTCGATGACGTCGGTCGTCCCCCGAGGAGACGAAAGGTGGCGGCGATTCCGGGTTGCAGGTCGACCATGCCGGCTCGCACAAGAGTCAGGAGGCCCTGCAACGACAGGAGGAGCGCTTGGCTCACCGCTTTGGGGTCGAGGTCCGCTTCGATCTGTTCGAGTTCTTGAGCGCGTGCGATCTGCTCTTGAAAGGCCGAGTCGATCAGGTCCCAACCACGATAAATCGCAGCGCGGATCTCGGGAACCTGCCCATCGGCGTGCGCCGCCGTGTTCGCGAGCAGGCAACCCCGAAGCTGCGCATCGCGTCGATGCGGTTCGAGTGTCGTCGTGAAGAAGTTGTGGAGGCCTTGCAGCGGATCGTCCGCGTCTTCGAGGATCCGTCGGACGCGGGTCAGGATGATGGTATCCACGTAGTGGTCGACGCATCGGGCGAGGAGCTCGTCTTTGGTCCGAAACCGCCGGTAGATCGCGGGCGCCCGTAGATCGAGCGCCGCCTCGAGGTCCCGCGTCGTGACGCAGTCGCAGCCCTTCTTCCAGAAGAGGTCGGTCGCCCGCTTCAGGACTTCGTCGAGCTGCAGTTTGGCGGGCCTACCCATCGTTTTCTGACTCGAAAAACGCGTTGAGTCATTTGTTAGCATCTGCTACAAAACCCGTCAACAGCATGCCGACGCCTACCGAACAATTCCTCACCCAGACCGGCGTCGACGTGCCCGTCGTGTGCGGGCCGATGTACCCGGGTTCAAACCCCGAGCTTGTTGCTGCAGTCTCGGCCGCCGGTGGCCTTGGCGTCGTGCAGCCCATCAGCCTGACCCACCTCTACGGGCACGACTTCCGCGAAGGG
>JBCCEK010000372.1:0-2651 GCA_039030295.1 Myxococcota bacterium | reverse complement strand
GATCCCAATCCGAGCTTTGCGATTCTCGACCGGGCGCTCGAAGACCTCGGGGCCGCACAGGCCCCGTTGCAACGCGCGATTATCTTGAATTCACGCGCGGCGGCGTGTGCCGTAGCGGGTCGCATCGAGGAAGCCCGCGCTGCGATTGAAGAAGGGGCGTCCAGCTGGATGAACGCCGACCTGGTGCTCTTCCATTGGGACTGGGACGCGGCGGAAGCGTTCGCGCAAAAGAAGCGGGACGAGCTCCAGGCGCGTGGCGTCGGCGGTTTCGTCGTCTCGGACTGGGCCCTCCGTGGCCGGGTCCGCGAGATGCGGGGAGACGACGAGGAAGCTCGCCGTCTCTACCGCGAGTGTGTCGAGGAAGCCGACCGGTTCGGTTTCGCCGAGCAACTCGATCGGTCGCTCTTTGGGCTCGCGGCGCTCGAGGCGAAAGTCGGGGATACCGAGTCGGCGGAGCACCATCTTCGACGCGGGCGAGAACGATTCGTCGGGACCGAAGACATGCGAGGCATGGCGGGTCTGCTGTATCGGGCCGAAGGCGCCGTGGCGGCCGCCAACAAAGACTGGGTGGAGGCGACCAAACACTTCGAGCGCTCCGCCGAGATCCTTCAGAAGTACGGGGTACCGTTCGAGGAGGCCGAGACCTATGTCGTTTGGGGAACGGCGCTCCAGCGCGCCGCCGATCGGAGAGGCGCCCTCGAGAAGCTCGACCGCGCCCTCGAGATCTATCGCCGCATTGGAGCCGCGTCGCAGTGGCTCGAGCGCGCGTTGGCGGCAAAGATGCGTGCGCAGGGAAGCGATTCGGGGGACGTCAAAGCGTCGATCGCGCTAGTGGCAGCTTCGGTCGAGGCCAAACGCCCAAACATGTCGTCAGCCGCGGGCGCCGACGGCAGCGTGACCTTGATGTTCAGCGACATGGTCGATTACACCGGGATGATGGAGCGCTTGGGGGACCGCAACGCCCTCAAGGTGGTCGAAGACCACAACCGTATCGTGCGAACGCAGTGTGAAGCCCACGGTGGGTTGGAAGTCGAGCTCCGAGGGGACGGGTTTCTCATCGCGTTCCCGACCCCGACCGCCGGCCTTCGGTGCGCGGTCGCCCTCCAGCGCGCGTTCGAGGCGTACAGCCGAGGCCACCCGAGCGAACCCATCCGGATCCGAATCGGACTACACTGCGGCGAGGCGATTCGCGACAAGGACAAGTTCTTCGGCCGCACGGTCATCCACGCCTTCCGAATCGCCGACCTCGCCGCGCGCGACGAGATCCTGGTCTCGGGGGACGTGCAGTCGAGCAGTGCGGATCGGGGCTTTCAGTTCGCGGATGCCCGGGAGGTGACACTGAAAGGCTTCAGCGGAACCCACCCGATCTGTCGCGTCGAGTGGCGCCCGTCGTAGCGCCATCCGCGCGCCGTTCCTGAAACCATGCCGCCGCCTTCCGTAGCGACTCCTCCATCGGCTGAGGCTCCCAGTGGAGTTCGCGTTTCGCTTTGTCGTTGTCGAAGGCACCCATCGTGTCCATCAGGACGATGCTGCTCATCGTGAACACGGTCTCTTTTCCGAGTCGGTGGGTCACCTGCTCGGCAAGCCACACCGAAGCCTTGAGGAGCCACTTCGGAACCCGAACCCGCGGAGGGGAGACGCCCGCGTAGGCCGCAATCTGGGTGGTGATCTCGTGCATGTCCATCATGCGGTCGCTGATGATGTACCGCTCGCCGACACGACCGTGGCGCTCGGCGAGGAGCATCGCGGCGGCGGCGTCCTCGATCCCGACGACCGACATGCTGGAGTCCCAGTAGACTGGCATCGTTCCTTCGACGGTGCGCTTGATGAGATCTCCGTGCGGCGTCGGTTGCCGATCGTGGGGGCCGAACGTGGTGGCCACATTGCACACGACGGCCGGCAGCCCCCGCTCGCAGTAGTCGAACACTTGCCGCTCGGCTGCGACCCTCGTCTTGACGTAACCGGGTGCGCGCTCGTCCCAGTTGAACGCGTCACGTTCCGAGGCCACCCCTGTCGGGTTGAGCCCGATCGTGACGATCGAGCTCGTGAAGACGAAGCGCGTGATCTCCATCTCGAGCGCTACATCCAAGACGGTGCGGCATCCTTCGACATTGGTTTGATAGAGAGGGGCGCTGTCCCGGAGCCACGACCGGGCGTCGACGATGCAGTAGAACACCGTGTCACAGCCGTTCATGGCCTCCCGGAGGGTGGCAGGATCGAAGACGTCGCCAACCTGGCGATCGAGGTCGAGGTGGTCTGTCATCAAGGTGTCACTCGTCGGGCGGACCAGGATCCGCACCGCGCGACCTTCCGCGCGCAACGCGCGGACCACGTGGCTCCCGAGGAACCCGCTTGCACCAAGCACTAGAGCCTTGGGGTCGGACACGAGGACACGGTTCCTGTGGTGCGGATCATGGACTTTCAGCGGAGAGATGTGTCTCGAGGAACCGGCTGATCGTGGCCGCCAGTTCTTCGGCGCGGGCGGGCTCCTTCCACTGCTCGACGAGTGTGGCGCGTCGTGCGAGTTGGGCGATCTCGTGAGAGATGGCGGGGGGGTGAAGCAGATCTTGCCCCATCAGAACCAAGAGGGGCAGACCGAGACTGCTCACGAACTCCCTCGATGTGTTGTAGACGAAGTCGCCTCCGAACAT
>JBCCEK010000371.1:0-2664 GCA_039030295.1 Myxococcota bacterium | reverse complement strand
TCCTCGGCCCCGACACCGCGCGCACGAAGGTCCTTCGTGTCCCGAACCCAATGAGCCGCGACCTGGTTGACGGACATGGGTTCGCGCCCCGGAGCACGGAGCTCGTCCCCCAAGCGAGCCAACGCGGCATCCAAAGACGGGGCTAGCGCGGGGTGTTCTTCGCGAATCGTCGAGGCGCTTGCATCGAGTGCAAGCAGCCACGCGCGGTCGAGCCAAACGAGCTGATTCGGATAGAGATCTCGAAAAAGGCCGCTCGTCACGAAGGTCACATCACGACGGCGGTGGCTTTGGTCTCGCTTGGCGCGGGTGATCCCGCGCACGACCCCTCGACTGTTCCACACGGGCTCGACGCCGAGGAACGAAAGCCCGAGGCCGATCATGGCGCCCTCGTCTCGAACCGTGTCGCTTGCCCAAAGCACGATGGCTTCTGCCTCGTCGGAGTCGCCTTCCTCCGACAGCGCTTCTGCCGCCAAACGCGCACCGAGGTCGAAGGCCAATCGGGTGGGCGTCTGCTCACCGCCAATCGCGTGGAAGTTGCGGCCGGTGGGAAGCACCTCCGGGCTTCGGATCGGATCGTTGCCTTTTCCGGGAGGTACGAACCGGCCCCCGAGCGCCGCCAACAACGCGGCCGTCTCGTGGCTGGGGCTTGACAAGAGATTCTCGCGAGCACTCGCCGCGACCGTCTCACCGCCGAACATGCTTGCCAGCATGGTGTCGACTTGTTCCTCGCTCCAGGCGCGTCCGACGACGTGGAGGCCAAGTGGCATGAAGCGTTCTTGGAGCGTGGTGAGGTAGTGACCTACTTCATGAACGAGGAGCTCATCGTCCACATCGTCGAACGCTACGCCACGAATGCCCGGTTCGTTCGCCATGGCTTCGACGAGCTCCGCCTTCAACTCTGATGCGCCGACAAGCTTCCGGATCTCGGCCACGGCGCGCCGCTGCCCGAGGGTGTTGCTGCCGTTTTCTGCAGTCTCGTAGGTCTCGACGAGCTGACGAAGTGCAAGAAGCTCGTCGTAGAGGGGTGTGGTGGACAAAGCCGGCGTGAGGTGATCGATGATGACAGCCGACCCGCGTCGCTTGGCCTGGATCCCCTCGCCAACGCCATCGACGATGTAGATGTATGCGTTTGGGAGGTCGCCGAGGACGACCTGTGGGTAGTCTTCGCCGCCGAGGCCCGTGCGCTTGCCTGGGAGGAACTCGGCCGTACCGTGGCGACCGACGTGAATCAGCACGTCGGCCTTCCAGACATCTCGGATCCAGTGGTACCAGGCGAGGTACTGATGGTGCGGCGGGAAGGTCAGGTTGGCGTGGAGAAGCTCTTCGTGAACTTCCCAGCCTCGTGGGGGCTGCGGTCCGAGGAACACGTTCCCGAACGTCACACCGGGTACGAGTAGGTCGCCGTGAGACGACATGACGGATCCGGGCGCCCTGCCCCAGCCCGCAACGCCCTCGATACCGGTCCGCGTCAACGCCTCGGTAAGCTCGTCGATTCGCGCAAACTCCGCGGCGTCGCCAGCGACGACGGCATCGTACGCGGCGGACAGTTGATCGGCTAGGTCGATCGCTCGGTCGCGGGCCTCGTGCTGCACGCCATGCAGCAGATGGTGCAGGTCGCCCATCGTGGAATCGATTCGATCGCGCGCGAGCGCCACTTGGCCCGCCTGAAGCGCACGCGCGACCGTGGTTTGAAGTCGCGCCAGTGGCCCAGAGGTCACTTCGCGTTGCACGGACTCTGGAAGCGTCGAGAACCAAGTCTGGTAGTCGGCGCCGGAAACCGCAAAGCCCTTCCGTCGCATGGTGTCGAGCGCCGCGGCATCGTTCGGCAGATTGACCGCAGTCTGCTGCAGCACATCGAGCAAGGCTTCGCCGTCGGTAGGCAAACCGGAAACCTGGTACCCCGCGTGGTCGAGCGTTCGAAGAAGCTCGAGGAGTGTCTCGGGGACGTCGAGGTTGTCGGCTCCAATGTTGTGCCGGCCAGGCGGGTGGTTGTAGTACACGACGGCGACGCGTTTTTCGGCGTTGCCCGCCGTCTGGAGAGTTCGCCACCTCAGGATCCGATCGGTGAGGCGATCGATCTCGTCGCGGAGCGGCGTCACCCCAACAAGCCGAACGCCCGTGCGCGGATCGGTGCGAGCGTCACCTGCGGCCGCGAGGACATGGGGCTGGCTCTGGCCCTGCAACTCGGGCATCGCGATTCGGTTGTGAACCTTGTCCCAAGGAAGCCCGTCGGACGAGAGCTCCCAATCCGAACGCTGACGGTCCGACATACGAATCGCTTTGACGACGGGGACACCGAGTGCCTCGAGGGCTTCGGTGGCCTCTCGACGCCCTTCGCCTCCGCCGATGACGAAGTCTTGGAGCACCACGATGCTGGTGAGATCGGCTTGTCCAAGCGCCTCGCGAATGGACGCGAGCGCTTCCACGCTCGATTCGCCCCAGCGGGCAAGAACGCTCAGGCAAGACAGGCCGCGTGCCTCGAGAGCTTGGTGGATGGCGATGTGCACATCGCGGTCACCGGCACGGTCACCGGAGTCGTAGTCGAGCACGACGACGACACCGCGCTCGGGGTCGAGCCCTAGATCGTCGGCCTCGCGCAACTCTCCGTCGACCATGAAACGAACAGAGCGCTGCGGACGTGGCGGTGGAACGCGTATACGCGGG
>JBCCEK010000370.1:0-2685 GCA_039030295.1 Myxococcota bacterium | reverse complement strand
TGACCACACACGTCACCGCGATCGTCCAACTGTCGACGCAATGGTCGAACCCATCGTCCGAAACCTCGACCTCGATGGTCTGGGGCCCTTCCGCTTCGCAGCTGTACGTGGTGGCGGGCGCGGACGGGTCGGCGAACGACCCACCGGAGCCGGTCCAACGGTACGCGACCGGGTCGCCTTCCTCGTCGCTTGTGTCGGCCGAGAGCGCAAGGCCGTTTGAAAGCGACGTCTGCAGCGGCGACGCAATGACTTTGATCAAGTCTGCGCAAACGTTGAACTCGCCGTTGGCGCGAAGCCCTCCGAGCCGAGGGGTGCGCTTGCAGCCAAGCATCACGTGAACCTCGGTGGCGACCCCAGCCGAGACATCGAACCGCGCCGCGCCTTCGCAGGTGATCGTACCGTCGGTCGTCACGGCGGCCATCGAGACCAGGTACTGAAGCCCTGGCGGAAGACCAAACACTTCGACCGAAGCCGTCGAACCTGGCGCGCTCGTATCGATGACACCTTCGATCGGCGTGATCTCGTTCCCGGTCACCGAGTACGTCACCTCGTCGACTTGGCTTCCGTCGGTGAGTTCGAAAGTAACTTCGAGAGAGGCCGGCGTGGGGTTGGAATCGGTTCCGGTCGAACAACCGGCGAGCGCGCAGAGCGCACCGACGATGGTCAATCTAGTCAGGCTGGGCATAGCGAGAAGTCATTGCTACCACCCACCGTTCCGACGACACAAGTGTCAACGCACTTTGTGGGCGGTGTTACAACGCGACAGCCGAGGCATCGGTGAATTCATACGTACGGCCGCGAACGGAATGCGCCGCCGAGGCGCGGGACGAAGCGTCGTCGCCAAGCCCGCAAATACGGCAAAACGACCATTCGAGTCGGTGATCACGCAGGCCCGCCGGGTCTCGTTGCCGAACGTCACGTCTGCCCTAGAGTGCCACCGTGACGTACACTTCGACGCTCCGCTGGTCGCTTCTCGTGGCCCTTCCGCTCGTCGTCGCGCTTGGCTGCGCGTCCTCGGAAACCACCTCGCCGGCACCGGCCGAGGTGAGTTCGGGATCGGAGGCCACGGACGTCGCCAACCTCACACTCGATGCGATCATCGCGAGTGACTACCGCTCGGATAGGAACAAGGCACGAGACCAGTACCGACACCCAGTGGAGACGTTGACCTTCCTCGGCGTCGAGCCGGACATGCGCGTTCTCGAGATCCGTCCAGGCACGGGGTGGTACACGGAGATCCTTGCGCTCTACCTCAAGAACGAGGGGCAACTCACGGTCGGCATTCCCGCCCCAGACGGACCCCGCGCGAAGTACCGCGATCGCTTCCTGGCGCTCAAGGCCGAGCGTCCCGACGTGCTGGGCCAAGTCGACTTCGTCACGTTCGAGCCCCCCGCGCCGATCGATCTCGGCGAAGACGGGTCGGCCGACATGGTGCTGACCTTTCGCAACACACACAACTGGATCACCGACGGTGGCGAACAAGAGGCCTACGCCGCCTTCTTCAAGGTCTTGCGGCCAGGAGGAACCCTCGGTGTCGTTCAACACAGGGCCACCAGCACGGCCGACCCGAACAAGAGCGCCAAGAACGGCTACGTTCCGGAACCCTACGTGATCAAAGTCGCCATGGATGCCGGTTTCGAGTTCGTCGGCGGCTCCGACATCAACAGCAACCCGAAAGATACCCGCGACCACCCGGCCGGCGTGTGGACCTTGCCACCCGTGTTGCGTCTCGGCGACGAGGACCGCGCGAAGTACGAGGCGATCGGCGAAAGTGATCGAATGACTCTCAAGTTCCGAAAACCCGCGAAGTAGTGGACGACTAACGCGCGAGCACACCGCGCGTAGGCATCAAGCCGAACGATGATCGAACACTACAAGACGATATTCCTCGAGTCTTTTGGAGACTACGGGCGATACCTCTGGCGGGATATCTCGGAGCCTAGTTGGCATAGCTACTTCTACGGGCTCATCGCTTTGTCGGTCGTCGTGTACGGCCTCGAGCTCCTGTTTCCCTGGCGCAAGAACCAGCCGCGTATTCGAAAGGACTTCTGGCTCGACGGGTTCTACATGTTCTTCAACCTCTTCTTGTTCTGGCTCGTGGCCTACAACGCCCTGTCGAACGTCGTCGTCGAGGCCTTTGCCAGCCTCCGTCGGTCGATGGGAATCGAGGACCTCGCGTGGATTGACGTGAGTGCGCTCCCCATCGCCGTTCAGCTGCTCCTCATGTTCGTTCTGCGGGACTTCATTCAGTACTGGACCCATCGACTGCTTCATCGAGTCCCGCGGCTCTGGAACTTCCACAAAGTCCACCACTCCGTCGAGCAGATGGGCTTCGCAGCGCACCTTCGATACCACTGGATGGAAACCGTCGTCTATCGATCGATCGAATACATTCCGCTCGCCATGATCGGGTTCGGCATCGAGGAGTTCTTCGCCATCAACATGATCGCCCTCGCCATCGGCCACATCAACCACGCCAACATACGACCCCCGATCGGACCGTTGCGCTACGTGTTCAATTCACCCCAGATGCACATCTGGCACCACGCCAAAGAGATGCCCAGGCCCTACGGCGCCAACTACGGCCTGAGCCTGAGCATCTGGGATTGGCTCTTCGGTACCGTCTACTGGCCAGGCTCCGGTCGAGACATCCCGCTCGGGTTCCAACACGTCGACGAGTACCCG
>JBCCEK010000369.1:0-2772 GCA_039030295.1 Myxococcota bacterium | reverse complement strand
TGACAGTCCGGAAGTCGACGGCTAGGAAACGCGCCCCGAAACGGGGGCTTAGGAGACTATGATGGCTACGCAGAGTGCCAAGGCGTCAGAGATAGAGCGCAAGTGGTACGTCGTGGATGCGGCGGGGCAACCACTCGGCCGCCTTGCGTCGAAGGTCGCCCACGTTCTACGAGGCAAGCACCGCCCCGAGTACACCCCCCACGTCGACACGGGCGACTTCGTGATCGTCGTCAATGCGTCTCAGGTTCATCTCAGCGGCAACAAGCGCGAAGACAAGTACCACCACCAGCATTCCGGTTACCCCGGGGGGCTCAAGTCCGAGAGCTACGGCCAGCTGCTTGAGCGGAAACCCGAGTTTATCGTCGAGAAGGCCGTCAAGGGGATGCTCCCCAAGAACAGCCTCGGCCGTCAGATGTTTCGGAAGCTCAAGGTACACGCCGAGGGAACGCACCCTCATGTGGCGCAAAAGCCTGAGCCCCTCCCTTTTTGATTTCGAGAGCACATCGGCATGACCCATTCCAAACTCATCGACGGTCGCAACTACGGTACGGGCAAGCGTAAGAACGCGATTGCTCGCGTGTTCCTGAGCCCAGGCGGCGGGACCGTCACCATCAACGGCCGGACGTTCGAGGACTACTTCCCGCGCGAGATTCTTCGCATCATCGCGATGCAGCCGTTCGCCGCGCTGGCCAAGCAGGGCCAATACGATGTTGAGGTCAACGTCGTGGGCGGAGGAGTCTCCTCCCAGGCAGTGGCCGTTCGTCACGGGATTGCGCGCGCACTCGTCGGCGCGGATCAGAGCAACAAGCCGGCCCTCAAGCGTGCCGGCTACCTCACGCGTGACGCCCGCAAGAAAGAGCGTAAGAAGCCAGGCCAGCCCGGCGCGCGTAAGAAGTTCCAGTACTCCAAGCGCTGAGAACTTCGACTCACGCGATTCGAGCCGCGGCGCTGGTTGTGCCGCGGCTTTTTTGCTTAAGGTTCCCATACGGAGAGACACAGAAGACAACGACCCGAAGAGAGACCAACCGATGACTGCGAAGACGATACGGGCCACCGTCATAGGCGGCACCGGCTACACCGGCGCCGAACTCGTGCGCTTGATCCTGGGTCACCCGTCGACCTCGCTGGCTGGGGTCGTCGGCAACGCCAGTGCAGGACGACGCGCCGCCGAGGTGCTGCCAAGTCTTCGCGGCTTGGTCGAAGGCGTTGTCGAGTCCTTCGACCCAGACGCGATCGCGGGGCGATCCGACGTCGCCTTCGCTGCGCTGCCTCACGCGGCAAGTGCCGAGGCTGTCGGCGCCCTGCGCGAGCGCGGGCTACCCGTGTTTGATCTTTCCGCGGACTTTCGTTTCACGGAACTCGCGACGTACGAGAGGCTCTACGGCGAACATCCCGTCCCCGACTTGTTGACGGATGCGGTGTACGGTCTCGTCGAGCTGCACCGGGACTCGATTCGCGATGCGGATCTGGTTGCGGTGCCGGGTTGCTACCCTACGGCGGCCACGCTGGCGCTAGCGCCGTTGTTGCGGGAAGGGCTCGTTGGGCCCGCAGGCATCGTCGTCGACGCGAAGTCAGGTGTCTCTGGTGCGGGGCGCGGGCTGTCGCAGGGCACCCACTTCCCGGAAGCGGGGGAGGGTGTACGCGCCTACAAGGCGGGCGTGCATCGGCATGGGCCGGAGATCGAACAAGAGCTCTCCGCGGTGGCGGGGGCGCCAGTGCTGATCACGTTTGTGCCTCATCTGATCCCCATGACGCGAGGCATTCTGGCGACATGTTACGCCGACGCGTCCTCCGACGAGGCGACTGCTGACGCTTGCACCGCGGCGGCGCGCTCGCTCTACGCGGGCTCTCCTTCCGTGGAGGTACTCGATCCGGGTGAACACCCCGACACCCTCTGGGTGCGAGGGTCGAACCGGGTTCATCTGTCGTATGCCCGGCCGCCTGGAAGCGACAAGATCATCGCGATGAGTGCGATCGACAACCTCGTCAAGGGTGCTGCGGGGCAGGCTCTGCAGTGCATGAACGTGCGGTTCGGTCTTCCGGAGGGCGCGGGCTTGGCGGCACCCGCCCAGTGGCCGTGACGCGAGTTCTCCACATCAGCGACCTCCACCTCGAAGACGGCTTCGCCGGTGTGCCTTTGCGGAGCTTCCTCAACAAAAGGTTGGTGGGGCTCGCGAACCTCAGCCTCCATCGGCGAAGGCTGTTCGCCGATGGGCCTCACAAAGTGACGGCGCTCGCCGAGCTCGCCCAACGAGAGCGGGTGGACCTCGTCCTGTGCACCGGAGACTATACGGCGCTCGGCACCGAGGCCGAGATCGCATTCGCACGCCGTACAGTCGAGCCGCTTACCGGGTTTCGTGATGGGTTCTTCACGGTCCCCGGCAATCACGACCTCTATTTGTCCGATTCGGCAGACGAGGGTTGGTTCGACGAGCACTTCGGGGAGTTCCTGCGAACCGACATGCCCGAACACGCCGTCGATGGCGTTTGGCCGCAGGTGCGACTCTCGATCGATGGTGTCGCGCTGATCGGCGTCAACAGCGCTCGTCCCAACGACAAGCCGAGCCGGTCCAATGGAAGGATCCCGGACACGCAGCTCGATGCGTTGGCACGCATCCTCGAAGACTCGCGGCTAGCCGACCGGTTTGTGTTCCTTGCGACACACTATGCCCCACGACTCGAGAACGGCGAACCCGATCGACCGAGCCATGGTCTCGAAAATGCCGATGCTTTCCTCGAAGTCACCCGTGCGATTCGGCGTGGCGCCTTGGT
>JBCCEK010000368.1:0-2775 GCA_039030295.1 Myxococcota bacterium | reverse complement strand
GACCGGGGTCTCGACTCGCGCGTCGTTGGCGGGTGTTACGCGGCCTGCGGCAACCGGCTGGTTCGTGATGCCTTCCGGCACGGCGAGAATCGCGTCGATTCGCGCGATGTACTCGGTTGCGCTCGCGATCCGCTTGTCCACGTTCTTTTCGAGCCCATGGAAGATCAGGCGTTCGACTTCCTTTGGCACTTCGACGAAAGGTGCGACCTCCGCGAACGGCAGCACTTTCGCGGAGATGTGCATCCGTAGGAGGGCGCCCACGTCGTCCGCGTCAAAGGGTGGTTCTCCCGCGATCATCTCGTACAGCATGACCGAAAGCGCGTAGAGGTCGGCACGTCCGTCGATCGCCAAGCCGTACGCCTGCTCGGGTGCGATGTAAGTCGGCGTGCCGATGGTCACACCCTGCTGTGTCAGCTTGGCGTCGTTCACCATCATCAACGTGTCCCCTTCGGGAGTCACGTCCTCTTCCATGAGCTTGGCGATGCCGAAATCGACGATCTTCGCGAAGTCCTGGTCGTCGTCCTGCTCGACCAAGATGACATTCTCCGGCTTGATGTCCCGATGAACGATCCCCGCCGCGTGCGCGTACTCAAGAGCACTCAGCACGTGACGCGCGATGTGAAGCGCCCGGCGCCACCCGAGCTGACCTTGTCGTTCCAGTAGATCGAACAGCAACACGCCGTCGAGCAGCTCGAGCACCATGTACAAGGTGCCACCGTCGAGCTTGCCGAAGTCAGACACCTTGACGCAGTTGGGATGATCCATCCGCCCGATCGCGAACGCTTCCCGCTCGAAGCGTTTGATCACCTCCTCGACCTCGCCGACCTCCGGGTGTAACAGCTTCAGCGCACACGCTCTTTGGATCGACACGTGCACAGCCAGGTACACGCAGCCCATCCCGCCGGAGCCCAAGACTCCGGTGATCTGGTACCGCGAATCCAAGGTGTCCCCGATCTGCGGCGTATATGTTTCCGGGTTCGGCTCAAGCGCAGGCGCTTCGCTTCCCCCCCCTGAAGAGCGCACCTATCCAGTATTGCGAAAAAGCGGGACGGTTGCCTAACCCGACCGGTCGATGTCACCGAGGGAGCCGCGCCTCCGTGAAAACGGGCCCGAACGGCGACCCATCCCAGCGGGGGCCTGTACCTCCGTACAGGCGTCCGGGCGTTTCCCGCACTCCCTTAGGGTACTGCAATGACGGTCGCTGCCGTCGCACCCGGCGCGACGCGGAACGTCACGTGGCGAATCTCGCCGTCCTCTTCCCATTGAGCGACGTACTCGCCGAGCGTGGCACGGAGTTCAACAGTGCCGTTTTCGTCGCTCGTCAGCACTTCGTTCGTTCGCCACCGGTCGTTCAGAAGAGACAGGATCGCCTCGCCATGCCGCGTCAGTGTCCCATCGCGTGTGTTGTCGTAGATCCCGTGCTCCAGCTGGTTTCGTGCCGCGACCTTGTTCCAGAGGCTCCAGAACACGATCTCTTCCACCGCTTCGTTGCCCCACCACACGCGCATCATCGCTTCCGCGTGAGCGGCACGCGCTTCTGGCTCCCCTGGCACGTTGAAGGTCGTCTCGGTGATGTGAATCGGGAGACCCGCCTCGGCGAGCGTGTCGAGCGCTTCCGCGTAGTCATCGACGCGGGTCGGCTCGCCCAGATCCGGGTCGTCGAGGTCGGCGCCGCCGGCGAACAAGAGCACGGGAGCGAAGTGCGCTTGCTGTCCGATGGCGTCGATGGGCACGCCCTCATCGATCATTTCGAGTACACGGTCTCGCACGATGGCAGCGGTTGCTGCCCCTTGGTCTTCGAACCCTGTGAACACCTCGCTGATCCACTCGTTGAGGACAAGCTGCGCGCCAGGGTCCACCGCGCGAACCCAGCGAAAGAGGTCGTCGACGATGCCCGGGCCAAGGCGGTCGGCGAACCATGAGGTCAGGGGGTTCAACGTCTCGTTGGTGACGTCGTAGATGTCAATGCGTCCCCGGTACCGCGCCACGACGGCTTCCGCTTGAGCGCGAATCAAGCTCCGGAGCTCGGCCTGTTCTTCTTCTGATGGGTTTCGATCGGGGAACTGATCTCGAAGCCATTCCGGGGTTCCGCTTCCAGTAGAGAAGGGCGGCGCGTTGCCCCACAACAGGGTGTGCATCTTCACTTGGAAGCCGTTCTCGTCAGCCCACGCCAACTCCGAGTCGCCCAGATCGAACTCGAGTCGCCCGGGTTCAGGCTCGAGTTGGCGCCACTTGAGCGCCGTTTCGGCCACCATCAGGGTCGTGTTCTCACGCGCGATGCGTCCGTAGAACTCGAGGTCTTCAGGCTCATCTCGAAACTCTCGAAAATCGACCGGGAAGCCAAACACAAACCCGTGCTCGGTCTGGTCGACACGCACTTCGGCACCCGGGGCTCCGACGTGAATCCGGACCGTTCGGGTTCGAAAGGTTTCAGCTCGGGCGTCTGCAGCTTCGACGACGGCCATCTCCGCTTCGTCCAGGAGGACGTCGAGATTCGCCGGACGCCCCGTGGTCAACGCCGCCACTTCGACCGAACCGTCACCCACAGGAGCGGCGGTGAACCCGCAAGACCTTTCGTCAGAAGCCCTCGCCTCGTCGCACGCGATCCGACAGCGCAGTGCCAACGGATCGTCGCCACATGACTCACTGCACCCCTCATACGCGTCGGATGCCGTTTCGCGGCAGGTTTCGGCAGCGTCCGCGCAAGCACTGGGCGCCTCGCACCCGAGTCCCACCACGCCTTCGACCGCGCTACATCCGTCGGCGCTATCGCTG
>JBCCEK010000367.1:0-2827 GCA_039030295.1 Myxococcota bacterium | reverse complement strand
GGCCGCGCGCATCCTTTATAGCTACGAGTTCACCCTGCCACCGGAGGGTGCGGTCACAGGAACCGTGCTCGTGCCGGACACCACGTCCGACGAAGTTGTGGTGGGGGCTTTGATCAGCCTTCAAGGTCCGGACCAGCAGCGGTACTCCGTGCGCACTGACTCGGAGGGCAAGTTCAGGATCGACTCGCTCCCGCCGGGGCCGTACCTGTTGCAAGCGCAAGCCGAAGGGATCGGGCGAGTCGAAGCCGATGTCATCGTCGCCGACGATCAGGTCACCGAAACCACGCTCCGCTTGCTTGGGGACTCCGATCAGAATCCCATCGAGGTCACGGTGTGGGGTACGACCGATGTCGAGCGTCTGCGTCGATCGGCACAGGCCGTTCAAGTGGTCGAACTCGACAACGCGCAGCGCGAGGCTTCGGACCTCGGGGAGGTCTTGGCTCGAACGGAGGGCGTCGGGGTTCGCCGAGCCGGCGGCATTGGTTCACCGACGACGATCCAGCTCAATGGGCTTACCGGCGATCAGATCCGCTTCTTTCTCGACGGGATTCCACTCGAGCTGTCGGGTTACCCCACCGGCGCGGCGAACGTTCCCCTCAACCTGCTCGAGCGCGCGGATGTATATCGCGGTGTCGTTCCGATTCAGTTCGGCGCTGATGCGCTCGGCGGGGCGATCAACCTGGTCACCGAACAAGACCTCACCGGAACGCGGGGGCTCATCTCCTACGCCGGCGGCTCGTTCGACACGCAGCGCGTGGCCCTGGCCGTGCGCCACCGGCACGATCGCACGGGGTTCTTCACCCGCGCGACGGGGTTCTTCGACTTGACCCGCAACGACTACCGCGTCTTGGTGGACGTCCCCGACGACGTGGGCCGGTTGACCGAGGAGACCGTGTACCGGTTCCATGACGCTTATCAGGCCGGTGGAGGCAGCCTCGAACTCGGCGTGGTCGACGTGACATGGGCCGACCGTTTCATCGCGCGGGGTTTCGCCACGGGGTTCGAGAATCAGATCCAGCACAACATCGTGATGGAAGTGCCCTACGGTGAGGTGCTCGACCAAGGGTTCACCGCCGGGGGCTCGCTTCGGTACGAGAACGCGTTCTCGGACCGCTTCGCCACGAGCCTCGTGGCTGGCTACACGTTCAACCGGAGGGAGTTTCTCGACGCGGCGACGTGCGTGTACGACTGGTTCGGCCAGTGCATTCGGGAGCGACCCATTGCGGGTGAGATACAACCGTTTCCGCGCGACCAAGTCACTGAAGACAACACGGCTTTTGGGCGCCTCAACTTCGCGTGGCGTATCCGGCCTGAGCACACGGTCCGGCTGACCGTCGCCCCGACCTACGTGACTCGCAGCGGGCGCGATCGACTGATTCCGCCCGACGCGTTGGACCCGCTTACCGCGCGTCGTGACCTCACCACGAACGTTTCCGGCCTCGAGTACGAGCTCAACCTTGTCGACAACAAGCTCCAGAACATCGTTTTCGTCAAGAACTACTTGCAGTTCATGCGCTCCGAAGAACCCCTTCCCGGGGGTGCCCTCCGGGGCGTCGATCGATCGACCAATCGTTTCGGCGCTGGCAACGGGTTCCGTTACCTCTTCACCGATTGGACCTACTTCAAGGTGTCCTACGAGTACGCGACACGACTTCCACGTCCCGAGGAGGTGTTCGGAGATGGCGCGCTGATCCAGGACAACCTCGAGCTTCAGCCAGAGGTCAGTCACAACGTCAACCTTCAGTATACGGTCGACTATCGGGACACGCGGTCTGGCGCTTGGCGCGTCGACACGAATGCGTTTCTTCGCGAGGTCGATCAGCTCATCGTGTTGCTCGGCAACGATCAGTTCTTCAGTTACCAGAACCTTTTCAGTGCGCGCTCTGTCGGTATTGAAGGCTCAGCCGGATGGACGATGCGGGATGAGTGGTTGTCGATCGATGCGAACGCCACCTATCAGAGCGTCCGGAACACCTCGGGGGATGGGACGTTTGGCGATTTCAAAGGCGATCGCATTCCGAACCAACCGTACCTTTTCGCGAATGGCATCACACGGTTTCAAGCCAAGGAGATCGGCTCCCGTAACGATGTCTTCACGATGGTTTGGTACCTGCGGTACGTGCACGACTTTTTCCGAACCTGGGAGAGCGCAGGCCTTCGCGAGTTTAAGCAAGTCGTGCCCTCGCAGTTCCTGAATACCGTGGCCGTCACGTACATCCTTCGGGCGCGCAAGACGTCGCTCAGCTTCACCGCCCAAGTCGAGAACATCGGTGATCAGCGGGCCTTTGATTTCTTTGGTGTGCAGCGTCCGGGTCGAGGGTTCTTCTTCGTGGTGAGGGCCGATCTCTTCACACCCACCGACGGGGATAAGAGCAATGAGTAGATCTCTCGTCGCATTCGTGGTTGCGCTTGGTGTCCTCAGCTCGTTTGCGGGGGGATGCGGCGATGGTGGCGACGACCATGGGACGGGTGGCACGGCTGGTTCCGGTGAACAGTTCCTGGTCGCGAATCGTGTGCGGACGCCGGACAGCCGTGCCCTCTTCATGAGCGTGTTGCCTTCTCTCGACGCAGGCAACGTCGACTTGTCGCGGGCGATTGAGCTTTCGGGCGTTTCGCGCGCGCGGGCTTTCGGCGGCAAGGTGTACTCCTTCGACGGGGAGTCGGGAGTGGTGACCCGCTACGTGGTCGAGGGTGATTTGCTCATCGATGACGTCCTCGAGGACGGTGGCCGCGCCAGGTTCAGCATGGCGCGAGTCGGAGTCACATCGTTCACCAGCCAAATCGTCTTCATCGACGAGCAGCGCGCCTATTACGTAGACACCCTTTC
>JBCCEK010000366.1:0-2848 GCA_039030295.1 Myxococcota bacterium | reverse complement strand
TCGGTCAGGTCTACCGATGCTTGCATCCCAGCCGTCGCGAGGTGGGTACGCACACCATCGACAAGCCAGGTCGCGTCGGCGTCCGAGAACCCAGGTCGTGTTTCCGGGAGTGCCAGCAGTACCTCGGTTCCCCCACGCGGGGCCTTGTCGCCGAGCTTCGACACGACCTCGTCGAGCACGCTTTGAACCATCGGAAGGAGCCTGTCCTTCCCTTCGAGGGCGAACGGCAGCTTCGAATCCGCAGCCAGGACCAAGAGCTCGCCGGTGGCCGACGCGAACGGGAACTCGCGAAGCCGAGAAATGCCCGCGCGAGCTGCTGCCGCTGAGTGCTCCGACGACAAGCCAAGCGGGGTCCGCGCCCCCGTGGCCACGATGTCCACCAACACACTCACGACGCTGTCTCCTCGATGAGGGTAATGTCGAGGTAGTCGGCTTCTGGCGCTTTGACGGGGAGCGAAGTCTGCCACGTGACCATCAGACGCTTCTCCTCTGCGTCGACGACGACGCTGACCAACTTGCCGTCGTGGGTCTCTTCGCGAGATGCGAAATACGTCGTGAACCGAAAGCCTGTGGTGGGCAGCGCGAAGGTCAGTAGCCCTTCCGGGGTCATGTTGAGCAAGGCGAACTCTTCGCCCCCACGCAGGTGTTGCGGCGTTCGTTGGTCGGCGGGGGCACACAGCACGAATCGTTCGTCGTAGTCTGTCGGCAGCAACGGCTTTCGGTTCTCGACCCACTTGGCGTCGTAGGTACCGGCGAGCTCGAGCCTCGGGCGCCAGTAGCTCGCGATGGCGCCAAAGCCAGCGGGCCCGGCCTTCGCTGCGTTGCCGTTCGGGTACTCGACCGAGTGCGCGGGCGTGTTGACGAGACGGGCGATGCGTTTCGCGGCCCCCTTGCCCACCGGGTTCCTCATGTCGATCAGCTGTTTGGTGGGGTCCGGGTCTTCGTTGTCGCTGCCGCCAAAGGCCCACTCATAGGTGATCGGTTTGCTCGTGAACGGCACGGCCTTGCTCGTTCCGAGGCCACCAATGCCGCTCGTGTAGACCCGGGTCCCGTGCACGACCAGCGACTTCGTGAGGCCGGCGAAGCGCAGGGCGACGTTCACGCTGCGGGCGGGCTTCCCCTTCGGCGCGTAGGCGTTCCCGTTGACGATGACATCGGTGGCAGGCTTCGCGGCGACCAAGTCGGCTTCGTATCGCACGCTCGACAGGCCAGGTTCCCCCCAATAATCGGGCGCGTGTAGTGGGTCCGGTTGTTCCTCGACCGGCGTTAGCTTGCCATCGAGCCCGATGTCGAACGTGCCCTTCACCACCACGATCCAGTGATGGGCTCCGTCGCGGTCTCGCACCCATGTGCGATCGGCCGCGTAGGGCGTCCGGTTCTCTATCGCCCACATCGCCCGTTCCCTACCATTGGCCGTACTTCCTCACGAGGCTGCCCGAGCTCGGAGCTGTGAACGCGCTGATCTGCGTGCGTTGGCGTGCACTGAACGCCCTCGTATCGACGTGTGCGGTGCCGTTCGTTCGAATGCTGAGGCTCGTCGCGACGATGTGTCGGTCGCGGAGCGCACCCCGCATCAGGTAGCCGGCGACACCCGCCACCGACCAGGGCTTGCCCGCGATGTGGCGCCTGTTCTGATCGAGGCCCGGCCCAGTGTCCTTCCACCAATGTTGAATGGCTTCGGGGTCGGGTACCGGCAGAGAATCCTCAGGCCTCAAAGCCAAGTCGTCCTCGAGGTCGTCCTCGAGTGGCGGCAGCGCGTCGTCTTCTTCGGCGGGACCGCCTTCCGCCTCGATCACGAATGCATCGTCTCTCAGGTCAAGCCCCGCGATCAGGGCAATCGCTTCCGCTGCGAGTTTGCTTGCGTCCTCGTCCGAACCAGCTTCCAAATGACCAAGCAGTGTATCGACGACCGCCACGTTCCCGGAGAACCCGAGTGCTCGGAGCGCGGGTGCGCGGAGGGTGTCGCTCGCGAGCACCTCGACGAGGCGTTCGTGCTGCGGCGGCCCACCTAGGGCGGCAAAGAGTGCTATCGCGGTCGGGTTCGGGCCTGCGGGGTCAAATGAGAGGTGCTCGCAGAGGGCCCAGGCCTCCTCCGAACCGTATTGCAGAGCGGCGATCAAGGCAGCGTCTCGCGTGTCCGGATCCGGGTGCGACAACAACGAAGCGATCGCCGGCCCATGCGTGACCGGGTCAGCGTGCCGGGCCATCCGGGCCGCGGCACAAGCTTCGATCGCGCTTTCGCTCTGCAACAGAGCGGGGAGCGAATCCACTTGAAGGCCTCGCGTGGCCATGGCGTCGAGGATGGCTCCACGACCAGCTGGTGTATCCACGACCCTGATTTGATCGAGGAGCCAAGGGTCGACCTTGGGCGAGGTCGAAAGGCCGCAAGCTCGACTGGCCGCATTCCGAACCGGGCCAGATTCACTCTCGAAGTAGGGCGCCACCAAATCGCGTCGATCCAACCCAAGCAAGGCCAAGACCACCGCGGTCGTCCGCGACGGTTCCTCCGGGTCGGCCCGCTCGAGCTCGTCGACAAGCAACTTCGTCGCCACAACTGGGCCCCCCACGACAAGGCCGTCGACGCACGCAAGGAGCTTCTCCTCTGGGCCTTCGCCAAGCTCCTCGAGGTTGTACTCCGGGTCGTCGAGCGCCGACTCGAACGCCTCGGCGGCGTACTCCGCTTCGTCGACGTACTCCTCCATGATGTCCCAGAGAATCCGTTCGGTCTCGGGTGGAGGGTCTTCGACGACGAGGTCCGCCTGGGCCATTAGTTGATCCGGACCACGCCGCCCTTGATGCGGTTGACCCCTTTCGACCGCGTTTCCACGTGGGTCCCTCGCACGACGAT
>JBCCEK010000365.1:0-2880 GCA_039030295.1 Myxococcota bacterium | reverse complement strand
TAGAGGGCTCGGTCAGGGCCATTCGGGCGGCGGGGGCAACTCGGTGCCGGGGGTCTTACCCTCCATTCGATGCGAGATGAAACCGTCGAGCGTTTGATGCTGTAAGTACGGGTTGGCGTTGAGCTCTTCGTCGAGCGTCGACACCGTGACGGGGCCGTAGTTGTGCCCCGGGTACATCCGGGTCGTTCCCGGTAGTGAATCGGTGAGCCGTTTCAGGGTTTCGTACATCACCTCGGGTTCGCCTCCGACGAAATCACAACGGCCACAACCCTGGACGAACAGAGTATCGCCCGTCACCACGGCGTCTCGGAGCCGGTAGGTCACCGAACCGGGTGTATGACCGGGGGTATGCACCATGGTGATCTCGAGGTGTTTGCCGACGAGGAGGGTGTCACCTGGATCGTTGGACTCGAGGTTCTCGGATCGGAAGCCGGAGAACTCGATCTCAGCCCGCAGCATGTGGACGGGGATGTCTTTGCGGTCGAGCAATGCGTCCACTCGGTTCACGTGATCAAAGTGGCTGTGGGTGCACAAGGCGTGGGTGATCTCCACGTCAAGACGCTCGGCTTCGGCGAGGATCGCGTCGACGTCCCACGCGGGATCGACGACCGCGCAGGTCCGGGTCGCCTTGTCGCCCAGCAGGTAGATGAAGTTATCCCAGGGACCGACCTCGAACTGGTGCACGAAGAAGCCGTCTTCGGCCACGCTAGAACTCCACCACGCTACGGATCGAGGTCCCTTCGTGCATGAGGTCGAACGCACGATTGATGTCCTCGAGCGGCATGGTGTGGGTGATGAGGTCGTCGATGTTGATCTTCCCGTCCATGTACCAATCGACGATCTTCGGTACGTCGGTACGTCCCTTGGCACCCCCGAACGCCGTCCCGCGCCACACCCGCCCGGTGACCAGTTGGAAGGGTCGAGTGGCGATCTCCTCGCCGGCGCCGGCAACGCCGATGATGACGCTCTCTCCCCACCCCTTGTGACAGCACTCGAGCGCCTGGCGCATGACGTCGACGCTCCCAATGCACTCGAACGTGTAGTCGGCGCCACCGTCGGTCAGATCGACCAGGTAGGCGACCAGATCACCTTCCACCTCCTTGGGGTTCACGAAGTGCGTCATCCCGAACTTCTCCGCGAGCTCCCGGCGGGCCGGGTTGATGTCGACACCGATGATCTTGTCAGCGCCAACCATCTTGCAGCCCTGAAGGACGTTGAGGCCGATCCCACCGAGCCCGAAAACCACGACGTTGGCACCGGCTTCGACCTTGGCCGTATTGATCACGGCACCGATGCCCGTCGTGACCCCACACCCGATGTAGCAAACCTTATCGAACGGCGCGTCCTCGCGGATCTTGGCGAGCGCGATCTCCGGGACCACTGTGTACTGAGAAAAAGTCGAGGTTCCCATGTAGTGAAACAGCGGTTCTTTCCCGATCGAGAACCGACTAGACCCGTCTGGCATGAGCCCCTGCCCCTGCGTGGCACGGACTGCCTGACATAGATTCGTCTTGCCGGACAAGCAATACTCGCAGGCACGGCACTCGGGCACATAGAGAGGGATCACGTGATCCCCGACGGCCACGGACTTCACATCCGGACCGACCTCGACCACGACGCCGGCACCTTCGTGACCGAGCACCGATGGAAAGATGCCTTCGGGGTCAGCCCCGGACAGCGTGTAGGCATCGGTATGGCAGATCCCGGTCGCTTTGATCTCGACCAGGACCTCCCCGGCTCGCGGCCCTTCGAGCTGCACTGTTTCAATCGATAGCGGTTTGGCGGCCTCGTGGGCGACCGCAGCGCGAGATTCCATGTCGTCCTCCGTGCGAACATCGTTGGTACGCCGACCGACGATCGATTTCAACCGCGAACGAGGCTGGGCGCCGCGAAACGACCTCGCATCTTCCCCATCCACATACTCATGAGGGCGGGCTTGGGAAGGCCGAGCGACCTTAGATCGTCGGCGATCGGGTGCGCGCCGAGCTCGAGCACGGCACCGCCAAGTTTCACGCCAAGGCCCTCGGCGCTCGAAGCGAAGTCGGTACGATGGAGCGCTCCGTCGATGTAACTGTAGGTCGAGAGGGTCTGTTCCGGAAACTCCCGTTTTCCACCGATCGGCATGCTCACACGAAGAACCTCTTGCCCATTTTGGGTCCAGACGCATCGCGACCGGGCACCGCTCGTGTCGAAGTCGATCGTGTCGACCGTCTTGGGAAAGCCCCAGATGACGCGACCGGCTTCGCATGTAAACGACTGATTGACGGGAAGGTGGAGAATGTGCGTCGGAAGTGCACCACGCATCATCGCCACGGCGGCTCCCAAATACGGGACGCCTCGCGCCGATCCCTTCTCGCGAACGAACAAAGCGATCGAGACTTCGTTGTAGTCGCCGAGGTCGTTATCGAGATAGTCGATACATGAAATGCTGAGCAGCCCGCGCCCCGGCATGACTTCAGCGACTTCCAGCTCGGGCCCCGGTAGGAGCGCTTGCGCGGCACCGGTCGGGACGGCCCACGTCGCCGTCGCAGATCGCGCCTCGCGGACGACACATGGCATCGAGACCGTGCGACCTTGGATCGAGTAGCTCTCGGGTCGCGAGGTCTCTTCGGTTATGGATCGCATGCCGCGGAGTATAGGAAAGCCAAAGGAGACGACCACGTGGGCGCTATCGATTTCGGGTCCGTGCTAGAAGGCTGACTCATGGGCGAGGACAAAGCGGCGGTGGCCGTCGTCACGGGCGCAAGCCGAGGCGTCGGAAAAGGTGTGGCGGTCGAGCTCGGCGCCGCCGGCGCAACGGTGTACGTGACCGGGAGAAGTACCGCGCTCGGCAAACCACATCCCTTGGGAGGCTCGATCGAGGAAACGGCCACGTTGGTC
>JBCCEK010000364.1:0-2890 GCA_039030295.1 Myxococcota bacterium | reverse complement strand
CGCACAGGTGATCGCAATGCCTTCTTTGCCGGTCGCGATCAAGACCAGAATCGCGTCTTGGACGCCTGCGTCGTTTTCCCAGTGGGCGACGAACTCGTGCGCGTCACCGTTGCCCATCTCGATGCGACCCTCTTCGATGATCGTGGCGAACGACTCGAACCGACGCTTGTTGAACGTGGTCAGGTCTTCCAGGGTGCCGTTGAAGGGCTGTGACACGACGGTGAGTCGCGCGCCTGCTTCCTCGCCCTTGTCGGGGGCTCGCCACTCGAATACGGCTGCCTTGTTGGGCAGAGGGGCTTCGGTCCATTCTTTCGGCACGCCGAAGGACAACGAGACTCCTGCCGGAGTCTTGCCAGCTGCTCTCTGACGGCCTTCAGCGAGCGGCTTCTCGGGGGTCTCCGCCAACGGCTCTGCGAGCCCCACGCTCGGAGCCGAGTCGGGTTTGGCGGGTGCCGTGCTCGCCGGCTCTTCCGAGGCTTCTCGACTCGAACTTGGGCATCCGGACAGGGCAAATACCAGTGCGGCCAGAGCGACTCCGAGAGACAGGCTTTTCATGCGGGTCCGTGTAGCACGCTCCCTTCCCCTGCCAACACCCCGGCAAGGGGTTCGACATTGACCGCACGCCGCCTGGGCCCCAGAACGGGCGTGACCACGACTACCCGCGAACAAGGAGGTGCCTCACCATGGACTTGGGAATGATCGGCCTCGGCCGCATGGGCGCGAATCTCGTGCGTAGACTGATGCGCGACGGACACCGCGCCGTCGTTCACGACGTCAACCCGGACTCCATCGAGGCCTTGGTGACTGAGGGCGCGGTTGGCGCGCAAAGCCTCGACGCCCTGGCGGAAGCGCTACCTCGGCCCAGGGCGGTGTGGGTCATGGTGCCCGCGGGGATCACCGGTCGCGTCATCGAGGACGTCGCGGCCCACCTCGACGCTGGGGATACGATCATCGATGGCGGCAACTCGTTCTACCAAGACGATTTGGCGCGCTCCAAGCAGCTCGCACAGCGTGGCATCCACCTCCTCGATGTCGGCACCAGCGGCGGGGTGTTCGGGCTCGAGCGAGGGTTCTGTTTGATGATTGGCGGCGACACCGACGCAGTGAACCGGCTCGACCCGATCTTCCGAGCGCTCGCCCCCGGCGTGGATGCTGCGGAACGAACGCCCGGCCGCACCGGAGAGCCAACGCCCGCCGAGCACGGGTACCTTCATTGCGGCCCAAGCGGTGCGGGTCACTTCGTGAAGATGGTGCACAACGGGATCGAGTACGGGATGATGGCGGCGTACGCCGAAGGCCTCAACATTCTTCATCATGCCGGCATCGGCCTCGCCGACCAGGAGCACGACGCCGAAACCGCGCCCCTTCGCAACCCCGAGCACTACCAGTATCGAATCGATGTTCCGGCGGTGAGCGAAGTCTGGCGTCGTGGGAGTGTGGTCGCCTCCTGGCTTCTCGATCTCACCGCAAGCGCTTTCGTCGAGGACTCGAGCCTCGACGGGTTCGAGGGGCGTGTCTCCGACTCCGGGGAGGGGCGCTGGACCGTTCTCAGCGCGGTCGAAGAGGGGGTCCCTGCGCCGGTGCTCTCCGCTGCTCTCTACGGGCGGTTTGCTTCTCGCGGACGCGACGACTTCGCCAACCGGGTGCTCTCGGCGATGCGCAAGCAGTTTGGTGGCCACCACGAAAAGAAGGGTGCAGCCTCGTGAGCGGTGGCTACGCCGACGCGCTGATCCTGTTCGGGATCACCGGAGACCTCGCGAAGAAGAAGCTGTTCTCGGCGTTGTACGAACTGACGGCGTCGGGCCGTCTGTCGATGCCGATCATCGGGGTCGCGTCTCGCGGTTGGGACGACGCTACCCTGCGCGCGAAAGCGCGAGAAGCGCTCGAGGTGGCGGGTGACCCCATCGACGACAAGGTCTTTAGCGAGCTCGCCGCGAATCTCACCTATGTCTCGGGCAACTACCGGGACCCGAACACCTACGCCGAGATCGGCAAACGCCTCGGAGATGCGCGTTGCGCAGTCTCGTACCTGGCGATTCCTCCCGACCTGTTCGACGACGTCGTGGCGGGCCTGGCGAGCGCCGAGCTTCACGGTCGTGGGCGCCTCGTACTCGAAAAGCCGTTTGGTCGCGATACCCGATCGGCGATCGCGCTCAACGACATCGTCCATCGGCATTTCCCGGAGGAGCGCGTCTATCGGATCGATCACTTCCTTGGCAAGGAGGCGGTGCAGAACCTGATGATCTTCCGGTTCTCGAACACGATTCTCGAGCCGATCTGGAACCGCCACTACATTCGTGGAGTACAGATCACGATGGCCGAAGACTTCGACGTCGAGGGCCGCGGTGCGTTCTATGATCGGGTTGGCACCATCCGAGATGTCGTCCAGAACCACATGCTGCAGGTCCTTGCATTGCTGGCGATGGAGCCCCCGATCTCGGAGATGCCCGACGCCCTCCGGGACGAGCGCGTCAAAGCCCTCAAAACGGTGCGAACACTTCGGCCCGAGGATGTGGTGCGCGGCCAGTATGCGGGCTACCGCGAGGAGGACGGCGTCGCAGACGACTCGGATACCGAAACGTTCGCGGCCGTCCGTCTTCACTTGGACTCTTGGCGTTGGGCAGGTGTGCCCTGGGTGATCCGGGCTGGCAAAGGCCTTGCATCCACCGTGACCGAAGCTGTCGTCGAGTTCGCTCGCCCGCCTCGTCCTTTGTTCGCCGATGCCGATTGCCAGCCTGGCCCCAACCGACTCACCTTTCGAACGAAGCCCGACGATGGGATCAGTCTATCGATGCAGGCCAAGCATCCTGGCCCCGCGATGGTGAGTCGACCGATCGAGCTCCATCTCGAGCATGACCGGCCTCGTGGACGGGATGCGTACGACCGACTG
>JBCCEK010000363.1:0-2900 GCA_039030295.1 Myxococcota bacterium | reverse complement strand
GGGGGAGGGCACCTCGTTGCGTGCATCCCCCGTGACGAAGATGACCTTCCACCCTTTGATCCCGATTCGAGTCACGTGGCCTACGATCGTTGGTTCGACTACCGGCGCTACGACCGGCTCGGACGAACGCCGCTGTTCAACATCGGGCACGGAAGCGCGCAAACCGTACTTCGTTCGAAGGCAGGCCGGATCGTTTCGGACACCCTGGCCCCCGATGCAGACGTCGAGGTTCGAGCGGTGATCAGCAACGATGGTCCTTGCACGGCAGAACCGCTGCTCACGCTCTTCGCGGGACGCGCCAACGAAGATGGTTCGCGGGAGCGACGGTCTCTTCGTGGTTTCGCCAAGTGCGAAATCGCGCCGGGCGAGTCGAAGGAGCTCGCTGCGCGCTTCCCGGCGACCGACTTGGCCCTCTTCGACGTGGCGTCAGGGGAGTGGCGGCTCGAGGCGGGGCCCCATCGAGTTTGGGCCTCGATCTCGGGAACCCCACCGTCTCTCCTCGGCGAGGTTCGGGTGAGGCCCTGAGGGTGACCTCCGAGACTTGCTCGTGAGGACAGGGGGCACCGACGCCTGCGGCCGAACGCGCGGACGAGACGCCGCCCGGCTAGTCGCGCACCAGCCCGGGCGTGCGGGCGTGTTGCTCTCGACGCCGGTCCGGATGGTCCCGTTCGGTGAACTGTCGAAGCCCCTCTAGGGTGGCGGCGTTGTCGAACGATCGGTTGAACACGCGGGCCTCGATGAGAAGGCCCTCGTCGAGGTCTCGTCCAAACCCGCGCACGGCGGCCTCCTTGTCGGAGCGAATCGCGGGCTGGGGCAGTGCGCAGATGAAGCGAGCCATCTCGATCGCTCGGTCGACGCAGGTGCCCGACGGGACGACTTCGTTGACGAGGCCGATCCGGAGCGCTTCTTCGGCGTCGACGACCCGTCCTGTGATGATGAGCTCCATCGCGCGCCCCATGCCCACGATGCGGGGCAGTCGCTGCGTACCGCCATCCGCAAGCCCGATGTTCCAGCGCCGGCATGTCACACCGAATGAGGCGTGTGCGTCGGCGATCCGGATGTCCGCGAAGCACGCCCACTCGAGCCCGCCCGCGTAGGCGGTGCCGTTGACCGCCGCGATGACGGGCTTGTAGATGTCTGTCCATCGGCTCGGGCCAAGACAGCCAGGCATCTTGCCGGCATCGTGTTTGTCGACATTCACCCGCATGTCGGCGTGAAGCTCGGTGCTCTTGAGGTCGCCGCCCGCGGAAAACGATTTGTCGCCAGCGCCCGTGAGAACCGCCACGTAGGCGTCATCGTCGTCGCGAAAACGCGTCCACGCGTCGACGAGCTCTTGGTGAGTAACCAAGTCGATGCAGTTGCGAACGTCGGGTCGGTTGAACCGAATCACGCGGATGTGATCGATCGCTTCGTATTCAATTCGGGAGTATTCCATCGGTTTCTTTCTCCGTCGTCTGGTGCTCCGCGGCAGCCTCTTGTCGGATACCGGCTGCGCGCAGGACAAAGGCGAACGTCGTTGCCTGCACTTCCTTCAGTGGCCTCCGGCGACTGTCGGTCAACGCTTCGGTGACGCCCGCCATCACGCCGCCGAGGATCATGGCGACGAGCATCTGGGGATCGTGTTCGGGTGAGATCTCTCCGTCGCGCTGCGCCTCGGCGATGTTGCGGGCGCCGAGCGCGTTGAGGCGACGGCGTCGATCTTGTTCCTCGGCGTGGAGGGCGGGATTGACCCGCAACACGTTGAGCACCAACGGTGCGATTGGGTCCTCGTACATCAGCCGAACGAACTCCGCGATGCGCGCACGTTCGCGCTCTACCCAAGTGTCCCCAGGGAAGGGCACTGCCATGACGCTCTCGTCGAGCTGCTCGTAGAAGTCCCGAACGACCGCATCGAGCAGGCTCGGTTTGTTCCCGAAGTGGTAGTACGCCAACCCCTCCGACACGCCCGCACGGCTTGCGACCTCCATCATTTCGAAGTCGCCTCCGCCCTGGACCAGGGCATCGCGGGCGGCCTCGATCAAGAGACGCCGCGCCTCGGCCGGAGAGCGTCGTTTTCTGCGGGTTTTGGGAGCCATTCTCTTACTGAGTGTAACTCAATAACATCGGTTCTAGGTATCGTCAAGCCCAGCCGATCTCGTGAAGCGGTTCGACTGACCGAACCGCCGCGCTGGCTCGGAGGGCTAGTGCTTGCTTGGCCCGTGGGTACGCGGTGGTCGAAGAGTGGAGTGTCGAAAATCCGTGGGTGGCGCGTCTGAAATCGGTTAAGGCACGGCATGGGCAAGGCAGCCAAGCGCAAGCGGCTTAGCGGCGAGGAGCGGAAGGAGCAGATCCTCGATGTCGGACTGCAGGTATTCGCGCAGTACGGTTACGAGGCGACGAACCTCGACGAAGTTGCCGCTGCGGCCGGCATCACGAAACCGGTCATCTACGACTATTTCAAGAACAAGCAGGCCTTCTTTGACGCGATCATGGATCGCGAGATGAAAGAGGTGTACGGGCGAATCATGCGTGCGGTCGACCCCGCGCGCGATCGTCCGGTCGTGGAGCAGGCGGTGGCCGCATTCTTTGAGTACCTACAAGATCGGCCCAACGGTTTTCGCGCGATGACGAGCCACTCGCCGATCTCCTGGTCCGGAGACGACCGAAGAAGCGAACACCGACGAAGGCTCTATCGGGCGCGCATCAAGGACATCGCAGCGATCCTGGATCACTTTGACGATCCCTCTGATCCGACCTTGGTCACCTTTCACATCGTCGGGTCGCTGACGTTCGTGGGCGAGAACTGGCTCGCCAGTGGCCGCAAGATGCCCTTGGAGGAGGCGGTCCAGCAGCTGTCCCAGCTGATCCGTTTCGGCTTCCCTGGCGCGCGCAATCGCTAGCCACCCGGTCGCCTGACGCCC
>JBCCEK010000362.1:0-2973 GCA_039030295.1 Myxococcota bacterium | reverse complement strand
GATGAAGAAATTGGCTCTTCGGTTCGTCGCGTTCGCGACTTCCTTTGCGTTCACCGCGACTGCTTTCGCGCAGGAACCCGTCGCGGCGGCGCTTGTCGCCGAAGCGGAAGCGACCGAGGTTGCAGCGCGCGCCCTGGCCGCTGGCCTGGCGATCGGAATCGCGGCGTTTGGTTGCGGCATGGGGCAGGGTCGTGCGGCCGCTGCTGCGCTCGAGGGCATCGCCCGCAACCCCAACGCGTCCGGCAAGATCATGACCCCGCTCATTCTGGGCCTCGCCCTGATCGAGTCGCTCGCGATTTACGCCTGGGTTACCGCGTTCGTCGTCGGACCGTAATGGTCGCAAAACTTGCACGCCCTTGGGGGCGTACCTTGTCGGTACGCCCTGGCGGGGCGTGTCAGTTGGCCCCATAATTAGCTTATGGTGGACCCGCCACAGTCGACTCCCCCGTCCGGTTCTTCTTCCGACAAGAAGGCACGAGGGATCCCCGGTGCCGTCAAGGTCGGCGCCGTGTTCGTGGTCCTGGTGGGCGTCGCGGGTTGGCTACTCACTGGCAGTGACAACCCGTTTGTCTATTCGAAGCTCGTTCACGAGGTGATGCGCGAGCCGGACTCGTTCGAGGGGCGAAGGCTTCGCGTCGAGGGCGAACTCCGGCAGGGCTCGATCCAGTTCCGCGAGTCTCCTTGCGAGTGGCGCTTCGTCATCTTCAAGGAGGACCAGGAGATGCCGGTCCGATTCCCTCAGTGCGTCGTTCCCGACACCTTTCGAGATGGGATGGGGATTCAGGTGACGGTCCAGGGCGAGCTCGGTGACGACGGCGTATTCCTCGCCAACCAAGTCATCCCGCGCTGCCCGTCCAAGTACGAGATGCAGCAGCGCCTCGAAGCCGGCGAAGAGATGCCGTACGACCCCGCGGTCAAGCTGCCCGGCCAAGACCAAAGCTGAGTCTTCGGCCGACAGCACCGAACGAAAGAGCCCGCCTCAAGTGAGACGGGCTCTGGGTTTGCCCCGCGTCTGCCCCAGGGCGGGGCTTTGCGCGTTCTCGCCTAGATCTGGTTGATCTGTTCGATGCGCTTTTCGTGTCGCGCGGTTTCCTGAGACATCTGCTTCTCGAGCGCTTCCCGCTGCTTTTCTTGCTGGGCGAGCATTCGTTCGCGTCGCTTTTCGAGCGAAGCGACACGCGCCTGATGCCGCTTGTCTTCAGCGTCGGCCATGCGGGTCTTGCGCTTGGCCTTGGCTTCTTCAGCTTTGGCGCGCTGAGCGGCCTTGCGCGCTTCCGCATCGGCTTTGGCCTTGTCGGCCTTCGCCGAACCCGAATCGACTTTGCCCTTGGCCTTCGCTTTGGCCATGTCGCTCTTGCCTGCTTCGGCTCGCGACGTGTCGACTTTCCCGCGCGCCTTGTCCGCAGACGCTTCGACGCTTGCCTTGCCATCCTTGGCCTCTGCCTGTGCCGCGTTGGCGACCTTCTGAGGGTCCGCGCTGGCGCTCGGCGCCGCGGCCCATGTTCCGATCGCGATCGCGCATGCGATCCACACGGTGTTGATCTGGTACTTCATCCTGTCCTCCCTTGGGGTGTGGACTCCGACGAACTGCCCCCGGCCCACATCCTTCACACTAAAGTGTTAGAAACGTAGGATCCAACGCGACAGCGCCTGTCGACCCTCTTCTTGACCCGCCTCGCTAAACAACCGTACAGTGCTGATGATGAGCGCAGTGGGGGGGCAGCCAAGGCCGCGAAGGCCCGCATTTCGTCGTGTGAAGACGCCTTGGAGGCAGCCACGTGGCGTGTCTCAGGTGCTCGATCAGTGGGCCACAGACGGCACCGCGCGAAACCTCGTCTGGAGCCATCAGATCGACCCAAGAGAGCCCGATCTCGCCCCGCTGCCTCCCGCGGTGTCTCCTTCGATCGTGGAGGCGCTCCGTCGGCGCGGGGTCGAATCCCTCTATGCCCACCAGGCGCAGGCGTTCGAGCATGCAGCTCGGGGGCGTCATCTGGTCGTCGCGACGCCGACCGCCTCCGGCAAGAGCCTTTGTTACAACCTGCCGGTCTTGCACGCGCTGGCGTCCGACCCGAGCGCTCGTGCTCTGTACCTCTTCCCGACCAAGGCGCTCTCGCGCGATCAAGAAGAGGCGTTTCGACACCTCCTCGATGACGCGGAGCTTGGGGTAGGGACCATCACCTACGACGGCGACACGCCGAACGATGCTCGCCGCGCTGCAAGGCAACGCGCGGGCGTGCTTCTCACGAACCCCGACATGTTGCACGCGGGCATCATGCCCCACCATGCGGGCTGGGCGCGGTTGTTCTCCAATCTCAAGTACGTCGTCGTCGATGAGCTCCACACCTATCGAGGGGTCTTCGGTTCGCACCTCGCCAACGTCGTTCGTCGGCTCTTGCGGGTGGCTCGGTTTCACGGCTCGTCGCCAACGTTTCTCTTTGCGTCGGCGACGATCGGCAATCCTCGAGAACACGCGACACGGATCTGCGGTGAGCCGGTCGAGCTCATCGAGCAGAGTGGGGCACCTCAGGGGCCTCGGCGGGTCGTCGTCTACAACCCACCCGTCGTCAATGCCGAGCTTGGGATTCGCGAAAGCTACCTCAAGGCAGCCGTCCGAATCACCCGAGACTTGGTGAGAGCCGAGGTACCGACCTTGGTGTTTGGCAACTCTCGGAACGGGGTCGAGGTGATGCTGAAGTACCTCCGAGACAAGCTCTCTAACGACTCGATCGACCCAAGCATGATCCACGCCTACCGGGGTGGATACCTCCCCGATACACGGCGCCGCATCGAAGCGTCGCTCCGCAGTGGCGACATCCGATGCGTGGTTGCGACCAACGCACTCGAGCTCGGGATCGACATCGGCGCTCTCGATGCTGTGGTTTGTGCCGGTTACCCAGGGACCATGGCGGGCCTCTGGCAACGGTTCGGCCGCGCCGGGCGGCGGAACGATCTGTCGCTCTCGGTGTTGGTCTC
>JBCCEK010000361.1:0-2977 GCA_039030295.1 Myxococcota bacterium | reverse complement strand
GAGACCAAGCAGGAGCCGCTCACCATCTCGACGCGAACGCGGCGGTCGAAGCACGAGTTCCAGCTCCCCCCGGTCGACCTTCTCGAGCCGCCCGACGCGTCGGTGATCCGGGTCGATGCCGACGCCCTCCGCGAGAACGCCGAGCTCCTCACCGAGAAGCTCGCCGCCTACGGCGTCCAGGGCCGCGTCGACGAAATCCATCCCGGGCCTGTCGTGACGATGTACGAATTCGAGCCTCGCAGCGGCACCAAGGTCTCGAAGATCGCCGGCTTGGCGGACGACCTCGCGATGGCCCTCGCCGCCCAAAAGGTCCGCATCGTGGCCCCGATCGCCGGCAAGGCACGCGTCGGCTTCGAGCTTCCGAACGAGGACCGCAACACCGTGTCGATCCGCGAGATCCTCGAGGACCGACGCTGGATGAATCACGCGGGAGCGCTCCCCATTGCCCTGGGCAAAGACATCGCCGGGCAGCCGGTCTACACCGACCTCGCCAAGATGCCTCACTTGCTCGTCGCCGGCGCCACCGGCTCGGGTAAGAGCGTCGCCCTCAACGTCATGCTCTGCTCGATCCTCGCGAAGAAGACCCCAGAGGAAGTGCGTATGCTGATGATCGACCCGAAGGTGGTCGAGCTTCAGGTGTTCGACGGCATCCCCCACATGCTCCTTCCCGTCGTGACCGACATGAAGAAGGCGGCCCTCGCGCTTCGATGGGCCGTCGACGAGATGGAGCGCCGCTATCAGCTCTTTGCCGATGCGGGGACGCGCAACATCGACACCTACAATCGCCGCGTCGACCGGGTTCACCGCGGGGACCTTTCTGTCGAGAAGTTCATGCCGAAGCGCAAAGGCAAGGTCAGCGCACAGGACGCGAACGGTCAGGAGGTCCTGCTTGACCCTGCCGATGGCGAGTCGCCCGATGCCGAGAACTTCGAGCCGGAGAAGCTCCCTTCGGTGGTGGTCGTCGTCGATGAGTTCGCAGACCTGATGATGGTGGCAGCCAAAGACGTCGAGGCCTGCATTGCCCGCCTCGCGCAGAAGGCGCGGGCCGCAGGCATCCACGTCATCCTTGCAACCCAGCGACCGAGCGTCGACGTCATCACCGGGATGATCAAGGCCAACTTCCCGGCACGCGTCGCGTTCAAAGTGTCGCAGCGCCAGGACTCGATGACCATTCTCGGCCGGTCGGGCGCGGAGCACCTGCTCGGGATGGGCGACATGCTCATGATCCCTCCCGGCTCGAGCGAGCTCGAGCGCGTCCACGCCGCGTTCATCGGCGAAGACGAGGTGCGCGCGATGTGCGACTTCCTCCGCGAGCAGGGGGACCCCGAGTACCAGAACGAGATCCTCAAGCCACGAGACGACGAAGGAGGCTTCGGCGAGAGCGACGATCCGCTGTACGACAAGGCGGTTGCGGTCGTTGCCAACGCCGGGTACTGCTCGATCAGCCACGTCCAGCGACAACTGAGCGTGGGGTACAACAAAGCCGCGAAGCTCGTCGAGCAGATGGAGCAGGAGGGGGTCGTCGGGCCCCCGAGCTCGAAGGCCGGCGGACGCCGCGAAGTCCTCGTCAGCCCTCAGTAGCCGATCGACGGCACGCCAATGGCTCGTCGCTCCCGTTTTGCGCTCGGGAAAGGGGTATCGCAAAGTCCGTCCGATGCCCCTCTCGGACGACCAGATCCTAGCCCTCGATCGACGACACCTGTGGCGGCCCTACACCTCGAGTGAGGACCACGACAACCGTCCGGCGCTCGTGGTGGACACCGCGGACGGGCCGTGGCTGATCGATCGCGAAGGACGCCGCTTCCTCGACGCGAGTGGCTCTTGGTGGTGCAACAACCTCGGTCATCGGCATCCCCGGCTTCGGCGTGCACTCGCCGCGCAAGCCGAACAGCTCATGCACTGCACGTTCGGTGGCGCCACGCACGAACCCGCGGTTCGGTTGGCGTCGAAGCTGGCTGCGGCAGCACCGCCCGACCTCGATCGCGTGTTCTTCAGCGACAACGGTTCGACCTCGGTCGAAGTCGCCCTGAAGATCGCGTTCCAGTACTGGCAACAAAACGGGCGGCCCGAGCGAACGCGGTTCCTGGCGCTCCCGGGTGGGTACCACGGGGACACGATCGGTGCGATGAGCGTCGGCGCGGTCGACGAGTTCAGCGGGGTGTTTCACCCGTTGATGTTCGACGCGGCGCGACCGCCCGATCCCATCGACCACGAGTGGGGACCGGTGTTCGAGTCGCTCGCCAACACGCTCGACCGCGAGGGCGACGCGATCGCAGGGGTCGTGGTCGAACCGATCGTTCAAGGCGCCGCAGGGATGCGGATGTACCCACCAAAGTTGCTTGCGGAGCTGCACGCAGCGACTCGCCGAGCGGACACCTTTCTCATCGCCGACGAGGTGTTCACCGGGTTCGGGCGAACCGGTCCGATGTGGGCCTCGACCCACGCCGGCATCGCCCCGGACCTCCTCTGCACGTCGAAAGGGCTTTCGGGAGGCGTGATGCCGTTCGCCGCCACGATCGCAAGCTCCCGCATCTACGAGGGCTTTCGGGGTGACAAGACGCGCGCGCTCATGCACGGGCACACGTTCTTCGCAAACCCCCTCGGCGCCGCACTAGCCCTGGAAGTACTGGCGATCTACGAAGACGATGACGTCCTCGAGCGTGCCAAGCCCCGTGCCGCGCAGCTCAAGTCTGCGATCGAGTCCATGGCCTCGGTTCCCGGCGTGAGTGCGCCGCGTTCGGTCGGCATGTGCGCGGCATTCGACGTCGGCAAGACCGGCTACATGGGCAAGATCGGTTGGGACATCTCCGATGAGGCGCTCTCGCTCGGGGCACTCCTTCGGCCCCTCGGAAACACGATCTACCTGGTCCCACCTCTCAACATCGAAGAGGCCGACCTCGAACAGCTCCTGGCCGTCGTGCGCGAGGCGACCGAGCGGGTCCTGGTGAAGAATCCGTGACCCCACAAACCGGGGACG
>JBCCEK010000360.1:0-2984 GCA_039030295.1 Myxococcota bacterium | reverse complement strand
TGTGGTCGCGAAGGCGATCGACGAGCTCGCGCCGAGCGTCGTGGTGATGATGGGGGAGTATGGGGGGCGTTCGATGATCACCGTCGAGCGGCTCGCGCAGAACCTCAACGATAGTACACGCTACGACCTCCTCGACAACGCTGGCGGCTCCCTACAAGACCAACTTACGGCCCCCGATGGCCCCGCGGCGTACTACGCGACCGTCCCGATCCGCGCGATGGTTCGGGCCATGCGTCAGGCCGGGGTACCCGCCGACATCTCTGACACCGCGGCAACGTTCGGGTGCAACCACCTCATGTATGGCGTGCTCCACCACATCGGGTCGCGCGGACTCCCGATTCGTGCGGGTTGGATTCATCTGCCGGCTCTCCCCGAGGTGGCCGCCCTCGACATCAATCTCGGCTCACCCAGCATGTCCACCGACACGTCGGCACACGGCGTCCGAGCGGCGCTCGAGGCTATTGCCACACATGAGCGAGACATCGACGCGGCACTCCCGTCCAAGTGGCAGATCTAGGCGCCAAGCGCGAGTCCCCACCGAGTCGGCCGGGCACCGACTAGAAGTCGAATTCTTCGTCGCAGAGGTTGTTGCACTCGGCGTCACAGGTTTCGGTCTCTGCGCGACAAGGGAAGCCGTCCGCCGGGGTTTCGTTCTGCCAGGCTTCGTAGTCAGCGCACGACAGAGAACCCGCGCATCCGAGGACGGCATTGACGGCGTTGAAGCACGACTGAGACACCGACTCCGCCGATTCTAGGGCGAGATCGCATACCCCCTCACACGCAATGCGCGGCGTGTCGTTGCATTCGACTTCGTTGTCGCAGACCGCCGCGCAGTTGGTGTCCGTGCCACCCGTCCCGCCGGCACCGCTCGAGTCGTCGCCGCACCCGCCGCCGAGCGTCGCCAGAGCCAACAGCACCGCAGCGCTGCTTCGCATCACCCCATTCTGGTTCATCGGTTCCCCCTCAGCGCCCGAGCGCTTTCGTCCAGGCTAGCATCGTGGCGCCGTCTCAGACGTGAGACTTGCAAATTGACCACGGGTCAACTATCTTGACCTCAGGTCAACAACCACGAAGCGACCCTGTGCACAGCGCAGGCCGACGAAAGGGAGCAGGTTGTCTCAGGTCGAGTACACGCGCGCGTTTTCCGACTCCCAGAAGCAAGCGCGACGTGAAGCGATCATGGGCGCTGCGCGATCGCTCTACGCGCACCGGCGTTATGACGAGGTCACCATGGCCGCGATCGCACGCGAGGCGGGCGTCGCGAAGGGGACCGTGTTCTTCTACTTCGGCACCAAGGAGGCGCTCTTTCTCGCCTGCGCGCAGCTCGACATCGAGGCGTTCTTCTTCGACCTCGAAGGCGCGCTCGCCGATGTTCCGAAGCCAAGCGGGAGGGATGCGGTGCTCGACGCGTTGGGGAGCGCGATCGACGCTCATCCCGGGATGACCCGCTTGCTCGGACTGGTTCACTCGGTGTTGGAGCACAACGTGACATTCGAAGCGGCGCTCGAGTTTCGACGCGCGCTGATTCCCATCCTCTCACGGGTCGGTTCGCAGTGTGAGAGACACCTGACGTTCCTCACGCCGGGGGAGGGCGCGCGCTTGCTCCTTCGAGTGCACGCCATGGCGCTTGGGTTCGCGCAGCTCGCCGACCCTTCGCCAACCCTGCGCAAGGTGCAGGAGCAACCCGGAATGGGATTCTACGAAGTCGAGTTTCAGAGCGCTTTACTCGACACGGTCGACCTCGTTCTTCGAGGCGCGCAAGAAAGGGCCAAGGCATGACCACGATCAAGCGTACGTACTGCCGAATCTGCGAGGCACACTGTGGCCTCACCGTCGAGGTCGACGAGCCGACACAACGCGTCGGCGCAGTTCGTCCGGACCGCGAGCACGCCGTGTCCAAGGGCTATTGCTGCGTCAAGGGTCTTGGTGCTGGCGCCATGCATGACGACTCGGAACGGCTCAACTACCCCATGAAGCGGGTGGGTTCGTCGTACGAGCGAATCAGTTGGAAGCAGGCCATCGACGAGATCGGCGCACGGGTTCGAGCCCTCAGGGACGAGTACGGCCCGCGCACCGTCGGGCTCTACACGGGCAACCCCACGTATTTCAGTTGGCAGAACATTCTGATGTCGTCGGGGTTCATCGAGTCGCTCCATTCTCCGAATCTCTTTGCGTCTCACTCGGTCGACAACAACAACAAACTCCACGTCTCGACGGTCATGTACGGGCGCTCGATGGTGCACCCAGTCCCTGACCTCGAGCACATCGAGTTCTTCATGTGCATGGGAAGCAACCCGGTCGTGAGCCAGATGTCGATCATCCAGCTCCCGAACTCACTGAAGTGCCTGCAGGACATCGAAGCGCGCGGCGGCCGTGTCGTCATCGTGGACCCACGCCGAACCGAGACCGCACAGAAGGTGGGTCAGTACGTGTCCATCCAACCACAAACCGACGCGTATCTGCTGATGGCGATGCTTCATGTGATCGCGCACGAGCACACGATCGACCTCGGGCCAGCCAAGGCCGTCGCACACGGCGTCGATGAGTTCGTGGCCATCGCTGCCGAGTGGACACCCGAGCGTGTCGCGAAGATCACCGGCATCGAAGCGTCGACCATCCGCGAACTTGCCTGTGCCTACAAGAACGCCAACGGCGCCGCACTGTACATGTCCACCGGCGTGAACATGGGCGCCTTCGGATCAATCGCGTACTGGCTGGTTCAAGGGCTCAACCTCATTGCCGGCAACATCGACCGTCGGGGTGGGCTCCTCGTGCCGCGAGGGCCGTTCGACACCCTCAAGCTCGCGGGTTGGCTCGGCCTCGGTGGCTTCAACGAGCACCGAACGCTTCGTGGTGACTGGCACCAAGTCGCCGGGTGCTTTCCGGTCTCGGCGCTGCCCGGAGAGATCGATAACGACGACCCGCGGCGCATCCGCGCGCTCTTCGTCTCGGCGGGCAACCCTGTCCACTCGATGCCCGATGGC
>JBCCEK010000359.1:0-2998 GCA_039030295.1 Myxococcota bacterium | reverse complement strand
GAGCCCAGTGAAGGCCTCGGACAAAAGCGATTCAACTGCGCGAAGCGAGTCGATCAGCCCTTGCACCTTGGCATTCCCCTCGGTGTTTCCGAGCGAGATCAAGACATCGAAAGGGGGGTCGGCGAGAGTCGGGCGCAGACCTTGCGCCTGGGACAACGCGTCTTCGATCTGTGACGTGATCGAGGCCGCGAGATCGGCATCGAGCGCTGCCACCACGTCCCGAACGCCGGTCCCGGAGACCGAGTTCGCGCTGTCGAGGGCCTCGTACTCGCCGAGCCACACGTTTTGAATGCCCTGGACGTCCTGCGCCATGTCGCGATGCGTGTTGTCGCTGAAGCAGGAGTGCTCGTCTTCCTGATCGCCATTGTCGAGGGCAACTTGCAGGCGCTCGCCTGCGGTTTCGAAGCCGCTCAGTACGATGAGGCCCGTGAGCATCTGTTCGAGCGCCACCTCCGAGTCGCCGCCCACGAACGACGCACGGAAGTTCGAGTCGTCGCCAGGCGCCCACGCGTCCCTCAGGAACTCGAGGTCTTCGAGTAGCAGGACAGCAAGCAGATCGAGGTACTCGCCGCGGCGTGCTTGGTTCGCGGCGGTCCCGCCGTTCTCGTAGTCCGTGAACGGACGCTGACCGGGCAGGTTGTTGGATGGGTCGAGCGCGTCTTGGCCCCAGAGCAAGAACTCGATCGGATGCCAGCCGGTGGAGATGTTCTCCTCGGCCCCCGACTCGTTCTCTCCGCGAAGGGTCTCCGCGTCGATCGCCTGGGCTATGTTGTTGATGATGCCCGCGTCGGCGGCATCACGGGTGTAGTCGACAAACGCCTCGTCCATCGGCCAGGCGTTGAGTGCGCCTTCTGGTCCATCGGTTGGGTTGTCGATCGGACCATCGTAGAAGCGGTACACCTCGGTCTCGAGGTACGGCTCTCTCGCCGCGAGCCAAGCATCCTTGGCGGCCTGAAGGTTGGCGTCCGACGGGGACGCGACGAATGCGTTCAGCGCGGCCTCCATGTCCTCGGACAGCTCAATCGTGTCGACGTATGACTGATACACGATCTCAGCGTAGGTCTCTGATGCGGCCTGGGAGAGCGCAGCGATCGAGCCTCCGCCGCCGCCGGCTCCGCCGGTGCCGGTGCCCCCAGCTGCGGCCGAGCCGCCGCTCCCTCCTGCTGCCGAGCTCGAATCATCCGAGCAACCCGCCGCCAGCGTCGCAATGGCGGCGACGATCCATAGATAGTTCCCTCTCATCTCTTCCTCCGATAGGTCAGGCGCTGCCGACGAGTCCTCGGTGGCCCTCATTGAACTGCCAGATGGCAGATCGGGTCATCGCCTCGCCGAGCCCAGCAAAAAATTCCTCGAACGACTCCTGGTCGAAACGAAGGGTTGTCGCGCCCACATGAACGTGAAAAACGCCGCATTCGCAGCGCTGAACCCAGATGTTTTCCGACCGATAGAGCGTCCTAAGCGCTTCATGATGCATGGGCGTCGCCCCTGTTGATATTGAATATGACTTTCAATACCACCCCAGCGCCCCAAGTCAAGGAGGCACTCGACCCCTCCAAAACCCCAACAATCCCGAAGCATTATAAGCCACACCGCGAAAACCCAAACCCCACCAGTCTTGAGGCGACTCCCCGACGCGGCACCCATCAGGCGTCGTTTCCCCGCGAAGATGCCTTAGGCGCCGTCGTTTGGGTTTTCGCGGTACGGGCTAGAAGTGGCTGAAATGAAAGGGGTTTGAGGGGGGTGGACTGACCCCGGTTAGGGGAGGCAGCAGAGGGTGATGGGGAATGTTGGGGTGGCTTCGCCGGTGGGGGTGCCGCCCGCGGTGGTGCAGGTGGGCTGCATGGTGATGGTCTGGTTCAGCAACGATACGCCGTCGCCCTCGCCTGGGGGCGGGAGGTCGGTGCACATCTCACCACTCCGCAATGTGAGGTTGAAGAACGCCACGCTGCACACCTCGATGTCGATCTCGCACGCCCCGCCCGTCGTGTCACAGGTGCACACCTCACAAGCGCGGGTGTCGGACGCGTCGAGGAAGAAGAGCTCGCGCTCGGGGAAGCCGGCCGGACAGGTCTGCTCGCCTTCTTGGAGAATACAGACCGGACCAAAAGAAGACGGGTCCGGGTAGCACGTACCGTCGGTGCACACTTCCCCCGCCGCTGCGCCTTCGCAGATCCGAGCTTCGGTGCCCCAAGTGAACGGCGGCACGGTTTCGCCGGGGATGGCGTTGCAGCTGGTGATGAGGCTGGCGCTGAGGCAATCGTTCTCGCTTGGTGGGTCGTCGCAACTTTGCGTCGGGGTGAAGATACCGCCCGTGTTCTCGGAGATCAGGTTGCAAGTTGCGCTCGCGACCGAGCACCCACAGCTACAGACGGCGTCTTGGGCGACGAGGCCTTCGAACGCCAAACGTTCCTCATCTGGGAACTCGGAGGGACAAGCGGACGGCGCAGTCGCCCCGGCACCAAAGGAGACCGGGCCGCTCCATCCCGAGGGAACTGCCGGCACGCACACGGCCTCACCGGCGCAGTCGCCCGCGACGTTGCCGCCCGCGCCACTCCCCCCGCCGTCACCGGCGTTGCCACCGGTTCCCATGTTGTTGCCCCCTGTCCCTCCAGCGGCGTTGGGGTCTTCAACTTCCGCGCAGGCGCTCACAAGCGTCAGCAAGACGATCAGCCCTCGATACTTCGTAGCCACCATGGGACGAGCAGACCATGGGCTCGGCTCTTGGGCAAGAATCATCCCCAGGACAAGCGTCTCGTCGCCGTCCGTACGCGGCCAACCCAGGGCCCGATCGGGACGCACGCCCTCGAGACCGCTGCACACCGGCCAGCATCCGCCGAGAGATCGTCAAACGCGGTCCCCCGGTAGGCACGGGCGGTTTCGAACCGCCGACCCCTACCGTGTCAAGGTAGTGCTCTACCACTGAGCTACGTGCCTGCTTTGAACGCCACCCTGCGGTGGAAGCGGCGGTTTAACGCTGACCCCGAGGGGTGTCAACCCT
>JBCCEK010000358.1:0-3023 GCA_039030295.1 Myxococcota bacterium | reverse complement strand
GGAAGCACCCCCTGGCGAAAACAACGCGCGAGCTCACGCACCGTCATGGCGGCCGCCGCCTGCGAAGCTGGCCCCGAGTCGGCCCCATCCGCCAACGCGATCAAGGTACGGTGTTCGTCTCGCAGGACCGAAAGCCGGTCGTGCGTGGTATCGCTGGCGGAAGGTGACGGCGTGGTGATTTCGAGCTGCATCGTGTTCCCCTGTTACTTGGTCCTATGAAACCGAACGGGTAGTCGTTACGGTCTATTCCGTTCAGGGATGCACTCGGAACGATTGCCAATTTGGCAAATCGGACGTGACGCTGGAACTGCGGGCGCGTATGGTCTGCTCGAGTCGAACGAGGGAGTTCTGATGCCGCAATCACCGACGCTCGAACCGATTGAAATCGAGCTCACCCAGCAGTCCCTGCTCGAATGCCCGCTTCGGAACAAGGGAAACGCCTTCAGCGAGGGGGAGCGTCGCGAGCTCGGCTTGCTCGGGCTCCTACCCCCCCATGTCGACGACCTCGAGACCCAAGCAACGCGCGCCTACGAAGCCTACCAGCGCAAAGACGAGGACATCGAGCGACACATCTACCTGCGCGCGCTCCAAGACACCAACGAGGTGTTGTTTTACCGCTTGGTTCACGACCACCTCGAAGAGATGATGCCGATCATCTACACGCCGGTGGTCGGGGCCGCGTGCCAGCAGTTTAGTGAGATCTATCGACGGCCGCGCGGGCTCTTCGTGTCGTATCCGGAGCGAGAGCACATGGATGCGATTCTGGATCATGCCCCGGTGGCACGCGTGGACGTCATCGTCGTGACCGACGGTGAACGGATCTTGGGGCTCGGCGACCAAGGTGTCGGCGGCATGGGCATCCCGATCGGCAAGCTCTCGCTATACACCGCATGCGCGGGGATCAGCCCAGAAGGTACGCTGCCGATCGTGCTCGACGTCGGGACGAACAATCAAGAGCGCCTCGACGACCCGCTCTACGTCGGCTGGCGTCACGAACGCATCACCGGGGACGAGTACTATGCCTTCGTCGACCTGTTCATCCAGGCGGTGAAGCGCAAGTTCCCGAACGCGCTCTTGCAGTTCGAAGACTTCGCGCAACCTCATGCCGCGCCCCTCCTCAAGCGCTACCGAGACGAGCTCTGTACGTTCAATGACGACATCCAGGGGACGGCTGCCGTGACGGTCGGCACCTTGATCGCGGCAGCCAAGGTGAGCGGTCGGAAGATGTCCGAACAAACCGTGGCCTTGTTGGGCGCGGGCTCGGCGGGTTGTGGCATCGCGGAACAGATCGTCGCAGCCATGGTCACCGAAGGGCTCACGGACGCCGATGCACGCGCCCGCATCTTCATGGTGGACCGGCCCGGCCTGCTGCACGACAAGCTCGAGGGGCTGACGCCGGCACAACAGAAACTCCTCCAGCCAGCGGCTCGCGTGGCGGATTGGGCAAACAGCAGTTCGGGTGAGATCTCGCTCCTTGATGTCGTCCGGAACGCGCGACCGACGGTCTTGGTCGGTGTGTCGGGGCAACCCAACACCTTCACCGAGGAAGTCGTGCGACTCATGGCCAAGAGCACTGACCGCCCGACGATCTTCCCACTCTCCAACCCGACTTCACGAGTCGAGGCCAAGCCGCAAGACTTGATCGCGTGGACCGAAGGGCGCGGGCTGATCGCCACCGGGAGCCCGTTCAAGCCGGTGGAGTACGAGGGCAAACAGTACCCGATCGCGCAGTGCAACAACTCCTACATCTTCCCCGCGATGGGCCTCGGTGTGCTCGGGGTGGGGGCGCGTCGCGTCACCGATGGGATGTTCATGGCGGCCGCCGAAGCGCTGAGCTGCCAGTCGCCCGCGGTGATCGGTTCCGGTGCCGGCCTCCTGCCGCCGCTGACCGAAATCCGCGACGTCTCGACCGAGATCGCTTACGCCGTGGCGGCGCAGGCCCAGGCGGACGGCGTCGCCGACCCCTGCAGCGAGGACGAATTGCGAGCGCGCGTCGACGCGAGGCGCTGGGACCCGGTCTACATGCCGTTACGACTGGCAGCGACTTCGGCAGACAAGCGATAGAGACGAAACGAGGAGGAGCAATGAGTTTCGACATCATGGGGTATGAGCCGAAGGGGGATAAGAAGAACTCGGATTTCTTCAACGAGTACCGGTTGAAGATCTACGGCCGCCGCGAGGAAAGTGGGCTTTCGGAGATGCTTGGCGGGATGAAGGGGATCGTCATCCAGGTGCAACACGGCGACGCCCTTGCTTACCTCGAAGAGCTCTACTCGATGTCGCCTTATCGGTTCGACTGCGCGCGGCTCAACGACACGCACAAGGTGTATTTCTTGTCGTCGAAGCCCGAACAGCCTCGCATGATCGTCCTCGAACCCTTGAGCGATGACTATCAAGACGACCTGACGCGTCTCAACATGCTCTACCCCAAGGCTCGGCCGAAACCGCACGCGCGTTACGTTGGGGAGATCTACCACACCAAAGACCTCGCAGAGACTCGACGAGTCCTCGAGTCCCATGAGATTCGGTTCCACGAGGGTGGACAGGAACGCGACCCGTTCTTCGCGAATCAGAACTTCGCGTTCACGGTGCCGTCCGACTTCACTGGCAACCGCATCGGGTACGCCGCGATCGATCTGGACCCGGGAGCGATCGATTTCGGGCAACGCCTCGAGCTCACCGACACGCAGCGCGCCAGGCTCGACGCAGCAGAGGAGCAATCGAGAGAAGCCGGCATCTCGGAGCTCTTGCGGGGGCCTGATCACATGGCCACGCGCATTCTCGCCGGCGAACGAGAAGATGCGATCCTCGAGTTCCTGACCATGTCGAACTACTACTTCTGGGGCGCGTACAACATCAAAGACATGAACTCGTCGACGAACGTCAACCGAAACCCCAACATCAGTGACGAAACCCTGTCGCCGGCCAAAGTCTTCACGGCGAACAACACGCCTTCGTTCGTCAACTCATTCGAGGGGCGCCCCATGCCCACCGAAGACTTCGTGCGCAACTACGGGCGGCGT
>JBCCEK010000357.1:0-3052 GCA_039030295.1 Myxococcota bacterium | reverse complement strand
GTTGATGGCGATGACCTATCATTTTGGGCGTCGTTTCGTCGACCGGCAGCGCGGCGGAATCGTCCTCATGAGCTCGTTGGTCGCGTTCCAGGGGGTACCGAAGGCCGCTCACTACGCAGCCACCAAAGCCTACGTGCAAACACTAGCCGAAGGACTCCGCATCGAGCTTGCGCCGAATGGCGTCGACGTCCTCGCGTCTGCGCCGGGCCCCGTCCACAGTGGCTTCGCGTCCCGGGCCGACATGGAGATGGGCTTGGGCCTGCAACCCGCGCAGGTCGCCCAAGCCACCCTCGACGCGCTCGGCCGCCGCACCACGGTCCGTCCGGGATGGTTGTCGAAGCTCCTTGAAGCGTCGCTGTCCCTCCTCCCGCGCAGCCTCCGCGTTCGGATCATGGCCCTCGTCATGGGCGGCATGACCAAACACCAACGCGTGGCCCTGCCGCAGGGCTCAGATCGTTGATGAGGCCCACACCCGGTGCGCGCGTAGGGGTCGGAGCAAGGCTGGGCCGTCCACAGATGCGCGCCGCATGTCGGGAGTTCTAGTAGGTTGGCGCGGCTTACCACCACCATCTACTGGTGTGACGTCGGATGTCTGCGCGCACTTCGCGGTGGTGGGGCGCAGCCAAGGACGACCGTGCTATTGCGGTCAACGGGGTGTCGTCCCTAGGATCGACCCCGAAGCCTGGGCTGCTCGCGGGCAAGGTGTCGATGAACACGGTGATGCGATGATCCGGAACTCGGAGTTTGGTTGGGCGTTGGCGAGCGTCCTCTGCCTCGGCGCGGCCCTACCCGTCACGGCGCGTGCAAACCCGGTCGAGGCGCCGCACCTGCAGGCAAGCCTGGTCACCTTGGAAAGCTCCGTCGTGCCTGGAGAGACCGTGACCGCGGCGGTGCACTTCGAGTTGGAGCCCGAGTGGCACCTCTACTGGAGAAACCCTGGCGACTCGGGCGAAGCCCCGACCTTCGAATGGCGGCTTCCCGACGGGTTCACTCCGGGTGAGGTGGCGTGGCCCGCGCCGCATCCGATCCGGGTCGGGCCACTCGTGAACTACGGCTACGAGGGCGAGCTTCTTCTGCCGGTCAGCATCGACGTACCGGAGGCGTTGTCACAGCAGGCTGCCGAGGGGGACGAAGTCGCACTCTCGGTCGTCGCGAGATGGCTGGTCTGTCGTGAAGACTGCATCCCAGGGGAGGCAACACTGACGCTGACGCTGCCGGTGCGGTCGAAGCCGACGCCACCACGCACAGCCCACGCCTCTCTCTTCGCGCAGGTCGAACGAGAGCAACCGAAACCCATACGCGGCCGCGCGGTAGACGACGGCGACGCAGTGATCGTCGACATCGCGGTGGACACTGCTCAACTCGGGGACGCGCCGCACGTCACGCTCTTCCCCTACGACGCGTTGGTGCTCGACCACGCCGCCGAGCAGGAGACGGAGTACCGCCCCGACGGAGTGAGTCTCCGGGTGCGCAAAGATCCCACCCGTGACAAGCCGCTCGACGCGCTCGCCGGTCTCGTCGTGTTGGAGGGCGACGATGGGCGACGCGTCTTCGACCTCGACACCACGGTGATTCGCGAGGCACCTCCGGAGGGCATGACGCCGAGCAGTGCCGAACCCAACACCGCGCCGACGTCGCCCGAGAACGCACCGGCGACTCCGTTGGCGATCGTGCTCTTCTTGGCGTTTTGCGGCGGCGTGTTGCTCAACCTCATGCCGTGCGTGTTTCCTGTGCTTTCGCTCAAGATCTTGGGGGTTCTCGAACACGCCAACGATCTCGCCGCGACACGGCGAGACGGACGGATATACACGGCGGGCGTCTTGGTTTCTTTTTGGGTCGTGGCCGGCCTGCTCCTCGCGCTGCGCGCTGGCGGGGAACGACTCGGATGGGGGTTCCAACTGCAGTCGCCGGAGTTCATCGCAGCGCTCGCCATCCTGATGACGCTGGTTGCGCTCAACCTTCTCGGGACATTCGAAGTAGGCATTGGCCTCTCCCGCCTCGGTGCAGTCGGCGGAACGGGGTCGGCCGAGGCACCCTCCCCGCGCCATGCCATGCTGTCCTCGTTCGTCACTGGTGCGCTCGCAGTGATCGTGGCCACACCGTGCACGGCCCCCTTCATGGGCACGGCCATCGGGTTTGCGCTGACGCGGTCACCTGGCGTTGCCCTCCTCGTGTTCACGGCCCTCGGTCTAGGCATGGCGTTGCCATATCTGGCGTTGGGCTACGTTCCTGGAGTCGTTCGGCGGCTCCCGCGTCCGGGGGCATGGATGGCCGTACTGCGCCAGGTACTCGCGTTTCCCATGCTCGCAGTCGCGATTTGGCTCCTCACGGTGCTCGCCGCGCTGACGGACGACTTTACCGCGTTCCGGCTGTTGGGCGGCCTGCTGGTCATCGCCCTAGGCGCGTGGGTCTACGGGCAGTATCAGCGGAGCGTGCGTCGACCCGTTGCCGCCATTGCGCTGGCGGCGGTACTCGTTACGGGCGGCGTAGTCTTTGGCACGCGCGGCGTCGAAGCCTCCGAAAGTCGCGCCTCGACGAGGGCCACGACCGCCGACGGCCTCTGGCAGCCGTGGTCGGCGGCGCGCGTCGCGGAACTCCGCGCAGAAGGTCGCCCTGTCCTCGTCAACTTCACGGCCGACTGGTGCATCAGCTGCAAGGCCAATGAGCTGGTCGTCTTCCAAGCCGACGCCGTCCGGGACGCCCTCGCCCGCTACAACGTCGCGGCCCTCAAAGCAGACTGGACGCGGCGCGACGAAGCCATCACGCGGGAGCTTCAAGCGCACGGGCGTGCCGGGGTGCCGCTCTACCTCTATTATCCCGCGGACGGCGAGGGGGAGCCCAGCACGCTTCCGTCGGTTCTCACGCCGAGCATGGTGTTGGCGCAACTGAATGGGCGGTAACGTCGAAGTACGCAGATCAGAACGAAAGGTAGCCATGACTCAGACATTCCTACGCAACGTACTCGTCGTGCTCGCCTTCACGGCGTTGATCATCTCAGCCAGTTCCGCACTGGCCGCGCCGGTGGTCGGCAAGGCGGCTCCCGCGTTTACCG
>JBCCEK010000356.1:0-3094 GCA_039030295.1 Myxococcota bacterium | reverse complement strand
GATCAGGCCACGCGAGGGGACGCGGTATTCGACCCGTGATCGGTTTGCACCGATTGGGCTCATCTTCCCCATCACTCCGCGCCGCTCGCCGAGAAGTTGCGTGACCGTACCGACGTGGGCTTGTGGGATGTCGACGATGACAGTTTCGACCGGTTCGCACTCGACACCGTCGATCGTGCGGACGACGACTTCGGGCATCCCGAGCCCAAACTCGTACCCTTCGCGCCGCATGGTCTCAGCGAGGATGGCGAGCATGAGCTCGCCCCGCCCATACACGATGAACGAGTCGGGCTCGTCCGTATCTTCGACTCGCATCGCGATATTTCGCTGGGCTTCTTTGAACAACCGCTCCCGAACCTGCCGCGACGTGACGTAGTCGCCAACCTTTCCTGCAAATGGGGACGTGTTCACCAAGAATCGGACTTTGATCGTGGGTTCTTCGACGGTGATCCGGTCGAGGGGGGTCGCCTCGGCGGGGTGGGCGATGGTGTCCCCGATCTGAACCTCTTCGATGCCCGAGATCGCCACGATGTCGCCCGCCGAGGCCCCCTCGATGCGCACGCGTTCAAGGTTCTCGAAGCCCCAAAGAGCCCCGATCTTTCGCTCGACGGTATTGTCGTGCCCGATGACCGCGACGTTCTCGAGCGGTTTCACCGCGCCGCCTCGGATCCGGCCGATCGCGATCCGTCCGACGTAGTCGTCGTGAACGGTGTTGTGGACCAGTAGCTGAAGAGGCCGTTCGGGATCGCCGCCAGGCGGCGGCAGGCGTTCGATCAGTGTCTCGAAGAGCGGCGTGAGATCGGTCGACTCGTCTTCCAGTGAGAGTTTTGCGATCCCGTCCTTGCCGATCGCGTACACGGTCGCGAAGTCCGCCTGCTCATCGGTGGCGCCGAGGTCACAGAAGAGGTCAAACAGCTCGTTGAGTGCTTCGTCGGGGCGGGCGTCGCTTCGGTCGATCTTGTTGATCACCGCGACAACCGGCAGGCCGAGCTCGATGCACTTGGACAACACGAATCGAGTTTGGGGGAGCGCGCCTTCCGCCGCATCGACGAGGAGCAGTGCGCCGTCCGCCATTCGCAGAGTGCGCTCGACCTCGCCGCCGAAGTCGGCGTGCCCAGGGGTGTCGATCAAGTTGATCTTGTAGTCGTTCCAGCGCACCGACGCGTGCTTCGCCAAGATGGTGATCCCACGCTCACGTTCGAGGTCGTTAGAATCGAGCACACGTTCGCGAACGGCCTCGTTGGACCGGAAGACCCCGGTTTGATGCAGCATCGCGTCGACGAGGGTCGTCTTCCCGTGGTCGACGTGCGCGATGATTGCGACGTTTCTGAGTTTCTGCTGCACCAAGATAGCCCCCACGCGTTCGCGTGACGGCGGGTCTTGGCAGATTCGCTCGCTCGCTGCCAGTCGGCCAGGTTTGGGGGTCGTTACCGCCTCCAGCTATCTTGAGAGGGGGGACGTTCATGGGGCGAGCTGGGTTTCATTGGGTGGTGATCGCCGTGTTGGCGACATCGGTCGGTTGTGGGGATGGGGGTCCTGGCACGGCTGGCCCTGGAGGAGCGCCCTCGGCTCCAGGTGATCCTCGTACCGACCCTGGCGACAGCCCGCCCACCGGCAACGGAGACGGCACGTGCCAGGTTCCGGCCGAGGCGCAGGCGGCCGACATCAGCACACCGGACACGGTGGTCGGCGATGGGACCCCGGAGAGTTGCACCTCCGCGTCCTTCGTAGACGCCGTCTCCAGAGGCGGGACGATCGTTTTTGACTGCGGTCCGGATCCCGTGGTCATCACGCTCGAAGAGACCGCGCGCGTGTTCAACGACCAGAACCCCGACGTCGTCATCGATGGAGGCGGTTTGGTCACCCTCAGCGGCGGTGGCGCAGTGCGGATCCTCTACCAGAACACCTGTGACCAGGCGCTGGTCTGGAGCACACCCAACTGCGACAACCAGGATCATCCGCGCCTCACCGTTCAGAACCTCACCTTCGTCGACGGCAACGCCAAATCGGTAAGTGGGGGTGGAGGCGCGATCTTCGTCCGCGGCGGTCGACTCAAGGTCGTCAACTCGCGCTTCCTCAACAACGTTTGCGAAGATGTCGGTCAAGACGTGGGCGGGGGCGCGATCCGCACGTTCGATCAGTTCGAGGACCGCCCCGTCTACGTGGTCAACAGCACCTTCGGAGGCGACGGCTTTGGCAACGTGTGTTCGAACGGCGGTGCCCTCAGTAGCATCGGCGTCTCCTACACGGTCATCAACAGCGTCTTCGAAGGCAACCGGGCGATCGGCAACGGTGCCAACCCGGCTCAGCCCGGAACACCCGGCGGGGGCAGCGGCGGCGCCATCTACAACGACGGCAACACATTCACCCTGACCGTGTGCGGGACGCAGATGAGCAACAACACAGCCAACGAAGGTGGCGGCGCCATCTTCTTCGTCAGCAACGATCGCTCCGGGACCCTCACCATCGAAGACTCCCAACTCACTGCCAACCCGAGCGCTGGCTTCGAAACCGACGGCTACCCGGGCATCTTCGTCCTCGCCAGCGCCCCCCCCCAAATCACCACCTCCACCCTCGAATAGCGGGGTCACTCCGCCCCTCCAAAACCTCATTGATCTCAACACCCTACAGATCACACCGCGAAAACCGAAACCGCCGACCCCACACCCCACCAAGCCGGATCCCCCTCATCTCGTAGCGAGAGCCCCGTTCCGGTTCTATGACCGTCCGCATGAGTGATCCCATCCAAACCTGGCATCGCGTCGTTCGCGACAAAGATATGACGGTGCTCGACGGGCTGATCGCCGACGACTGCGTGTTTCATTCACCGGTCGTGCACACACCCCAGGCAGGGAAAGCGCTCACCAAGATGTACCTATCCGCTGCTGCGATGGTGCTGGCCAACGATACGTTTACGTACGTTCGCGAAGTCATCGGCCAGAGCAACGCGGTCCTCGAGTTCACCGCGGACATCCAAGGCATCCATATCAATGGCGTCGATATGATCCAGTGGAATGATGCTGGCGAGATCGTCGACTTCAAAGTGATGGTCCGACCGCTGAAGGCCGTGAACATGCTCCACGGTATGATGAAG
>JBCCEK010000355.1:0-3130 GCA_039030295.1 Myxococcota bacterium | reverse complement strand
GCCGGCTCTTTTTCCGAGAGAGCGGATCTGCTGTATCGTGCGGTGGAGGTGGGAACACGCTTCGGCATGCACGGTGATCACGTCAGCGCCCGCGTCGGCGAACGACTGAACATACTTCTCGGGTTCGACGATCATCAGATGTACGTCGACGACCCGCGAGGTCGCGGCCCGGACCGCCTTGACCACAGGGGGCCCGATCGTGATGTTGGGGACGAATCGGCCGTCCATGACATCGACGTGGATCCAGTCGGCCCCTGCTTGCTCAACGGCCTCAATTTCGGCGGCAAGGCGACCGAAATCCGCCGAAAGGATGGATGGGGCGATTCGCAAAGGCTTCTTCGAACGCGTCACCGGGGCAGTCAAGCGCCGTGGGGCGGAGCTGTCAACGATAACCGTTCCTTGACGCTGATAGGCCGACCAATCGACAATGCTGAAGCGCCTCGCGGGGAGGCAGACGGGCCAGGATGACCGATCAGAGATACCGGCTGATCGAGAAGCTAGAATCTGGGGGCATGGCTGAGGTTTTCCTCGGCGAAGCCACCAGCGTGCAGGGTTTCAAGAAGCGCGTGGCGATCAAGCGCGTGCTGCCCCATCTCGCATCGCACAAGAACTTCATCGGCATGTTCCTCGACGAGGCTCGCCTCGGTGCGCGGCTCTCTCACGCGAACATCGTGAGCGTCTTCGACATCGGGTCTTCCGACAACAGCTTCTTCATCGTGATGGAGTTCATCGACGGGACCAACCTCAAGAAGGTCATGGAGACCCTGCGCCTGAAGCGAGAGCCCTTTCCGCTGAAGGACGCGCTCTACATCGCCATGGAAGCTTGCCGCGGGCTCAGCTATGCGCACGAACTGCGCGACGAGGAGGGGAACGAGCTCGAGCTCGTCCATCGTGACGTCTCGCCGCCGAACATTCTGATCAGCAAGCGCGGCGAAGTGAAGGTCACCGACTTCGGTCTTGCGAAGGCCCGCACACAGCTCGAACGGACCGACCCCGGTGTCGTGAAGGGCAAGTTCAGTTACCTCTCGCCTGAGGCCGCCACCGGGCAAGACGTCCACGAGAACGCGGACATCTTCGCGCTCGGCGTCTGCATCTGGGAGATGTTGGCGGGGCGCAGGCTGTTCCTGGGCGACACCGACTACGAAACCGTCCAAGCCGTCTCGAAAGCCCAAGTCCCGACCCTGGTTGGCGACCATCCCGAAGTTGAACCGGAGTTCGAGGAGATCCTACATCGATCCCTGGCGCGGGACCCGGCCGAGCGCTTCGCGTCGGCGCGTGAGTTCGGGGATGCTCTTGCGGGCTATCTCTTCTCCCACAAGATGAAGGTCACGTCGTACGACATCGCGAACCTCGTGAAGGCCGCACTCGAACGGCAAAAGTCCGTTCCGCCGCAACCCGTGATGATCGACACCATGATCCAGGAGGAGCTGGCGCGCTTCACCTCGCTCGATAGCCCAGCCGAAGAGCCGATCGACGAAGCTTCGTTTGCGCTTCGTCCGGACGACGGCGCACGGCCACTCGACGCCTCGGATTTCGTCGACCCGAGTCAGTGGTTCGAGGGCGACGCCGACGTCGAAGACGCCATCGAGAACGTGCGCGATAGCGCACCTGCCGGCGCAACCATGGGATGGCTCGAAGCTGGCTCCACCGACGACAACGTGGGTGTCGCGAGACCGAGACTCGGGCCGATGGGGCCGTCGCTGAACCCCCCCACATCACGGGCCGACGCCACCACCCAGGGCCCCATCAAGACTTTTCGACCCCCAGGCGCGGGTGCCCCGAGCACCGGAGATGCACCCAGAACGGCTCCGGACCCAGCCAAGGCGCCGACGACCGGCAACAAACTCCGGGTCGTGGGCCTCGTGCTCGTCCTTGTCATCCTGGGCGCCGCGGGCTTCGCTGCAAGCGTTTTCCTGAACTAGCGGGCCCGATGGCGCCGACAAAAGCCGGGCGAAATGTGCCCCGGTCGGAGCCTGATTCGCGATGTGCGGATGGGGCGCTGCATGGCGCTCACTAGACGCAGGGGATCGACGAGCCATCGAGGTTGAAGCAAGCGGTGACCTCCGCGCTCACCTCCCACTTCACGAGACCTTCGACCGTCGCCGTCAAGCCGACGGATCCTTCGTCGCCGGGAAACAGGGTGAAGTTAAAGGTCTCCGTTTGCGTCGTGCAAGATCTCGGCAACAGTCCAGGGACGATCAGCAGGGCGGTCCCTTGCTCGCAACGGACCCGAACCTCGAGTCGCCGCCGGATGATCGGCGCGCCGCCTTGAACGCTGACGAGAATACCATCTTGAGCGTCTCCGTAGGGTCGAGACACCTCACCTTGGAGTGTGTTCGTATCTCCCGCCGACGGGCCGACCACGAGTGCGATTTCGGCGAGGTCTTCGGGCGCCATCGGTTGACACGCTCCTTCGATGCACGCGCTTCTGGCGTTGTCCGGGAGGCAGGAGTTGGTTGGGCGGTCTTCGGTCAGGGCCTCCTCGGGGGCACAAGTGTTGTCGGCGCGACAGTCGGAATCGGTGCAAGGGTTCCCGGTGTCGCAGTTGCTCCGGATGGCGCACTCGCTGCAAGTTTGGGAGGCGGTGCAAAAGAGGCCATTGGCGCACTCCCCACGGTCACCAGGCGTCACGTTGGTGGCCGAGCAAACCCCGTCGTCGCAGCCTGAGTCCACGGTACACGGATTTCCGTCGTCGCACACGACGCCGGAGCAGACATCGACACACGTCCCGCCATCGCAGAGCCCGGCCTCTTGAGTGCCCGAGATGAGACACGTCACGCCGTTGGCGAGCGGCGTCGCCGAGCACACCCCGGCATTACAGACGGCCTTAGTGCATGAGTTGCCGTCGTCCGCGCAATCGTCCGCGTCGACGCACTCGACACAAGCACCCGATCCGTTGCAGACCCCGGTTGCGTCGCACGGGGTGCCCGCGGAAACGAAGTCCGTCCCACAGCTTCCCTCGGCGTCGCAGCGAGGCGTCTCACACGCTGAAAGGCTTGGCGGACAGTCATTGGCTTGGAGGCAATCGAGGGTGCATCCCCCGTCGGCGTCGCACCACTGCGCAGGCGTGTCCGCGCACTGGCTCCCAGCCGAAAGGGCTTGATTCGTGCACGAGCCGTCGGTCGGATCG
>JBCCEK010000354.1:0-3138 GCA_039030295.1 Myxococcota bacterium | reverse complement strand
CTCACCTTTCGAACGAAGCCCGACGATGGGATCAGTCTATCGATGCAGGCCAAGCATCCTGGCCCCGCGATGGTGAGTCGACCGATCGAGCTCCATCTCGAGCATGACCGGCCTCGTGGACGGGATGCGTACGACCGACTGATCGGCGATGCGCTTCGGGGCGACCCGTCCCTGTTCGCGCGCCAAGATGCCGTGATGGAAGCGTGGCGGATCGTCGAGCCGGTGTTGAAGAACGGGCACCAAGCTGTGCCGTACCGTGTCGGCACCTGGGGCCCACAGGAAGCCGATCCCCTGGTTGGCCCGGACTGGCACTGGATCACCGAATGAACGAGCACGAAGTCATCCTCGTCAGGCACGGCCAGACCGAATGGAGCGTTTCGGGCAAGCACACGGGTCGCACCGACATTCCGCTGACCGAGCTTGGTCGGCGGCAAGCCGACGCGCTGAGCGAGATGCTCGGCGGACGTCGGTTCGCCCGTGTGTTGGCAAGCCCATTGCAGAGGGCGTGGGAAACGATGGAGCGGGCGGGCTACGCCGACGTTGCGGTCGCGACCGACGACTTGATGGAATGGGACTATGGCGAGTACGAAGGCCGACGCACCGACGACATTCGGGTCGACGTACCCGGCTGGTCGGTTTGGACGCACCCCATCCAAGAAGGCGAGTCGCTTGCTGACATCAGCGCCCGCGTCGATCGTGTCATTGCACAAGCCATCGCCGAAGATGGGCCGGTCGCGCTCTTCGCTCACGGGCACTTGCTTCGCGTGCTCGCCGCGCGCTGGATCGAGCTTCCCGCCGCGACCGGCCGCCACCTGAGGCTCGATACGGCCACGATGTCGGTGCTCGGCTGTGATCGCGAGAACCGCGTCCTTCGGCAGTGGAACGAATCCTGTCATCTCCGTTCGCTCGATCCGGTGACCTGATGCGTATCGTGCGTGCCGGAGAGTCGTGGGCGGCATCCGCGGCGGAGGTGATCGCTCGGCTGCTCGGCGATGCCCTTGCGTCGCGGTCTCGTGCGTCCTGGGCTGTATCGGGAGGGAGTACGCCGGCGGCAGTCTTCGCCGAGCTTCGCCAGGCCACGATCGATTGGGCACGCGTCGATGTCTTCCAAGTGGACGAGCGGGTTGCGCCGCTCGGCGACACCGCCCGCAACCTCACGGATCTCCAATCCCTCCTTCTCGATCACGTCCCCGCGACTGTGTATCCGATGCCCGTGAACGAAACCAACCTCGACCAAGCGGCGGCCGATTATGGAGCCTTGCTCCCCGAGAGCCTTGATGTCGTGCACCTGGGGCTCGGTAGCGACGGTCACACCGCGTCGCTCGTTCCCGAGGACCCCGTCCTTCGCGTTAGCGATCGTCCGGTCGCGCTGACCGGTATCTACGCCGGCCACCGGCGGATGACCCTCACGTTTCCTACCCTGAACGCCGCCGCTTCGCGCGTTTGGATCGTCGGTGACGGCAAGGCGTCGATGCTTGCTCGCCTTTTGGCCGCCGACCCCGCGATCCCCGCAGGGCGGATCACACATCAGCGGTCGGTGTTGGTGACGAGTGAGGCAGGCGACGATTCTGCGCGCTGAATCGAACGTGACGTTCTCTGGTCCGGTGATCCATCTCACGGTGGAACCACCGTCCGCCGACCCTGTCGTGCTACCCTGATCGGGGATGGCAAAGACACTGCTAGGCGTCTGCGAGAAGCACCAACTTCCGCTCGATGCGCGCGGCAATTGCCAGCTTTGCCGTCTTAGCGAGATGCCATCGAAACCGCCTCCGGCGGCGTCGAGCCGCTGGGTCGGCGTCGCGCTTGCGGTCCTCGTGTTGGGCGGAGGTGCGGCCCTGGCATATGCGATGGTGTCTCGCGTCGAGCGCGCCGAGCCCGAGCGCGGGGTACGAGGCGCGCGTTCGGTGTCCAACGCCGCCGTCGTCCACCTGAGAGAGCCCCAGTCCTTCGAGCGGCCATCGTCGGTTCCGCTCCCACCCCCTCCACCGGCGGAAGGGCGGGCGGCCGTCGCGCCCCCTCCCGCGCCGGTCGCTGTGGCACCGAGCCCACGAGCGCGCGAGGTATCCGAACAGGAAGCGCAGGAAGCGCTGCGGCAGGTGAAGATCGAGGTCTACACGACGGTGTGGTGTGGCTCTTGTCGACGTGCGCGCGAGTACCTCGACTACAACGGAATTCCGTACGCCGAATATGACATCGACGAAGACGCCCTCGCCAACGAGCGGCTGGCAAAGCTCAACCCTCGCAAGAGCATCCCCACGTTCGAGATCGACGGCATCGTTCAAGTCGGGTTCTCGCCCGAGAACCTCGAGTCTCGCATCAATCAAGCGGTGAGCCGACGCCTGCGGAGCACCGGCCGGTAGCCAGAGACCCACGGCCGCGCCGCGATCGTGGCAGGGTCGCCGTGCAGAGAGGCCCCGATCCGTGGTATCGACCCCCGATGAGCGCAAGAACCTATGCGGTGATGTTGGTGGTCGGGCTGATCGGGTGCGCCGGAACCGCGAAGCAGGCGAACGTGCAGGAGCCGGAATCGGGACCATCGTCGACCGCCTCGGGAGAGCCCCAGGAAGCAGACACCGCTCGGACCGACCCCAACGACGAGGGAGTCGACGAGCTCCTGGCCAACCGGTGCGCGGCTCGGATGGGCGAACGAGACGATATGCTGGTCCTGAGCAAGAAGGACGGCTACGCCACTCTGCTGTTCGGGACCGACTGGGCGATCGAGTGCAACGATGAGAAACTGTTCGCGGCTCAGTCGCCCGGCGGAACACACGTCACCATCCAAGATTTCGATCCGGGTGGCCCAATCGTCGTCCCCGACCACCTCGAGGACTTGGCCAGCCGCGTTGCTGCCAGAATGAGTGAACGCGGATTCCCCGCCACCCAGCCAAGTCCCCTCAAGATCCAAGCCGGGCACCAGACGGTCGACGCCATCTTCGTGTCGATCGACTTGGGGGAGGCCGCCGATCAAGTGGTGCAGCTGAACTACTGGACCTCACGACAGCGTGCCGACGGAATCGTGCTCGATTTTCACATCAGCACGCTCGCCCACATGAACCAACCGCAAGAAACGATGAACGCGACCATCTTGCTCATGGAGCGCACGACCGGCCTCTTCACGCTCCTCGAGGATCTCGACAT
>JBCCEK010000353.1:0-3167 GCA_039030295.1 Myxococcota bacterium | reverse complement strand
TCGACGAAACGCGGCGTCGCGAAAGGGCTCGATGGCCTCCATCATGGAGGGGGCCTGGCCGACCATGATGTGCAGGTTGTGATCGAGATCGAGCAGCGCGCGGGGCTGGCTTTGCAGCTGGATCAAGTGCCCCAGGATCGGTTTCAATTGAGGTTCGTTCGTGAACGCGCGTGCCCCGAGACCGGTGCAATTGATCACGACTGGGCTTTCGAGCTCCGAAAAGCGGCTGACCGAGACGCCGCGCACCACCTCGACCCCCATACGCGTCAGGACTGCGATCAGATGTCGCATCAGAAAGGCCACGTCCATGAAGAACACGTGGTGGGCGAACGCGGAATGCTGCTGGTCACCGAGGCCGAATTCCGCTGCAACTCCATGGGGGATATAGCCGAGGCCCGACAGGGATGGCATGGCTTCCGGATCGTTCGAGAACATCGGCAGGAGTTCGATATCGAAGTCCTCGAACTCTGGCTCGGGCGCGCGGCCCAACGCGATCCGATGGTAGAAGTCGTAGGAAGACACCAATAGATCCACGTCGAGGTCGCCGCTGATGGCGAATGGCTCGAAAAGCCCCCCGGCGTTGTTACTCGCGAGGTCCTCGTAGCGCTCAGCGACAATCGACAGCTTGCCGAGCGCGTTCGGATGCCGTCGCTTGTGGTGGGCGAGGGCGTACGCCGCGAAGAGGCCGATGACGCCACCGCCGAGAACCGTCACGTCAGGCCTGCTCACACTCACCCAGTTGGACTCGAGGCGTCGGATCAGCAGGTCGCGAACACGGGATCCGCAGCCCGGTCCGAGGGTCCACCCACTTCCTCCGTGCCCGTAGCAATGGACGACGAATTTCCCGTCGGTTTCCTCGCTCTCGAGCCGAACGCCTCCTTCGCGGAATGGGCGCTTGCACACGATCTTTCGCCGGAGGTGCGACTGGTCGGAGTCGCTCGACAAACGCGGAGGGAACAGGTCGACGTTGAGGTGAGTTCGCAAGGGCTGGAACCGTGACCTCCGAAGGTGCTGGCGGCCACCCGGCCGGACCCACGATCGGCGCGGGACCCGGAATCGAGGAACAGAGATCGGGTTTTGGAGGTTTCTCCGTCATGGCCCAGTCAACGCGCCGCCAAGCAGCCGCTTGCGCTTCCTTCCGGCCTGCGGAGGAAGCGGAAGTCGATGTGTTCGTCCGCGACCACCTCGGGGCGACGATCACAGACGTCCTTTTCTCTCATGCCAGCGTCGGCCGTACCCACGGGCTCCAGCTCGATGATGGGCAACGGGTGGTGCTCAAGGTGAGACGCGCAGGCCGGGCGTCCGGGGGGACCCCGACGGGTCGGGACGCGATTCAACAAGTCGTGGAGGTTCAGCGCTACCTTCATGAACGAGGCTACCCGGCGCCCGAGCCGCTCTTTGGTCCGCATCCATGCGGAGGCGGTTTGGCCACGGTCGAGCGGTACCTCGATCGGGGTCGAGTCCGAAGCGGACAGGACCCTGCCGTACGCACGGCGCTCGCCGCGGAGCTGTTCGAGCAGACCAGGCTGCTTCGGCCCTTCCTCGACCAGACTACGCTGAGCCACTTTGCCGTGCCCCGAAACCATCTGTTCCCGGAGCCGTACGACGCTGCGTTTCGACCGCTGCGAAGCGGCGTCGAGATCGATTGGGTTTTCCGTATCGCGCGCCGAGCTAGGGCGATCGCGACCCGCACGCTCTCCCGGCCGGTCGTTGCTCACCAAGATCTCCGGGTCGAACACGTGCGCTTCGAGCGCGGCGAGATCGTCGCTACGTTCGATTGGGACTCGGTCGCTGTGGGGCCCGAAGTGCGGCTCGTTGGCGCAAATGCGCACGGTTTCAGCGGCGATTGGTCCCAGAGCAGGATTCGGCGTGTTCCGACGTACGACACGATCCTTGGTTTCATCGACGACTACGAAGCGGCTCGTGGCTACGCATTCTCATCGCACGAACACCGAGCGGTGCGCGCCTGGGCGGTGTACTGGATTGCCTATGGAGCGTGGCTCTTGATCGAGCGCGGACAGACCGAGTGGCCAGAAGACTCTTGGCCCGCGTTGCTCCAGCACTCTGGCGAAGCTCTTCTTCGCTAGGGCACGGTGCCCCAAACTCCGAGCGACCGTCTGCTACTCTGACGTCAGCCGACACGAAATGACGGGGCGTCGGTGTCGGGATACGCCTACGGGAACTCATGGAAGAACCACTCAACGTGTTCAACGAGCCGCTGGAACTCTGTGGCGAGGATCCGCTCACAGGGTTTTTTCGCGACGGCTGCTGCAATACCAGTGACCAGGACGGAGGATCCCACACCGTCTGCGCCAGCCTCACTGCGGAGTTTCTCGAGTTCTCCCGAGCTCAAGGCAACGATCTCGTCACGCCGCGTCCCGAGTTTGGTTTTCCTGGGCTCAAACCCGGTGACCGCTGGTGCCTTTGCGCAAGCCGCTGGTCCGAGGCTGAGCGACACGGCGCGGCACCCCGGGTCTACCTGAAAGCGACTCACCAACGGGCACTGGAGCGAGTGTCGCTGGAAACGCTCAAGCCCTACGCACTCGACCTCGAATAAGGGCGGCAAGGCCTGCAGTCCGCACCGCCGCCACTGCCTGGGCCAGCCTGCCTTGGGGGCATGAAGCTTCAAGCGCATGCTATTTCACTGAGTCCATGCTGGAACCACCCCGCCCACTCGTTCGCCTCACTCCGGAAGAGCTATCGGCCCTGGTCGGCTCAACCCTGTCGCACTACCAGGAGCGCGCCGAGGACTTCCACGAAGGGACCAAAGACCACGACGTGTCGCAAAACGTCGATGCGTTGCTTCGTCATCTGCCGGGACCTCCCCCGCAGCGCATCCTCGACCTCGGCTGCGGACCGGGCCGAGACCTCGCTACCTTTGTCGCTCGGGACCACGCGCCGGTGGGACTCGATGGCGCAGCCGCTTTCGTGGCGATGGCCCGGGCCGCGAACGGTTGCGAAGTCTGGCATCAAGACTTGTTGGCCCTCGAGCTGCCCGCCGAGCGGTTCGACGGCATCTTCGCGAACGCGGTTCTTTTTCACGTGCCGACACAGGAGCTCGGCCGGGTGCTCGACGACCTCCGTCGCGCTTTGATCACCGGAGGCGTGCTCTTCTCTAGCAACCCCCGCGGTCCGGACGTCGAGCGTCAGCAAGGTCTCCGCTACGG
>JBCCEK010000352.1:0-3195 GCA_039030295.1 Myxococcota bacterium | reverse complement strand
GTAATGGGGGTTTCGGGTGAGTGATTCCAGTCACAATACTTCGGTCTCTTTCTCCGTCTACGACGGCGAAGAGCTGCTCGGCACGGAAACGCTGAGCCAAGAGATCATCAAGATCGGTCGCTTGCAAACGAGCGACGTTCGCCTCGAAGACGACAAGGTCAGTCGCATGCATGCCGTCATCGAGGTGGCTGCGCAGGGGGAGGTGTACATCATCGACCTCGGTTCCGCGTCCGGCACACTCGTCAACGGCGAGAAGATCAACAAGCGCAAGCTGCAGACAGGAGACATCATCCAGATCGGCAACAAGCGCATGCACGTGGACATCATCACGGGCCAGGTCGCGGTGGCGTCGAGGCCGCCAGTGGCGATGGCTGCAGGCGCCGAACGAGAGACTCCGCTCATCGATGAGCCAGGGATGACTGCCATGGCCGACGAAGAGTCGGAGCCAAGGCACAAGGCGCCGGCCGAGGGAGATGCAGAACCCAAGTTCAACCCGTTCGAGGTCGGGGCGAAACGCCTCTCGCGCACACCGTTCGCGAACACCGTGGGCGAGGACGGGGACGAGTACAGCTTGATCGCCACGACGGGTGCGGTGCCGTCTCATGAGATCGAAACCAATGAGCGTGCGATCGAGGTCTCGGTGCTGTGGGGCGACAAGAGTGTTCTCAACGTCGACTACCTCACGCCGGCGCGCGACTACTACGTCGGCGAGCCAGACAGCGACGATGTCGACTTCGTGCTCGGACACGACGCGATCGGTGTCGATCGAATGCCGATTTGTCTCGCACGCGGCGAAGGCGTGACCGCGATTATCCCAGAGGGAGCCAAGGGCGAGGCCACGATTGGCGATCAGACCCGCTCCTTTGACCTCATGCGAGGCCAGGGCGAGCTCCAGCCGAGCAGCGCCCTCGCCGGCGCGAGCGAATTCGCCGTACCCGAGGGCGGTGCGGTCAAAGTGAAACACAAGGACTTCACCTTCATCGTCAAAGATGTGAAGGCAGGTAAGAAGGTCGCCGGGCACGCCAAGATCGACGTGCGACCGATGATCTACGTGGCCGGTGCGGCGCTGTTCGCCAGCCTCGTGCTCACGATGTTCTACTTTCAGCCCCCGCGCCCGCGCGGGCTTTCATCGGATCTACTCAGCACCGACTCTCGCTTGATTCAGTTCTTGATGGAGCCGGAGGAGCTCGAAGAGCCGGAGCCCGAGTGGCTCAACGGCGCCGATTCGTCCGGTGGCGGAACCGGCAAGGCTCACGAGGGTGAGCAAGGCCAGATGGGCGACGAGAAGGCTGACAAGAACAAGAATAAGTACGGCATTCAGGGTCCGGAAGACAATCCTGATCCCGTGATGGCGCGCGAGCAGGCCGAGCAAGAAGCACGCACGGCGGGCATCATCGGCACCATCGCCGCCATGCAGGGCTCGTTCAACGCGCCGACGTCACCGTACGGGGCGGACTTCGCCCTCGGCAACGATCCAACCAGCGCGCTCGGTGCGATGACTGGAAACGACATCGGCCAGAACTTCGGCTTTGGTGGTCTTGGACTCCGCGGCACGGGTCGCGGGGGCGGAGGCCTCGGGCAGGGCACGATCGGCATGGGTAACTTCGGTACCATCGGCCGCGGTGGCGGACGAGGTGCGGGCGAGGGCGGCTACGGCCGCGGCGCCGGCGGGTTCCGAGGACGTTCCGCGGGCGTACCCCAGGTGCGCAGCGGTGGCGCCGAGGTCCGAGGCTCGCTCTCGAAGGAAGTCATTCGCCGAGTCGTTCGACGCCACATCAACGAGGTGAAGTTCTGCTACGAGCAGCAGCTCAACGCGCGTCCTGACCTTCAGGGCCGCGTCACGACGCGCTTCGTCATCTCGCCCACCGGCTCGGTGCAGTCGGCGATGGTGGCCAACTCGAGCCTCCGCAACGAGGCAGTCGAGAGTTGTATCGTACGCGCCGTCCGGAGATGGACGTTCCCTGCGCCTGACGGCGGAGGGGTGGTGGTCGTCAACTACCCGTTCCTCCTCGACGCTGCGGGACAGTGACCAGCAGGTCGCCATCCTCAAAAAGCGCGATTTCTCTCGAATATCCCAGACTTCCAGGCCTGTTCTGTCGTTCAGGAGGCCGGATACCTACGTGCATTGGTCAAAAAGGCGGAAACGCTCGAAAAATAGCTTAGTTTTAGAGTTGTTGGCGATACGACATATGCTGTAGGATTGAAGTGCTTGTGAATTTCCAAGCTTAGGAGGCACGCATGCGATCTCACAAAATTGGGTTTGTGCTGGTCAGTCTAATCCTGATGGGCGGCAACTGTTCGCGCGCCCGCGTGGAGTCGATGAACGAGATGAACGCTGGCGTCGAGATGGCCCAGCTGAAGCGGTACAACGAAGCCGCTGAGATGCTCGAGAAGGCCGCGGCGTTGGATCCGACGAACCATCAAGCTTACTTCAACCTGGCTATCGTTCAGATCGAGCAGCGGAACTTCTCTGCCGCCCGTGAGGCACTCGAGCGCGCCATCGTCGCCAAGCCTGACATGGCGGGGTACCACGAGAAGCTCGGCACCGTGCTGATCGAGCTCGAGGATTGGAAAGCTTCGCAGGCCGCGCTGAGCAAGGCGCTCGAACTCGACCCGGCGCTCTTCAAGGCACACTTCAAGCTCGGTCGGGTCTACGAAGAACTCGACGACCAGCAGAACGCGCTCTTCGCGTACACCGATGCGATCAAGACAGGGCCTCGATTCTTGCCGTCGTACTCGGCGCTAGGTCGGCTGTACGCCGATCTGCGGTACCCGGACAACGCGGGTCAGGTTCTCGGAGAGGCCCTCAAGGTCGCCATGCCGGGCACCGAAGAGGAAGCGAACATCCATCACCTGCTCGGTACGGTCTACCAGCAGCAGCGCCGTTTCGATGACGCCGTCACCGAGTTCCAGACCGCGCTTGGCATCGTGCCAGGAATGCCTGATGCACTCTTCGCGCTTGGCTGGACGTACGGCCTTCAAAACAACGACGAGGAAGCGGAGCGCTACCTCAACAAGTACGTGATGATGGCGGGCACGGAAGCGCCCGAGAATTACGTCAAAGCAGCAAAAGATCGTCTCGCAGAGTTGAGGACCGAAACGCCGTAGGGGGGCTGAGGCAACATGTCGGAAGAACACGAATCGGGGGATGAGGTTCTGGGGCTGAGCGCCGATCAGGTGGCCGAGCTCGAAAAG
>JBCCEK010000351.1:0-3197 GCA_039030295.1 Myxococcota bacterium | reverse complement strand
GTAGACGTCGCCGTCTTCGATGCGCTTGGATTCGACACGTTGACCCGCGAATTCGATTCCATTCGTGCTGCCCAAGTCTTTCATGAAGTAGACGCCATCATGAAACACGATCGCCGCGTGTCGACGAGAAATATTGCCATCCCGAATCGCGAGGTCGGCGGCCTTGGCACCGCGACCAATGATGAATTCGTCTTTTTCGACTGGGAAATCCTGTCCATCAAACTCGAGGACCAGCACCCGTCGCGTCGCCGCGTCGGAGGGCCGGCTCCCTGGGAGCGGAGGCGGTGCCGTCGGGCCACGACCCGGCATCGGAGTCAGCAACGGAGCCGGCCTCGTCGGCGGCGGCTGCGGTACCCCGGCGGCCAGCGCCCCGTCACCTGCGGCGACGGCCGAACCGACCACGTGTTGCACCCCGAGTCGAGAGACAGCTTGTTCGCGCGAGCGTGCGTACTCCCGCATGGCTTCGTTGATCAAGTAGTCGACGGAGCAGTCGTGCTCCTCGCTCAAGCGATCGAAGATCTCGTAGAGATAGTCTCTACACTGGAACGCACGAACGGTTTTTCTGTCCCCTTGATCAGCCATGGGTTCGACTACTTCTTGTTGTCATCCTGGTCTCGCGTCCGCAAGGCTTCGATCGAGACCTTGGCCACGTCGCCGACGTTCTTGGCCGGAGGGTTTAGCGCGAGCCATCCCTCTCCCTGCACTGGCGTGGTGTCTTTCATGAGCCGCTTCATGGCAGGAACGTCATCTTCCCCACCTCTGCGTTCAAGATAGCGTAACGCGATGACCCGATTCCACCATTGTTGCGATTCGAGCAGCTCGAGCACCGTCGATGTAGGCGGAGGTGTCATCTGACTCATCCGAGTCGCGTACCCCTCGAGCTCTTCCGGCTCGTAGTGAACGCCTTTATCCATAGGTAATTGTTGGGTAAATTTCTCGATGGACGAGGGCCCGCCGAGGGAGAGCACCAATTCGCCCGCGCGCCACCGCAGTCGCTTGTCGAGTTGGCCTTCCTTGCCGCAGGGGCTGCTCGTGCAGCCAGCACGCTCGACGAGGGGCGACAGGCGGGGAATCGCGCGCCGGCTGTGGATGTCGTCGACCCGGTCGAACGCGTAGTCCCGAACCTCGATCGAGTTGCTTGAATCGAGTGCGATGGAAAGAAGCCGATTGAGTTGTCCGCGGGAGACATGCCCCTCGAGCGCGCGAAGCGCATTGGCGCGCCGGGTGTTGAGTCGGTCGACCCAAGCCTTGGGATCGTTGCTCCCGGGCTTGGTGTCCGCGATCCGAAGCAACCGGGACGAGACGACCTCCTGGCCGGCGAGGTACTTCATCGCAGGGAGGGCGCCGTTGTTGATGTAGTTCTCTCGGTTGTAGACGGCGATCGAATTGACCCGACCTTCGTCAACCGGCTCCCCCGAGGCTTCGAGCGACTTTCGGATCTCCGTGCCGAGCCACTGCACAAACGCGGGCTTTTCCATCTGCCGTTCGATCTCGACCAGCCGCTCTGCCGCGTGTTTCTTGGTGGCGTCGTCGCCGTCTTCTCCGATGATCTCCGCGATTTTGATCATCGCCTGCGGAGACATCTTTTCGTTGAGCGAGTCGACGAGCATCGCTGCCGCTTCGGCCCCTAGGGTTCGGGTCACTTGTTCGGCGCTGTAGTCCCCAGCCAAGCTCCGGCCTTGGAAGTCGCGCGAGTACCAACCGACGACCGACTTGGTGAGATCGGTGCGGGACTCTTCGGGCGCATAGGGGATCACCATGTACGCCGCATCTTTGGCGCGGATCTGCGCCTGGTACTCCCCGTTGTCCTCGGCGGTCTTCTCGTCGGCCAGGAGGGCCTGAAGGCGCGCCACCATCCCTGCCACGATCGTCTCTGTGGCCTCGGGATCCTCACGACGGAGCTGATCCAACGCTTGCTTCAGCAAGTTCAAGCCGTTGACGTCGCTCCGTTCCATCTCGACCATCGCGAGCGCCGCTTGGGTCCTGAGGTCGTCGTCGTAGCGGTCGCTCCCGACTACGGCACCGAGGCGCGCCGGCCCCTTGACCGTGCCCTTCCAGGCCTCGACGTCATCGCTATTGGCCTTGCAGCCAGCGATGAGTATCGCGACCATCACCCATCGAAGCGCCGTCTTCCCCACAGCTTCCAACCCGCGAGGATAATAGAGGATTCACGGCTGCAATCAAGAGTTGCGCAGGGCCGTGATTTCTTGACGCTCCCCCATCGCACGCTTAGCCTATCGATGTAGGAGGCCGCTTACTTGAGCACACATGAAACCACCTCTTCCGGGGACCTCTTGGCACCGGAAGGCAGGCGGCAGGATGTCTTCGCGATCCTGGCGTTGACCGGGACCGTTCTCCTGACGCTCGCGTTGATCTCGTACGACGCGCGAGGCGGGGCTGGGAACCTCGTCGGACCGGTCGGCCACCGGCTCGCGCGGGCTCTGATGTCCGCATTCGGTCTGGTGGGTTGGCTCCTTTGCCTCGAGGGTGCGCTCCTGACTTATCGACTGTTCCGACGTCGCGCCGCGATGCTGGGGTTGGCCACGCTGGCCTCGACGTTGGTGTTGGTCGTGATGGGTGCTTCGTTGGCCCATCTTCTCATCGAACCGCAGGCGGCGTGGGGGGCGTCGCCAGGGGGGGCGGTCGGAGAGTTGCTGGGCGAGGTGCTGCGATCGCTGCTCGGCTTCGCGGGCACCATCGTGATCGGGTCGGCGATCCTCGGCATCGCGATCATCCTTCGTACGCCCTGGAGCCTCGAAGAAGCGGCGAGCGGTCTGATGCGAGCCGTCCACGCGGTGTGGCGGCAGGCCGCCGACGTCGTGATCGCCATGCGTGAGGCTTGGGAAGAGGCGCGGGAGATCCACGAAGAAGAGATTCGGGCAAGCCAACCGCTGATCACCGAAGCGCGGCCCAGTGTGCCGCGGATCATGGCCGGTGACGAGGAACTCCAGGAGGTCCAGCCCGAAGAACCGGAAGAGCCCGAGGCGGTGGTTGAGCCGGTCGCCAAACCCAAGCCCAAAGCGAAAAAGGGCGGCCCAACCATTGTCGCACCCAAAGAGACCAAGCAGGAGCCGCTCACCATCTCGACGCGAACGCGGCGGTCGAAGCACGAGTTCCAGCTCCCCCCGGTCGACCTTCTCGAGCCGCCCGACGCGTCGGTGATCCGGGTCGATGCCGACGCCCTCCGCGAGAACGCC
>JBCCEK010000350.1:0-3205 GCA_039030295.1 Myxococcota bacterium | reverse complement strand
CGCCGTCTCCGCGAGCTTGAAGATCTTCACCGGGCACACTTCGACCAGCTTTTCTGCGAGCCCCGTACTCTTCTCGATGACGCCGTTGTCGACATCTACGCGTATGAACATTGCCATGACGTTGCCTCTACCGCTCAGTTTCCAATTCGCTCTCGAACCAGGTTTGGAATGTCGCCGATCTCCTCGGCAACCGAGATGCCCGCTTCGCGCATGCGCCGCATCTTGTCGGCCGGAGAGTCGACCTTCTTGTTGACGACCGTCCCTGCGTGCCCGAAGCTCATCCCCGGCATCTCGTCCATGAACCGGCCGGCTACGAACGCGACGATCGGCAAGCGGCTGTTGTTCTCCTGGGTCCACTTGGCAAGCTCCGCTTCGGCGGTTCCGCCCGGCTCGGAGTAGACGACGACCGCCTGGGTATCTTCGTCGGCCTCGAAGAGCGGGATCAAATCGGCGTAAGTCGAGCCGATGACCGGATCGCCACCAATGGAGATGGCCGTGCTCACTCCAAGACCGGACAGTGTCAGCGCGTTGCAGATCTCGGTGGTCATCCCACCCGAGCGAGACATCACACCAACGACCCCAGGCTTGAACGCCTTCCGGCAATCGACCGCAGGCCCGCCAAGGCTTCCGAACCGACACACATCGGGCACGATCACCCCGAGGCAGTTGGGCCCGATGAGGCGTGCGCCGTGGAGGGCAGCGTACTCGACGACAGCCGATGCATCCTTGCGAGGGATCCCTTCGGTGATGATCACGATCTCTTTGATGCCTGCGTCGATCGCCTCGTAGGCCGCGTCCGGAGCAAACGCGAGCGGAACGGTGATCACGGTCCCGTCGACCCGTTGTGTGCTCGTGATCTCACGAACCGTATCGTAGACCGGAACCCCGTAGACTTCGCGGCCACCTTTGCCGGGGGTGACGCCACCGATGATCTTCGAGCCGTACTGCAGACACTCGCGGGTGAAGTTGAGCGCTTCGCGCCCGGTGATCCCTTGAACGATGAACTGGAAATCCTGATGAACGATGACGGCCATGACAGATCCCCTAGTTCACTTTCTCGACTGCACGCCTGGCAGCTTCGCTAATGGACACGGTTCGATCGCAGTACTCCACGCCGTACTTCTCCAAGATCTTGGCCGCATCGGCCTCCCAGGCGCCTGGGACTCGAAAGATGAGGATTTTGTCGGCGGGTTCGAACCCAAGTTCGGTGATCCCCTTGATGACGCCGCGAGCGACCAAGTCCGCGCGCGTGTTCGATACGACGTTCGACATGACGGCGATCTTGTCGACGCCTGGTTTCGTCAGCACCAGCTTCGTGAGTCGCCTGGCCTTGTCGACACTCGGATTTCCGCCGATCGCCGCGTAGTTCGCGGGCCTCCCGCCGTGCTTCCGGACGGCATCGGTCAGCGTGAGTGAGCCGCCGCCCGCTCCGATGACGAGCCCAATGTTCCCATCGAACTCGGCGATGGGGCTGATGATCCCTCTTGGGTCTTCGGCGTCGATCTGCGCCCCATCGAGCTCGAACTGCGTGGGCTCGCGGACTTGGCGAAGGTCTTCTTTTGCAAAGCCAAGCTCGTCGAGCATGGGCCGCTGACGATGGCGCGCTTCGATCTCGAGGTCCGCCTCGACGTCCGCCACCACGAAGTCACCATCGCCGACCTTCACGAGCGACGTGATGTCGAGGTCGGCGAGATCATACTTGAGGAACAACCGAGCAAGACCGGAGACGATTCGCGTCATGCGCTTGAGGTCGTTTCCGCCAAGCGACAGCGACTTCGCGAGCTCTTTGGCGATGTAGTCGGAGAACGGATAGAGCGCCGAGAAGTGCCGGCGTACGATCCGGTCAGGATGCGTGTCACCGAGGTCGTCGATCTTGCCGGCCATGTCACTCGCGGCGACGACCGGAAGCTTGCTGGTACCGTCGTACGTGAAGCTGAGGCTGTATACGGCGTCTCCGCTGAGGCGGTTCTCCACCAGGACCCCCTTGGGCTTACGCCCCCCATCGTCGATCGCGAAGAGCTCTTCCGCAGCAGCCTTGGCGCTCTCCGCGTCATCTGCCTGCCGAACCGACAATTCGCCGAGCCCGGGGGCGATCACTTGCGCTTTTAGGGCCACCGGCCCGCCGAGCGATTGGGCGATCCGTTCCGCGTCGTCAGGACTGTGGGCAACTTCGCTCTTCACCAGCGGAATTCGGTGTTTTTGGAGCAGTTGCTTGGCTTCGAATTCGTAGAACCGCATGTGGGAAGGGGGAGACTAGCCGGTCTCGTCGACGGATCGCAAGCGTTGGTTGGGCACGATAGGCACGAAGACGCAGGGGAGGCTCGGGAGTCGAGATTCGACCGGGAATTCCGCTACTCGGCGATGGACTCGGCGAGGGCGACGACCCGCTTCGCGTGGTCGACGTGCAACCGCTCGATGAGCTTTCCGTCGACGAGAACGACCCCTTTGCCTTCGGCCTCGGCGGCGGCGTAGGCATCGATGATGCGTCGTGACATCCGGACTTCCTCGTCGGACGGCGCGAACACGCGGTTGGCGCCTTCGATCTGCTTTGGATGGATGAGCGTCTTTCCGTCGAAACCAAGCTCTGCGCCTTGTTGACACGAATCGACGAACCCCTCGTGGTCGTTCAAGTCCAGGTAGACCCCGTCGAGAATCGCAATCCGTGCGGCACGCGCGGCCAGCAAACAAAGCCCGAGCGCCGTGATCAGGGGAAGCCGCATCGCCGTGTGCTGAGCCTGCAGGTCTTTCGCGAGGTCCGACGTACCCATCACCAGGCCGCCCAAGCGCGCACTGGCATCGGCGATCTCCTCAGCGTGGAGCATCGCCCGGGGCGTTTCCATCATGCACCAAATCGTGAGGTCGTCGGCCGCGCCGTGGTCCGCGAGAACCGCTTCGGCCTGACGAACCGTCTCCGCACTCTCGACTTTGGGGAGCAAGACGGCGTGCGGCCGAATGCCAGCCACCGCAACGAGGTCGTCGTAGCCCCACGGTGTGTTGAGGCCGTTCGTTCGCACGAAGATTTCACGAGAGCCGTAGCCACCCTGCTCGACCGCAGCGACGATCTGCTTGCGAGCAAGTTCCTTGGCGTCTGGCGCGACGGCGTCCTCGAGGTCGAAGATCAGGGCGTCAGCCGGTAGGCCACGGCTCTTCTCTAGGGCGCGCGCGTTGGCGCCCGGCATGTACAACACGCTGCGTCGCGGTCGAT
>JBCCEK010000349.1:0-3224 GCA_039030295.1 Myxococcota bacterium | reverse complement strand
TGTATGCCATCCGGTCCTCAGAACTTCAGGCCCGCTTCGCGCGCGGACTCTGCGAGCGCGCGAACACGCCCGTGATATCGATACCCACCACGGTCGAACACGACCTGCTCGACCCCTTTGTCGATGCAGGCCTTGGCCACGATGTTGCCCACCGACTTGGCCGCGTCCACCTTGGTCCCGTCGGCCCCCGAAACGCTCGACGCGGCCGCAATCGTGCGACCACCGACGTCGTCGATGACCTGTGCATAGATGTGCTTCGCGCTGCGAAACACGGAAAGGCGCGGGCGCTCGGCCGTGCCTTGAACCTTCTTGCGAATCCGAAGCTTGCGCCGCGCTCGCCCTGTCACCTTCTGACGCATGATCAGCCTCCGGCCTTTCCGGCCTTGCCAGCCTTCTCCTTGATGTGCTCGCCGGTGTAACGCACGCCCTTGCCGTTGTACGGCTCGGGTGGACGCATCTGACGAATCCTTGCCGCGATCCGTCCGACGAGTTGTTTGTCGGGCGACTCGAGGTGCACGCGCGGGAACTTCGTGCCCGCCTCGTCGATCGTCTCCACCTTGACCGCAACGGCCTTTGGAATGTCGAGGATCGGTTGATGGGAGAGTCCCACCGTCATCTTCAGTTGGTTGTTCTTGAACTCGGCGCGGTAGCCGACCCCGCGGAAGTCGAGCGACTTCTTGTATCCGGTCGCGACACCTTCAACCATGTTGTTCACGATGGCGCGCGTGAGCCCCTGGTACTGAAGCCCAAGCTTGCCAGCGCCCTCGGCGGGGGCGACGGTGACCTGGCCGTCGCCGTGCTGCACCACCACCTCGGGCGGAAAAACGTGCTTGAGCTCGCCTTTCGGGCCCTTGGCTGTGATTTCCTGGCCGCTGATCGACACCTGAACACCCTTGGCAACGGCCACGGGCTTCTTCCCATTCCGGGACTGCTTTCCTGGTTGGGCTTCAGTCATCACCACACCTCACACAGGACCTCTCCGCCAACGCGCTTATCGCGCGCATCGCGATCGGTCATGATGCCGGCAGAGGTCGACAAGATGGCGACGCCCATACCGTTCTGCACACGTGGGATATCCTTGTGGCCCACGTAGAAGCGGCGGCCCGGTCGGCTCGCCCGCTTCATCCCCATGAACGCGCACTGACGATCGCGGCCATACTTGAGGACGATGGTTAGTTGCTTCTGCACGCCATCGGCGACGCTGTAGTCATCGATGAACCCTTCTTGCTTCAGGATCTCTGCGACCTGCGCCTTGAGGTTCGACGACGGAATGCTCGTCTGTTCGTGTTGCGCCTGGGCGGCATTACGAATGCGGGTGAGCATGTCAGCGATTGGATCGGTCATCATGACTCAAACCTCCTACCAGCTCGACTTGGTGACCCCGGGGATGTCTCCCGACAGGGCGTATTTACGGAGACAGATGCGGCACATCTCGAACTTGCGGTAGTAGCCACGCGGCCTCCCACAAACTTTGCACCGGTTTCGTTGTCGCACCGAAAACTTCGGTGTCTTCTCCATCTTGGCAAACGCTCTCTTGCTAGCCATCTGCGTCCTCAGTTCCTAAACGGCATACCCAGCTGCTTGAGCAGGGCACGTCCTTGATCGTCGTTTTCTGCGGTCGTCACGAAGGTCACGTTCATGCCCTTGATGCGATCGATCTTGTCGTAGTTGATCTCGGGAAAGATGATCTGTTCCTTGATCCCAAGCGTGTAGTTTCCGCGGCCGTCGAACGCCTTGCGGCTCGTGCCTTTGAAGTCCCGCGTGCGCGGGAGCGCCAACGAAACCAAACGGTCGATGAAGTCGTACATCGCCTCGCCGCGAAGCGTAACCATCACGCCGATGGGCATTCCCTCACGAAGCTTGAAGCCCGCGATCGACTTCTTGGCTCGTGTGACCACCGGCTTGCGACCCGTAATCGACGTGAGCTCGGCTACGGCCGACTCGACGATCTTGGCGTTCTGGACTGCTTCCCCGAGACCCATGTTGACCACCACGCGCTCCACCTTCGGAACCTGCATGATGTTGGCGAAGTCGAAATCCTTCATCAGCTGAGGGACGACCTCTTCTTTGTACTTCTTCTTCAGTCGTGACTCGTATTCACTCATGACAACACTCCGAGCCTCAATCGAGGACTGACCCGCTCTTGACGGCGACGCGCACGCGCTTGTTGGGGTCCTTCTTGTCGGCTTCGATGCGGACACGCGTCCGCTCGTCGGTCTTCGGGTCGACCACCATCACGTTCGATGCGTGAATCGGCATCTCCTTCTCGATGATGCCGGTCTCGCGGTACTTTCGGGCGCTCTGGTGCCGCTTGGCGCGGTTAACGCCCTCGACGAGGATCAAGTCCGCTCGGACCACCTGAAGCACCCGGCCTTTTTCGCCCTTGTCTTTGCCGGCGATCACTTCGACGAGATCGCCTTTTTTGATTCGGGATGCCATCACACCACCTCCGGCGCGAGGGAGACGATCTTCATGAACCGTTTCCTCCGTAGCTCGCGGGCCACGGGCCCGAAAATACGAGTGCCGATGGGCTCGTTGTCCTTGGTGATCAGAACGGCACTGTTGGTGTCGAACTTGATGTAGGTCCCGTCGGCGCGCTGATACTCGCGCTTGGTGCGAACGACGACGGCGCGCGCCACTTCGCCCTTCTTGACGCGAGCGGTGGGCAGGGCCTCCTTGATCGAGACGACGATGACGTCTCCGAGGCCCGCGTAGCGACGCCGGGAGCCTCCGAGCACCTTGATACAAGCCACTCGCTTGGCGCCGCTGTTGTCGGCCACGTCTAGCTGTGTTTCCGTCTGGATCATCGTTACACCTCCGGCGGACGCTCGATCAGACGAACGACTTCCCAACGCTTGGTTTTGGAGCGCGGACGGCACGCGCGGATCTCGACGACGTCGTTCTTGCGGTACTCGTTCTTCTCGTCGTGTGCGTGGAACTTCTTCTTGTGCTTCACGTACTTGGTGTAGAAAGGGTCTCGTGCGCGACGGATGACCTCGACCACGATCGTCTGCTGGGCGCGGCCTGGAGTCTGCGTCTCGTTGACGACGCGGCCTACCAAACGTCGACGCCTACCACGCGGCTTCTCGATTTTGGGCGTTGGCTGCCCTGGCTGAGCGGTACTCATGGCCCCTTACTCCTTGCTCCCGGACGCGGCCTCGGCGGCTTTGCGCTCGGTGAGAATGGTTTTCACGCGGGCGAGGTCTCGCCGCAGTTTCGGAATC
>JBCCEK010000348.1:0-3238 GCA_039030295.1 Myxococcota bacterium | reverse complement strand
TGATTCGGGAAGCGGAGCGAATGGCCGAGATCGTGCGCAAGATCGGCAAGATCACGAAGTACGAAACCACATCATACGTGGGTCACCAGAAGATCTTCGACCTCGATCGTGCCGCCGACTCCTCATCTTCGGAACCGGGGCCAAAGCGCTGATGGACGACCGAGCCGCCAACAAGCCGCCCCGGGCCGGGAGCCTCTCGCCGAGAGTCTCCGCCGTGAAGTCGATCATCAACCCCCGCCGGAAGGGAAGCGAGCCATCCACAGCGGACGTGTTCGAGGCGCTCCACCGAGCGAGACGCGACACACGCGGCCCAGTGACCGACGCGGGCATCTTGGAAGCCCACGTGCAAGCGCTTGCAGGTCTCTATCCCGACGTGCGTTTCGTGATGCGGCTCGTCTCGAGGGGACACGGGGAAGCTGGACCCGTTCGAGCCTCCACCCACCCGATCGGAGCCGAAGCGACGGAGTCCCCGACGATCACTGAGGCCGGGTTGCTGCGCGCTGGACTCTGGGCTTCTGCGCCTCCCTTGGGTCGCATCTCGTTGACTCGGCACTATCAACCGATCCTCGAAGCCTCGAAGGGGGACGCACCGTACGCCGATGGGCTGGACGCACCTTTGACTCGCCGAGACGAGGTGATCGGCATGGTTGGCGCGGAGTTCGACGGCCGCCAAGACCTACCCGCTGGGCTCGAAATGGCGCTCGTGACGGCCGCCAATCAGGCAAGCACGGTTCTCGAGAGTGTGATCGTCCGGCGGGAGGCGAACCACCTTCGAGACTACCTCGACAAGCTTCTGGAACACGCGAACATTCCAGTACTGGTCGTAGACCGTGATCGGAGCATCCGGGTCGTCAGCCGGGCGTTTCATCGGATCACCGGAATTCCGAAGGAAGACATTGCGGCTCGCGACATCCTGCACCTTGCACCGGAGGCGGACCGCGTGGAGCTGCTGTCTACGTTCATGAACGTGCTCCGCGGGCGTACCGTCCCGCCGTTCGAGTTGGAGCTTCCCAGGGCCGACGGGAGCTCCGCACGCCTGTCGTTCAAGCTGGCACCCATCCTCGACGCACAAGGGGTCGTGGCCGGCGTCGTCGCGATAGGACAAGATCGCACCGAGGTCCGAGAGCTCGAAGGGCAGGTGATCCACGCCGACAAACTCGCGACCCTCGGGAAGCTCGCGGCCGGCATCGTGCACGAGATCAACAACCCGTTGACGAGCATCTCGGTCTACGGTGAGTACTTGCTCGGAAAACTATCGAGGAGCGGCGCCGAAGCGTCAGATCTGAAGCGAGTCGAACGGATCCTCCGAAGCTCGGATCGAATCATGTCTTTCACGCGCAATCTATTGACCTACGCACGACCTTCGAAGGAAGAGGCGATGGAGGTCTCGGTGAACTCGATCCTCGAAGAAGCGGTCGACTTCTGCGACCACCTTGCGCGAGAAGCGAACGTCACGATCGTCCCCGATTTGGCGGTCGACCTGCCGAGGCTTCGCGCGGTCCCGGGACAGCTCCACCAGGTATTCGTCAACTTGATCACCAACGCTTGCAACGCCGTCGGTGAAGAAGGGGGAGTGGTCTCCGTGCGGACCCGCTCGCTCGCCGGCACCGAGATCGAGATCGTGTTCGAAGACAACGGGATCGGAATCCCAGAAGGCGACCTCGAGCGCGTGTTCGAACCCTTCTACTCAACACGCCGCAAGGGCAAGGGCACCGGCTTGGGGCTCTCCATCGTGAAGAGCATCGTCGAACAGCACCAAGGTCGCATCGAGATCGAGAGCGTTCCCAAGGAGCGGACTCGAGTCACCGTCGCCTTTCCTGTACGAAACTCTAAGATCCCGTAATTATTTATTTTTTATCCGTGTGAGCGGTCGTGCACCGTGGCGATGGAATCAACCACCAACGCGAGTGGTTGGGCCCTATATACGGAGGACCATGCAGATCAACGGATTCAAGTCGCGACGCCACGGCGTTGCCCTCGTCGCCCTCGCGACCGCCTGTGTCGCGCTCGGGACGGCCTACGCATCGCCCAAGAAAAAGGCTGTCGACGAAGACGCGCTGGCGCGCGCAGTGGCGTTCGAAACCGCGTTGACGGGGGTGGCTGAATCGGTCTCGCCCTCGGTCGTCAGCATCCAAGTCGAAGTCACGCGACCCCAACAGAACGCGTTTCCGATGCCGTTCTTCGGGATGCCCGATCGGGGTGGCATCGTCCGTGGAGGTGGCTCCGGCGTCATCCTGCGGTCGGACGGCTACATCCTGACCAACAACCACGTGGTTCGGGAGGCGAGCCGCATCGACGTCACCCTCCAGAACGACAAGAGCTACCCAGCAACCCTGGTCGGCGCGGACCCGGCCAGCGACCTCGCAGTCCTGAAGATCGACGCCAAGGGCCTCAGGAAAGCGGACTTCGCGTCCTCTCAAAAAGCGCGCGTGGGGCAGTTCGTGATCGCGATCGGTTCGCCGTTCGGCCTCGACTACTCGGTGACGACCGGCGTCTTGAGCGCCAAGGGCCGGGGCGGAATCGGCGCGAACGAGATCGAAGACTACCTGCAGACTGACGCGAGCATCAACCCGGGCAACTCCGGTGGCCCCCTGGTTGACCTCAACGGCGACGTGCTGGGAATCAACACGATGATCATCGGCCGAGGGTCGGGCATTGGTTTCGCCATCCCTTCCGAGATCGCGCAACGAGTCGCAGAACAACTCATCGATCACGGCGAGGTGAAGCGAGCATGGCTTGGCGTCGCCTTCCAAGAGGTTACACCTGAGCTCGCGTCTCACTTCGGTGGCGGACTCGAGGGCGGAGCGCTTGTGAGCTCGGTGGTCGAAGACGGCCCTGCTGACAAGGCGGGCCTCCTCGCTGGCGATGTCATCATCGCCATCGACGACACAGAGGTCCGTGAGGGTCATGACCTCCTGCGGGCGGTGCTTCGACACGACGTCGGCGAGCGGATCAACCTCAAAGTTCGCCGCGCTTCGAAGACACTCAAGGTCAAGGTTACAGCGGGCGAGAGGCCTTCAGACGACGGCCCGCGATCCAAGCTGGACGGCAAGGGCAGCGACGACATGCTCGGGCTTTCGGTGAAGGCCATCAGCCGATCGCTCCGTCAACGGACGGGCTACGAGGGCGAAGGCCGGGTCTACGTCGCCAATGTCCGACCAGGCTCCGAGGCCGATCGCGCAGGGATCCAGCGTGGCGATATCGTCCTGCAGATCGACCAGCGACCGGTGTCGTCCGT
>JBCCEK010000347.1:0-3307 GCA_039030295.1 Myxococcota bacterium | reverse complement strand
CGCGACAGTCGTTGACACCCAAAAACGTTTTGCTAGCTTCCGCCGCGGAGAGCTGTCCGAGTGGTCGAAGGTACTTGATTCGAAATCAAGTGTGCCGAAAGGTACCAAGGGTTCGAATCCCTTGCTCTCCGCCACGTTCTTTGACGCATGAGTTGAGGACCGCAAACACCCCTGCCCCCAAAAAAAGGCAGGGTTGATTGCGAAGGAAGGCGGACTCCGCCTGGAGAGGTGACCGAGTGGTCGAAGGTGCACGATTGGAAATCGTGTGTGCCGAAAGGTACCGGGGGTTCGAATCCCTTCCTCTCCGCCGATCGGCCCCTTCGGGGGACCGAGTATGTGGTCCTGCCAACGTCGGCCCGTGAAACCCGCCAGGCCTGGAAGGGAGCAACGGTAGCGGTGTCCGGCGTGTGGCGGGGCCTTTTTTTGTGCCCAGGACACGGCCTCGGTGCGTTCGCGGTATTGGAGCGCAGGCGCTATGCTGGAATCGGCGGGCAAGGAATCTCACTCATCGGATCAACCATGCGTCTCGTGATAGCGCTCGTCTTCCTGATCCCCTTGCTGCCGCTCGATGGCGCTCGCGCGATCGCCCAACCCGCCACGCCGACCCAAGCAGAAACGCTTCGAGATGACGGCGTCGAGGTCATCGACGCGCCGCCGACAGGGCCCGAGCCAGCTGCGCCGCCCACGATCCAGTCCGACAGTGTCATCCTCGACAGGCCCGGCCAAGTGCTGCTCAAAGGCACGCCGGTCGAGCTCGAGTTTCGATCCCCAACCAACGGCGTGGGTTTTCAACTGCTGGCAGGCGGCGCGTACTCGTCGATCAGCGGGGTCGCCTATGGGGTCGGTCTCGGCGGATACGGCGCTTGGGGATACGGTGGGTACGGGCTTGGCGTATCGCCCTACTACGGCGAGGTCGTCACGAAGGCGTACCAACCGATATGCGAGACGCCGTGCCGAGCCACGCTTCTGTCTGGAAGGCACCGAATGGCGCTGTCGCTGAGAGGTGGGCCGCCTGTCAACGTGCGCCAGCCGATCGACGTTCTCGAGCCTTCGATCATCGAGGGGCGCTACGTCGATAAGAGTCGACTCCGGAAAGCCGGTTGGGCTATTTTCGTGTCGGGCGCCGTCGCGGGGCTCGCGATGATGTTCGCCTCGGTCGACTACCGAAACGACCCGTTCAATGTGGGCAATCAAATCCGAAACCCTGGTGTCTTCTACTCCGGCGTCGGGATCTTCTTGAGCTCGATCATCGCAGGCTCGGTGCTCGGCTCGCGAAACGACGAGGCCTACATCAACGTGTACCCCCTCGAGTGAGTCCACACTGGTGCACCCGCGCCCCGGATTCGCACCCTAACTAGGGCTGGATACCCAGGGTGGGTTGGCAGCGACCGAACCTGCACTCGCCCGGCGCGCCATCCGTCGTCATGCAATCGCTCCCCGTCTCTTTGCCCTCGTTGAAGCACTGGCCCCCACTGCATCGGTCGTTGGTACAGTCGTTGCCGTCGTCGCAACTGAGGTCGAAGAAACAAAGATTACAAATACCGGATACACAGACGCCTTCCTCGTCGTCTCGGATGCAGTCGGTTCCATCGACAAAGACCTGATTCATGCAAACGCCGTCGGTGCAGTTGTCTGCGGTGCATGAATTGCCATCGACGCACTTTGGCTCGTTCGAGCAACCGTTGGTGGGATCGCAGGAATCGTTGGTGCATGCGTCCCCGTCGTCACAATCATCGACGACATTGAAGCACTCCCCCGTCTCCGGATTGCATAGGTCGGTCGTGCAAACGTCACCGTCGGCGCAGTCTACCTCCGCGCAGAGCTCAGGCTCAGCGCACTGACCGAGCGCGCATATCCCGGCTACACCTCCAAGATCGCAAGCGAGGCCATCCATCGCGGCGTCGTTGATGCAAGACCCGTCCGAGGGAAAGCAGGAATCGACGGTACAGTCGTTGGAGTCGTCGCAAGTGACGTCGGCGCAAGGGTCGGGGTCGTCGCACACCATCGTGTCGCAAGGGTCGACTTCATCGGGAGGATCCATCTCTTCGGGCGCGGCGACTTCGCTGCACCCAAAGGACGCTGCTCCAAGCAACGCAATACAAAGTTGGCAAGCACGGTATCCAGCGTTCATCTGAGCCCCGTCATGAGCATCGGGTCTAGAGGCATTGCACCAAGGGCAGAGATTACCCTGCTCGATGGACTCCATCTACCGCTAAGTGCCTTGCCACCAATGCTCGACAGCGAAGGTTGCTTGCGTTGGAGTCAACGGTCTTGGACAGCAGGGTTTGCCGAAGCTCGAATCCTCAGCTAGGTGCGCGCGCATGCGCGGTTGCTGCTTCCTTCTGACCACTTGGATGACCTTGGTATCGTTGGGTTGTGGTAGCGACGGGAGTCTGGACTCCTCGACCGAGCCCATCTGCGAAACAAGCTACACCCTGCTGACCCGGTCTGGGGGGCGGGTCGACTGGTCGAAAGCCAATGGAAAGATCGCGTTCGACAGCGCGAAGCTTCCAGAGGCGGCGGCGCGGGGCGGCTTCCAGACGTACACGATGAACGCCGACGGGAGCGATGTACGCTGCGTGTCGTGCGAGGCGTTCGGGGAAGGTGCGAGCGTTGGGCAGCCCGCGTGGGGCCCGGAGGGCCGATGGATCGTCGTTCAAGTCGCGTTCGCGAGTTGTTCGCTCCCGGACGTCTTGAAGCACCCGGGCGCGGGTTTCTCCGCGGAGCTTTGGGCGTTCGACACTGAAACCGGAGCGTCCCGGCTCTTGAGGGAAACCGCGTGCGACGCGAGCGCAGGGACGCTGCATCCGCACTTCAGCGAGGACGGCACCAAGCTCGTCTGGGGGGAAGCGTCCAAACGGATCGATTTCTCCGATCCCGCACTCAACTTCGGTGCATGGACGCTCATGGTGGCAGATGTCGAGTGGACATCGGAGGGCCCGTCCATCGGAGACACACAAAGCTATCAGCCCGGCATCGAGGGCTTCTATGAGTCGCATAGCTTCGATCAGACCAACCGATACCTACTTCACACAGCAACCAATCAAACGCAGCCGGGGTTTCAACAGACCACGTTGAGCGAACTCGACCTCGAAACTGGAGAGGTCGTGGTGTTGGCCTCCGGAGGCTTCAACGAGCACGGCGCCTACACCGCGGATCAGCGCTCGGCGATCTACATGGGCGACCCTGAGCGCACCGAAGAACTCGCCCGTGATGGGTTCCGCAACAACGATATCTGGGTCGTCCGTCGCAACGGCGACAACCCACAGAAGGTCACCACGTTCAACGTGCCGGGTGAGTTTCCGCT
>JBCCEK010000346.1:0-3310 GCA_039030295.1 Myxococcota bacterium | reverse complement strand
GACATCCATGATTCTCTCAGACTCGGACATTGCGAAGCGTTTGAACAAGGGGGACCTCGTGATCGAACCCCTCGGCGACCGGGACCTGCAAATCCAGCCTGCGAGTGTCGACCTCCGGCTATCGTCGGAGTTCATCGTCTACCGCGCGGCGCAAGTCACCCTTCTCGATCCGCGTCGCCCGGAAACGCTGGAGTCGAACACCGACCGGATCACCCTCGTCGACGACGAGCCATTCATCCTGCACCCGGGTCAGTTCGCGCTGGGATCCACGCTCGAACGGGTGCAGATCCCAGCAGACCTTGTTGCGCGAGTGGACGGTCGAAGCAGCCTCGGTCGACTGGCAGTCGTGGTTCATGCCACCGCGGGTTTCATCGACCCGGGCTTTGCGGGGCAGATCACGCTCGAGTTGTCCAACCTCGGCCCGATCCCGGTTCGGTTGTACCCGGGCATGCGAGTCGCCCAGATCGTCCTCTACCAGATGACTTCCCCCGCAGAACGTCCGTATGGACGTGAGCGAGGGAGCCGGTACCAAGGGCAGACGGGGCCCGTCACGAGCCGGATTGATCTGGATGTCTGAGCCGAGCACCGCCTAACGACGGTTGCATCGAGAGCGACGAAGCCCGCAGCCGCGCGGGCCAGGTCGATCCATGCCGAGAAGCTGTCACACGATCGCAAGCGGGCCGTGGTGGTCGCAATGGTCTCCGTGCGGATGGTGGAGGTGGCCGTCGACGAGGTAGTCGACGTGATCCCCATGAGGGACAGCTTCGTGCCCGCAGCCGGGCCCATGCACATGGTCCGCCCCGTGCCCCCCACAGGTGTGGTCGGTGGTGCAGTCGGCCGGGTTGGTGTCATCAACGTCGATCGTGTGCTCATCGACGTGGTCTTCATGGGGGTGATGGAGGTGGCCGTCGTGCAGATAGTCGACGTGATCGCCGTGTCGCACGGCGGTGTGGCCACAATCGTCCCCGTGTTGATGGCCATGTTGGGGGTGTGTTTCGCAGGTCATGACAGGGTTCCTTCTTGTTGGATCATCCGATGACCGAGTGGCGTGCGTGCTCGAGCGCCAGTTCTAGGAGCTCGACCACATGCCGGTCGGCCAATCGGTAGTAGTGATGGCGCTCTTCGCGGCGCCGGGTGACGAGGCCCTCTCGCGCGAGGAGCTGCAGGCGGTTCGACGTCGTCGTGACTGCCTCACCGAGATGCTCGGCCAGCCCGGTCACGCATGCTTCCCCCTCTCGGAGGCACTCGAGCAGGCGCAGCCGCTCGGGCGACGCTGCCGCTTTGAGCATCGTCGCGGCTCGGTTCAGCACCGCGTCCGAGACGTGCTCTTCGTGCTCTGGTAGGGTGTGCTCCGCCACCATGAGATCCCATATTCCATGGATCCATGGATTGCGCAACTACTCCCCGAGCAGCAGCCGGAACTCGTTCATCAACCGGCGGACGTCGGCAGGCGCCGGATCCTCCTGAAGCTGCTGAGTTCCCACCAAGATCGCCATCGCGCCGGCGGCCAGCAGCTCCGCTCTGCGCTTCGGCACCAGTGAGCGATACACCTGCGCGAGATAACGCTGACGTCGCCCGTCGACCTGCGCCACCACGTGCTTCACCCGTGGCTCGCTCCGCCCCCACGCGCGAAGGGAGGCTTCAGCACGGTGAGGAAGCTTGGCGGCAAAGTCGACGAGCCGGTCGAGCCGCGAGGACACGTCATCCTCAGCCTCGGCGAGCCGAATGACTCGCTCGGTTTGTACGTCCGCCCAGTGCTCGAGCAGCCGATCGACGAAGTGACTCCAACTCGAAAAGTGGTGATAGAATGACCCCTTCGTGACTTCGAGTTGCTCGCAGACCGACGCGATCGTGAGAGCGCCGGCGCCGCCTTCTTCGAGAAGGCCCATCGCGACCTCGAAGTAGTCGCCAGGACTCGCCCGCGTCGACCCGGCGTTGGGCTCTTGTCGTGATGAGGCTGGCACTTGTGCAAACCATACCATCTGGTATGGTATGGTCAACCGACGAAGGACAACGAGGTTCAAAATGAGAGACCGCCATGCGCGCCTCGCGGAGATCCAGGCGCTCGACCCGGTTGTCGACCATCAACGCATCGTCCATCTGGACGCGTGTTACGAGTTCCCTTGGGACCTCACCCGCTCGCTCGAGCTCGCGCTGTTCCGTACCTATGCTGTCCCCTCGGTGTCCAAGCTCTTGGCGCGCACGGGTGAGTTCACGCGACGCACGCAAAGACGCTACGACGACACGGAACTACTGATCCGCAACTTCGTTGATTGGGGGTACGACAGCGACCGAGGGCGTCGCGCGATCGCACGAATGAACGCCATCCATGGGCGATTCCGAATCTCGAACGACGACTACCGGTATGTGCTTTCGACCTTTGTGTGCGAACCGATCCGCTGGAACGCCCGGTTCGGGTGGCGCCGCATGGTCGAACAAGAACGGCACGCGCTCTACTACTTCTGGTGCGAAGTCGGTAGGCGAATGGGCATCGAGGATATCCCGGCCACCTACGATGCGATGTTCTCGTTCAGCGAAGACTACGAGCGCGAGCACTTTAGATTTCACGAGGACAACCGTGCTGTCGGGAGCGCGACCCGAGATCTGTTCGTAAGTTGGTTTCCGAAGCCGTTGGCTCCCCTCACCCGGCGCGCCGTGTACTCCATCATGGACGAGCCCGTACTCGACGCCTTCGGGTTTCCCCACCCTACTTCGTTCGAGCGGGCGCTCGTGGAACGGACGCTTCGCGCCCGCGCGGTCGTCCTGAACCGTGTCTGGCCCCGTAGGCAAGAACCTCAAGTCCAATCCGACGCGCCGCACGCATCGTACGCCACCCTCCCCCCGATTGAAGAGCTTGGGCCACGGGGCCCTCGGTCAGAAGAGATTCGCCCTTCGACCGCACCCGGTGAGGACGCGAGCCAGGGTCAAGCCTCCTTTTGAGGGGCCTTGGGCGTCAAGGCGGGGTGATCAAGATGTTCCGCGGGGGCGGTACCGAGACGACGGCGCTTGAGGCATCGAGGACTCTCGCTCGTACGATGTAAGACCCGACCGGGAGGGACATGGACTGCTGAAACGGGACCGAAGCTGAGGGCGAAGTGGCTGTGAAGCTACCGTTGAGAGTCGACCGCACCTGGATGAACGTCGCCGGATCTTGCACCGTGCTCCAGAGTTCCATCTCGATGGTCGCGTAGGTACTGGCGTCGTTGTCGGAGATCGGATCGCCGTTGTCGGCGCGCTCAACGACCATGTCGAACGGCTGGTTGGTGCTGATCCGGCCGTTGATACTCGGGCGGAGTTGGGTCGCAAGGAT
>JBCCEK010000345.1:0-3328 GCA_039030295.1 Myxococcota bacterium | reverse complement strand
GCGCCCGACGGGGCACCCTTGTCGAACACCGTGGACGTCTGGCGCGCCACGACCCACGCACCACGCTCCGCGCCGATCGACGCGTTCTCGACGCAACGCGTACCCGCCTCCGAGACGCGGGCCGGCTTCCGATCCAGCGACGGAGGCATGCGCTCGTTCGACTCACCGCCGCCCTCGAAGGCCTTGGTCGGCCGATCATTCAGGAAGCACGGGCGGCCCACGCCGCAGCTACCGGCAGGCTTGACGCCCTCTCTCCGCTCCGGGTGCTCGACCGAGGATACGCGATCGCGCTCAAAGACGAGACCGGACGCGCCATTCGCCGAACCGAGGAAGTCCAACCGGGGGACACGATTCGCGTGCGGGTCTCGGACGGGACGTTCCGGGCCCGGGTCCAGAGTGACACAGAGGATGAGCCGTGAGCCAAGTACTCCAACTCGGCATCTTTGGATTTCCCGTGGCGCACTCGAAGTCTCCCGAGATGCACCAAGCCGCCGCTGCCGATCTCGGAGTCGCGCTTGAGTACCGCCGTTTCGAGGTCGCCCCCGACGACTTCGAGCGTGTGGTCGCGGCCAAGCATGGCGAAGGGATCGACGGCTACAACGTCACCGTCCCCCACAAACAAGCCGTCCTTCCGCTCCTCGACGAGGTGTCGCCGGAGGCGCGCGCGATCGGCGCCGTCAACACGGTAGTGCGCAGGCCGAGCGGCTATCTCGGGCACAACACCGACGCACCGGGCCTCGTCCAGTCCTTGTCCGATGCGAGCGTACCCCTCGCGGATTCGAGAGTCGTGATCGTTGGAGCCGGCGGAGCCGCCCGGGCAGCCGCCGTCGGCCTGGCCAACGCGGGCGCGTCCGAAGTCACGGTCCTCGCACGACGGGGGCCCCAGGCCGAGTCGCTCGTCGAGGCGATCGGTGACCATGTCGACTGCCCGGTCGAGTCGGCGCCCCTCAGCGAGGCCGCGTGGTACTTCGACTCGGCCACCCTCTTGGTTCAAGCGACCAGCGCAACCCTCGAGTCAAACCCGCACGCCGACGCGTTCGCGTCCTCGCTTCCGATCGACCAGCTTCCCGACGAGGCAGCGGTCGTCGACTTGGTCTACAAACCACGAAAGACCACCGTCCTCGCGCGGGCCGAGCAACGCGGGCTTCGCACGGTCGACGGACTCGGGATGCTCCTTCACCAAGGCGCCATCGCATTCGAGATGTGGACCGGCGAAACGCCCTCACTCGACGTGATGCGTACGGCCCTCGAGCGGTAGCTACATCAAGATCCCGTTGCGTGGCTCAATCGGTGGCGGCAGCTCGGTCTCCCCAAGCTGCTGCCGGAGGTCGATCTCGATGGTCCTACAAAGGGCCGTCATCGGCGTATCGTTGGGCGCGTTTTCGAAAGGGTTCTTCAGTGCCGCGCCGAGCTGCTCGACGATCATGAAGCTCAGGACGATCACGACCGCCCCCAAGACCTCGACCGCCGTCACCCGATCCCGGAGCGGTTCCAGAAATACGATTGGCACCGCAAACGCCGTGACCCAAATCATCGCGCGCGAGATGAACCGCACTTCGTCCGGGAATACGGTGTTCTTGATGCGTTCACAGCCCCCTTGGATGTCGTAGAGACGGTTGAGGGTCGAGTCGAACTGCATCAGGAGCACGTGCTGCGCGGTGTCCGCCCCGATGAGGTTCGCCAAGCGGTCAGCCTGCCGGCGGTTGAGTTGGGTCGCCTTGTTGACGTATCCCTCGAGCTCCGCGAGTTCGTCGGGGTCGATGAACGGTGCGAGTTCCTGCCAGCTCTCTTGGCCCCGCAACGAGAGACGAACCGCGTTCACGTACGCGAGGTGTCGATAGACGAGCTCTTGCCGAACCGCGCTTGCTTCGCCTTCGTTCGTTAGCGACGGGACCCGTTCCGGCGTGATGAGTGTGTTCACCTCACGAGCGAAGCTTCGGCTATCATTGACCAGCGCCCCCCAAAGGATTCGAGCCTCCCACCAACGCTGGTAGGCCTCGTTGAAGCGGAACATCAGGAAGATGCCGACGACCGTGGCCAACAAGCCGACCGCGCCGGCCGAGAACACGTCCGTGGCGAACACGTCGGTGAGCCCCGAGACCAACACCAACGCTTCTTGGACGATCACGACCACCAGGATGAGAGGCCAGTTCCGCGCGACGAACCGCACGAACCCGTACCGAAGGCCAGCACCCTTCCGCACGATCATTCGGGTTCGAGCTCCGCGATCCCAAACATCTGCGCCGCGTGAACGAGGACTAGCTCTTCGGCTTCCATGACGGGCTCTGGCGACGCGTCCATGCCGAGTGTGCAGTCCTCGATGGCGAAGAACTCGTTCGACCGCATGAGCTCGTCCGAGACTCGCATCCCTTTGGCCAGGGGGAGCGTCCCCATGACCAGGCCGCCGTCGAAAAGGCACGCGACTTCGTGACGCTCGTGGTCGTTGTCGACGTGGAGGCCGAGCAAGACGTCTTCGCCGGGGACAACCACGAGAACGGCGTTGCGCTGCAACGCGAGGAACGGAATCGTCCGGGGTTGCTCGGGCAGGCTCACGTTCGTCATCCGAAAGAAGGATTCGTCACCGTTGAGGAATGGCAGCAAGCCCACCCCTTCCGCGATGTGGAGGGTCCCGATCACCCACCCCGTGGGCGTCAGAAGTCGCACGGTACTCTGGACCGGATGTCGCACGCCCGCCCTTCATACCCGATCGGGAGCCGAAGTTCAGGCACCAGGCGTCGCAAGGAGCGGGGCGAGTGACTCGACAGTCGCTTCCTCGGGGGGCATCGGGGGGTGAATCGTCAGGGTGACCCGAGACCAGATTCGTCGGAATGGCTTTCGCAACGCGTTGTCACCCTGGCGGCTGAAGAAGCTCCCCCAAAGGCCGTCGAGCCGGACCGGAATGACGGGGACCGGGGTACGCGCGACGATCCGCTCGATCCCCGGCTTGAGCGGCGCAAGCTGGCCGTCCCCGGTGAGCTGCCCCTCTGGGAAGATGCAAACGACGTTCCCATCCTCGAGCTCCTCGGCGATGCGATCGAACGCTTGATCGACCACGTCAGGGTTCTCCCGAACCGAGGCGATCGGGATCACCTTGGCGTCGCGGAAAGCCCAGCCAACCAGGGGAAGCGAGAGGAACTGTTGATGCATGACGAATCGGAGCGGTCGCTGATACGCGCTGCTGAGAATTAGCCAATCGACGTACGTGACATGGTTCGCGACCAGGATCGCGGGGCCGGTCTCCGGAAGGTGTTCTTCGCCCACGACCCGAATGCGGTACATCACCTGCGCGACGATCCACGCCCAGAACCGCAATAGGAACTCGGGGATC
>JBCCEK010000344.1:0-3328 GCA_039030295.1 Myxococcota bacterium | reverse complement strand
GTCGCCGTGGGCATGATCGTCGCCCTGTCGTCGACCGCGATCGTGCTGCAGACGCTCGCAGAGAAGGGGCTGCTCGAGACAGATGGCGGACAGGGCGCGTTCTCGGTTCTGCTCTTCCAAGACATCGCGGTCATCCCCATGCTCGCGATCCTTCCACTCCTCGGAGACGGAGGCGCGACGCACGACGAACACACGGCATGGGTCGACACGCTCCCGGCGTGGGGGCAGACGGCCGCTGTGCTGGGAGCCGTATTCGCGATCGTGCTCGGCGGTCGGTACTTGGTCCGCCCCCTCTTTCGGTTCATTGCCAAGACCCGCCTCCAAGAAGTGTTCACGGCCGCAGGGCTGCTCCTCGTCATCGGGATCGCGCTCCTGATGGATCAGGTAGGACTCAGCCCCGCACTCGGTACGTTCCTCGCTGGGGTGGTTCTCGCAGAGAGCGAGTATCGCCACGAACTCGAAGCGGACATCGATCCTTTCAAGGGCTTGTTGCTTGGCGTGTTCTTCATCGCCGTGGGCGCATCGATCGACTTTGCGCTGATCGGTCAGCAGCCCGGCACCATCGCCGCACTCGTCGCCGCCTTGGTCGTGATCAAGTTCTTCGTTCTATTTGGACTAGGCCGCCTTTTTCGCATGGGGCTCGACCAAAGACTCTTGTTCTCTCTGAGTTTGGCACAAGGAGGAGAGTTCGCGTTCGTTCTCTTTTCTTTTGCGACGCAACAGGGGGCGGTCTCTGCCGAGGTAAGCAGAGTACTGGTCGCCACGGTCGCGATCTCGATGGCAACGACGCCGCTCTTGATGTTGCTGAACGAGAAGGTGATCCAGCCGCGCGTTGGAACCAGAGAGCGAGCACAGCGAGAGCCCGACCAGTTCGAGGCGGTCAACAAGGTCATCATCACGGGATTCGGGCGAGTGGGAGGCGTGATCGGCCGGTTCCTCCGGGCCCACAAGGTGGAAGCAACCGTTCTCGAGTACGACTCAGATCACGTGGAGCTTCTCCGAAAGATCGGGTTCAAGGTGTTCTATGGCGATGCTTGCCGCCTAGACCTCCTCAAGGCCGCGGGCGCTGACAAGGCAGATGTGATCGTGGTCGCGATCGACGAACACGAACGGGTCATGACGCTCGTTCGTACCTGCAAGGAGCACTTCCCGGACCTGAAGATCATCGCCCGCGCACGGGGACGTCTCCAGGCGTATGAGCTGCTCGACGCAGGCGTTGCGCACGTCTACCGGGAGACGCTCGACAGCTCGATCCGAATGGGGGTCGATGTCCTGCGCAGTCTCGGGTTTCGCGCTTACCAGGCCGAAAGGGCCGCGCGAATGTTCCGGCGTCACGATGAGGCGTCGCTCGAGGAGCTGAGCAAGGTGCGGTTCGACCAGAAAGTCTACTTCAGCGCCGTACGCGAACAGATCAACTACCTCGAGCGAACGTTGCAGGACGACCTCGGCTTCGAAAGCACCACCACCGACGAGGGGTGGGACGCGACCTCGCTCCGGAGCGATGTCTCGCTAGGCTCCGAGGAGCCCAGTGGCGCCGACTAGGTCCCCGAGGATCCCAGAGAATTGAGACCTATATCACCTTTTAGGCGTAAATAAGCTGCGCGCATGATCATACTCCTTTAGGCTGTATTCAATGGAAGCCTCGAGGACCCGCACTGAAGGGCCGTTAGCCGGGTGGCTGGCGCTGACCTTGGCCGTTGGCTGCACCGGCGTCATCGGAGCTGGCGGAGGTCCCGATGGCGACGGGGGCGGGACGATCAACGACCAGGTCGCGGCGCAGCTCTGCGTCGTCGATACACCGATCCGCCGTCTAACCCGGTTCGAGTACAACAACACGGTCCGCGACTTGTTGGGGGACGACACCAACCCGGCAGACGTCCTGCCTCCGGAAGAAGAGGTCGCAGGCTTCAACAACCAAGCGGGCGCCTACACGACGAGCGACCTGCTGGTTGAGCAGTACATGAAGGTTGCCGAAGGAATTGCCGAACGGGCGGTCCAGAACCTCGGCCCGCTGCTCGAAGGATGTGATCCGGGGTCACAAGGTGAGGCCTTCTGTGGTGCTGAGTTCATCGAACGCTTCGGCAGTCGTGCCTACCGCCGTCCCATGACGCCCGACGACATCGCGCGGCTCCAAGGGCTGTTCGACTTCGCGGTGGCCGACCCCGACCTAGGCACGTTCAACGACGGCATCCAACTGGTCATCGAAGCGTTGCTTCAGTCACCAAACTTCTTGTACCGAGCGGAATACGGGACGGGCACCCCGGTCGAAGGAGACGTGGTGCCGTTCACGAGCTGGGAGATGGCCACCAAGCTCTCCTACATGCTCTGGAACACGATGCCTGACGAGGCGCTCTTCGAGGCAGCTCGAAACGGCGAGCTCGAAACGCCAGAACAGATCGGCGCCCAGGCAGCGCGAATGATCAAGGACGATCGCGCCCGCGACACGATACGGAACTTCCATCGGCAGTGGCTCCTGCTCACCGAGCTCGAGAACGTCACCAAAGACCAAGCGGTCTATCCGAACTACAACGCCGGGCTCCGTCCGCTCTGGGAGCAGGAGATCGAGACCTTCATCGAACACGTGATCCTGGACGAGAACGGTTCGCTACAAGACCTTCTCACGGCCGACTACAGCTTCATGAACGAAGAGCTCGCCAACTTTTACGGGGATGATGTCGTCGGAGAGGTGAGCGGTGAGTCCTTCCAGCGTGTCGAGCTTGACCCAACGCGGCGCTCGGGTGTCCTCACGAGTGCTGCGCTCATGGCCACGCACGCAAACCTCAATCAGAGTTCACCTGTCTTTCGCGGCAAGTTCGTGCGTGAACAGTTGATGTGTGACTCACTGCCGCTACCCCCGAACGACCTGATCATCGAGCCACCCGAGCTCGACCCCAACAAGACGACAAAAGAGCAGTTTGAGGAGATCGGCGCCGACCCGGCGTGCGCGTCGTGCCATGCCTTGATGAATCCGATCGGGTTCGCGTTCGAGCACTACGACGGCATCGGGCAGTGGCGCGACGAACAAAGCGGCAAGCCTATCGATGCCGTTGGCGAGGTGGTCCTCACTGAAGACCTCGACGGAACCTACGATGGCGCGGTCGAGCTCGGCCAGGCGCTCGCCAACAGCCCGGAGGTACAGGAGTGCGTGGCCTCTCAGTGGTTCCGCTTCGCTTACAATCGCTCCGTCACGCAGGTCGACTCCTGCAGCTTTGATCAACTGTCGGATCGATTCGCCGCTTCGAACTTCAGCATTCGAGAGCTTCTGGTGGCGCTGACTCAGACCAACGCGTTTCTCTATCGACGAATGGTGGCGGTCGAAGAAGGGAGC
>JBCCEK010000343.1:0-3337 GCA_039030295.1 Myxococcota bacterium | reverse complement strand
GAACTCGGTCGCTAGCGGCCCGTGCTGCCGAAGCCTGCGTCTCCGCGATCGGTCGTGCCGAGATCGTCGGCTTCGGCCACCGTGGCGATCTCGACTCGGGTGACCGGTGCCACGACCAACTGGGCGATGCGTTCGCCGTGGCGGACCGTGAACGGGTCGCGGCCGTGGTTGATCAGGAGCACTTGAAGCTCGCCACGATAGTCTTCGTCGATCGTGCCAGGTGCGTTGACGACGGTGACGGCGTGGCGCGCGGCCAGACCGGATCGCGGCCTCACCTGCCCCTCGTGACCTGAGGGAAGGGCGACCCGGATGCCGGTCGGCACTCGGGCCGTTTGCCCTGGATCGAGCGTGATCGGCCCGTCGAGGCAGGCGGCGAGATCGAGGCCCGCCGCACCGCTCGACTCATAGCTCGGAATGGCCGCATCGGCGCGCATCCGATGGACGCGCAACGTCGCCATTATTCGGTTCCGCTGCGCTCGCGGTCTCGATCCCGTGAACGCTCGCGGTTGCCGTCGCCGTCCCGCTTTTCTTCGCGGCCACGATCCCGATCCCGATCACGCCCGCGTCCGCCGCGCCCGCCGTCACCTCGTCCGCCATCGCGGTCTCGTCCGCCGGCCCTGGCGCCACCGCGACCTCCGCGATCTCGATCCCGACCGCCGCGACCTCCGCGATCTCGATCCCGACCCCCGCGTCCACCGCGTCCGCCGTCACGGTCGCGACCTCGGCCACCGCCGTCCCGTCGCTCGCGCTTCTCCGGTTCGACGTACCCCTCGGGCTTCTCGAGAAGCGCCTTGCGCGACAGACGAATCCGACCGTCCCGATCGATGTCGCTGATCATGACTTCGACCTCGTCTCCGAGGTCCATGACGTCGGTGACCTTCTCGACGAAGCCCCAGTCCATGTCTGTGATGTGAAGAAGGCCGTCCTTGCCGGGCGCGATCTCGAGGAACGCGCCGTAGTTCTCCACACGCCGAACGATCCCCTTGTACTTGTTCCCGATCTCGGGCTCGACCGTGAGGCTCTCGATGATCTCGATCGCCTTCTTGAGGGCTTCGCCGTCCGGCGACGCGATGCTGATCGTTCCGTCGTCGGTGATGTCGATCTTGGCACCCGTCTGGTCCGTGATCGCCTTGATCATCTTGCCGCCTGGGCCGATCACCACGCGGATCTGGTCGGGCTTCACCTTGAGCGTTTCGATGCGAGGCGCGTACTTCGACAGCTCGGGGCGGTTCGTGGCCAGCACTTCGTTCATCTTCTCGAGAATGTGAAGACGTCCTTCGCGGGCCTGATCGAGCGCCTCGCTCATGATCTCCTGCTTCAGGCCGTCGATCTTGATGTCCATCTGGATGGCGGTGATGCCCTTGTCGGTGCCACACACTTTGAAGTCCATGTCGCCGAGGTGGTCTTCGTCACCGAGGATGTCCGTCAAGACGGCGTACTTCTCGCCTTCCATGATCAGGCCCATCGCGACGCCAGCCACCGGCGCCTTGAGCGGTACACCGGCGTCCATCATCGCGAGGCTGCCGCCGCACACCGTCGCCATCGAGGAAGACCCGTTGGACTCGGTGATCTCCGACACGATCCGCATCGTGTAGGGGAACTCCTCGTGCGGTGGAAGCACCTTGGTGAGCGCGCGCTCCGCCAGGTTGCCGTGGCCGACTTCACGTCGCCCGGGGCCGCGGAGGAACTTCGTCTCGCCAACAGAGTAGGGCGGAAAGTTGTAATGCAGAATGAACGGCTTCCAGTACTCCTCGATGAGGCCGTCGATCTTCTGCTCGTCTTGGCGGGTGCCAAGCGTCGTGGTCACGATCCCTTGCGTCTCGCCTCGGGTGAAGAGCGAAGAGCCATGAACGCGGGGGAGCAAGCTCACCTCGATGGCGATCGGTCGCACCGTCTGGTAGTCGCGGCCGTCGACGCGCCGTTTGTCATCGAGCACTTGGCCGCGCATCGTGTTGTAGCGGAGGTCTTCGTACGCGGATTTGATGTCGCCCTCGAGCTCCGGGAACTCCTCGGCCAAGTCGGCGACCACTTCCTTCTTGATCTCACTGAAGCGGTCGTATCGGGGGTGCTTCTCGGCGATGTTGCACGCCTCGATGACCTTGGCGAGACCGACGTCCTTCACGCGGCCGTCGATCTTTGGGTCTCGCTTTGCGGGCTCGAAAGGCCATTTCTCTTTGCCGACGGCTTCGCGGATCTTCTCGATCAGGTCGAGCACGCCTTGAACCGCTTCGTGGCCGAACTGAATCCCGGCGACCATGTCGGCCTCGGACATCTCCTCGGCTTCTCCCTCGACCATCACGATCGCGTCCTTCGATGCCGCGATCAGCAAGTCGCAGTCGCCCTTTTCGAGCTCTTCGAATGTGGGGTTCGCGATGTACTCGCCCTCGACGCGGGTCACGCGCACGCCGGCGATCGGGCCCGCCCAGGGAATCGGGCTGATGTGGACCGCAGCCGAGGCGCCGATCATCGCCAGCACGTCCGACGGGTTGATCGCGTCTGCAGACATCACCGTCGCGATGATCTGTGTTTCGGCCATGTAGCCTTCCGGGAAGAGCGGCCGGCATGGACGGTCGATCAGTCGGGACGTCAGCACCTCGTTGTCTCGGAGCTTGCCCTCTCGCTTGAAGAAACCGCCGGGGATCTTTCCGGCAGCGTAGGTCTTCTCGACGTAGTCGACGGTCAGCGGGAAGAAGGGCTGCCCGGGGCGCGCTTCCTTGTTGCCGCAGACGGTGACGAGCACCATCGTCTCGCCACAGCTTACGAACACGGAGCCGGCCGCCTGTTTGGCGATTCGGCCCGTCTCGATGGTGATCGTCTTGTCACCAACCTTCACGGATTCTCTGATAATCATCGCTCTCTTGCTTTCCGCGCGTTCTCATCCGCGCTCGCGGGCAGCGGCCAAGTGAGAGAGCGGTCTCGGTCCCCGATTCCAGAATTCGAGCCTTGAACTCGAATCATCGAAGCGAAGAGCGAACCCCGGACTCCACGTGACGGCTGCCTTGGTTCCTCCGGGACCGACGTCCCGGGCTCAGCTTACTTCCGAATGCCAAGCTCTGAAATGATCTTGCGGTACCGCTCTACATCTTGAGAGCGAACGTAGTCGAGCAACCGACGGCGCTGACTCACGAGTTTGAGCAGCCCCCGGCGGGAGTGGTGGTCCTTCTTGTGGGTCTTGAAGTGCTCGGTCAGGTACGTGATGCGCTCGCTGAGAATCGCGATCTGGACTTCCGGCGAACCGGTGTCGTTGTCATGCGTACGGAATTGCCCGATCAATTCAGACTTTTTGTCGGCGGTCAGTGCCATGCGTGTCTCGCGCTAATTTCTACGAAAATTGAAT
>JBCCEK010000342.1:0-3350 GCA_039030295.1 Myxococcota bacterium | reverse complement strand
GTGTCCACCACTTGGATCCCGCGCCGGATCATGACTTCGTACGCTTCGGCATCGTCCTGACGCACCACCCGGTCGAGCGCCTCGCCCGCCCGTCGCGCCGTTCGCATCAAGACGGCTTGGTCCTCCGGTGAGAGCTGGTCGAACTTCTCCTTCTTGATGATCGACGCCCCGACGACGATGCCAAAGCTCTGGCCCGACATGTACTTGAGCTTGGTGAACCACTGGAGGGCCACCGCGCCGATCGCGGAGCTCGGCACCACGTTGACCATCCCGGTTTGAAGGGCGGGGTACACCTCGCCCACCCCCAGCCGAACCGGGTTGGCCCCGACCACTTTCAAGAACTCGTTGAAGATCGGATCGTCCTTCCACGCCCACGGGCGCTGCGCCTTGAGCTCGTCAGGCTGAGCAACGCGCGTCGTCGACATCAAGCGCCCCCGACCGGCATCCGACCACGCCAGCAGCACGAACCCAGCGTCCTCGAAGAGCTTGGCAAACCGCGGGTCCATCTCCTTCCGAACGCGACCGAGCTGCTCGTACGTCTCGATCACGCCCGGCGCAGACAACACCAACACCGACCGAACGACGATCCCGAGCCCCACGGTCGTCATGCCCGCCGAGTCGATCTGCCCCGCCCGCATCTTGCGAATGACGTCGCGCTCGTCGCCCTGGCTTCCGCCCCCGTAGAAGCGAAACTCGGCACGCCCGTCGGTTTCTTTCTCGAGGCTCCGCCCCCAGGCCTTGAGGATCTTGCCAAACGGAGACTGCGGCGGAGCCAACGTGGCGTATCGGATAATGACCTTCCCCTCGGCATCCGCCGACCGAGGCCGCGTGCCCGAAAGCCCCAAGCAACCTACGAGAACAACCCAGGGCACCCATCGCCAACGCCATCGCATCCGCTACTCCAGAAGCTCCGCGCGCAGGCGCTCGAGGGCGTCCGCCTCGACGCCCAACCCCGATGTCAGGAACGTCTCCATGTCCCCGTGTTGCGCGTGGATCTCCTCGTGCGCGGCGTGAATGCTCGTCGGTTTCACCACCAGCAGCGCCTCGATCTTCGAGAGGTCGACCTCGCTGCCGTGCCGGCTCGCCGCAAACTGGCGGATCATGCCGATCATCTTTTCGTTGTCGTGCTTTCGATACTCGTTCGACAAGAGGTAGTCCTCGACGACGAACTCCCAAGGAACCCCGAGCGCCGACAACACCACCGCCGCCCCAAACCCGGCGCGGTCCTTGCCCTGCGTGCAATGGAACACCAGCGGTCGTGCCTCTCGATCGAGCAAGGCCTGAAGCAACCCCGCGTACTGCGCGGTGCAGTCCCTGACCAACGCGCGGTTCACACGTTCGAGTAGGTCGTGAGGCAGCTGAGAGAAGTCGCCCTCGAGCAACATCGGCACCAACTTGGCGAACATGTCCCCGGACGCGATCGGCAGTCGGACCGTCTTGGCCCCCTCGGGCGCCCGACTCTCCCCGCGTGCCGACACTTCTTGCGGCGCCCGGAGGTCGACGACCGTCTTGATCCCGAGCGACTTGAGCGCGTCGAGGTCCTCCTCGGTGAGCTGGCTGAGTTCGCCCGAACGGTAGACGGCGCCCCAGCGCACGCGGCGGCCATCGGCGGTCTGGTAGCCACCGAGGTCGCGAAAGTTGGGCTGGCCGGAAAGCGGAACGTGTCGCTTCATGATCCCTCTCTATGGCGTGCGGCGCGCCCCCGCGCCATCCACTTCGCTAGTCGGTGAGGGCGCGCAGCGTTTCGAGGTCCTGGACCGCCGCCACCAAGCGCTCCAAGTTGGCCTGGGTGATCGCTTCCCCGTAGTTCTCGGTCGGTGTGATCAGCCAACCGATCACGAGCCCCCAGATCGCGGCCTGCCGGTAACGGAGCCACGCCTCGTCGACATCTGGCGGCGACGCCACCCCGTGAGCTCGGAGCGACTCGAGATAGAACGCCAACAGTTCGCGTTCGTGCGCCCGACGCTCCTCGGTCTCGAGCCCCGTGATCATGAGATACGTCACGTCGTGGGCCCATCGTCCGCGCACCATGAGCTGCCAATCGAGAAGGCCGCCCTGCCCGTTCGGAAGCAGGTACGTATTGCCGATGTGAGGGTCGCCGTGGAGCAACGTCTGCGGACCCGAAGCCAAGATCTCTTGCGCCTTCCAGAGCGCTGCCCAGAGCTCGTCGACACGCTTCCCGAGCGGCGCGATCGCCAGTTGTTTGTACGGGTACGTCTCGACTTGGTTCCGAATCAGATCGAGCCCCAGCGCACGGAAGACCGGGAACATCCCACCCGACACCGGCGTCGCCACCCAACGGAGGTCGACGTCGAACCGCGCACTGCCCCAGTGGAAGGCATGCAACGACGCCAGGGTCCCCAGGAGCTGACGAACCTCGTCGACGGTCGTCGCTTCCCGGGCGTTCGGAAACCTCGCGTTGCGCAAAGTCAGGTCCTCGAGCAACACCGCGAAAGAGCGACGCTCATCATCGATCACGCACCCAAACGTCTCGGGTGTCTCCAAGATCAGCTCGTCTCGAAGCTCCCGGTAGAAGCGTGCTTCGTTGCGGTACATCGCGTCCGGCGCGTGCGGGTAGCGCTTTCGGTACGACGCAATCGCAGAGAAAACCCACGGCCGCATCCGCGAACCCCACGGAAGCGCCTCGAGCCCACGAAGGACCGCCCCGGTCGCCTGGATCGCCGGCAACCCAAACCGAAGCCCCCGGTGCAGGAAGATCGTCTTGAGCATCATGCGAGACGGCAGTCCCGCCTCGGACCCTTCGTCGTAGTCGACCTCGAGGACGACACGGTTGGCGGTCGACGCGATCCCATCCCCTGGGCTTGCGGTCTGATGCACTCTGACGTCATGAATACCGACCGCTGGGTATCGCGCCCGGAGCATCGCCCGCACCGACTCCTCGATGCCGTCGTTGCGCATCCTTGGTGCCCGGCGCTTCAGGCCACTTGATCTTCGGCGGTGGCCGCTGGAGGTACCATCGTCTCGCGGTTGCCCTGGAAGTAGGGCGCCGAGGCCGGCTCATCGCCACGAACCGAGTCCCACAGCCACATCGCCGCATACGCGCGCCACGGTCGCCAGGACTCGGCCCGAGCTTCGAGGTCGGCCGGGGAAAGCGCCGCGTCGTGGTCCGACGCAGCCGCACGGAGCCGCTGGTCGTGCGATGGGAACGCATCGGGTTCCCGGTAGACCCGCATGGCGACATAGTCGGCGGTGGTGGTGCCGACGCCTGGGATCGACCGGAGCCTTCGCAACGCCTCGTCGAGAGACGGCGACCCGTCGAGCCGGAGCGCCCCTTCGTGCACCGCCTTCGCGAGCGCTTGGATCGACTTGCTCCGCCGCTTGGGCACGCC
>JBCCEK010000341.1:0-3358 GCA_039030295.1 Myxococcota bacterium | reverse complement strand
GTATGATCCCCGGGATCATTACGGTCGCCGCCCTCGGCGTCTACAGCTCGATCACCGGCATCCGCCAAAAGATGCCCCGCACGGCGTTCGACCGAAGAGAGGCATTCGCGTCTCTGTGGGAGGCCAAGTGGGAGGCGGTTCTTCCGATCGGTCTCCTCGGCGGGATGTACACCGGCCTTTTGCGCATCCATGAAGCGGCCGCGTTCACCGCGATCTACACCCTCATCATCGAGGTCTGGATCTATCGCGATGTGAGCTTCCGTCGAGACCTTCCCCGCATCATCCGCGAGGCGATGACCCTGGTTGGCGCCATCTTGATCATTCTGGCGACCGCCATTGGGTTCACGGCCTTCCTGATTCAGGCGCGCGTGCCGATGCTGATCCTCGAGAGCATGGAGGGCTTCATCACATCCCAGGTGCTGTTCCTGGTGGCCCTGAACGTTTTCCTGATCGGTGTCGGTATGCTGATGGACATCTTCTCGGCCATCGTGGTCGTCGTCCCGCTCATCGTCCCGATCGCGGAGCGGTTCGGGGTAGACCCGTACCATCTCGGTATCGTCTTCCTGCTCAACCTCGAAATCGGGTACATGACCCCGCCCGTCGGCTTGAACCTCTTCATTTCGAGCTTCCGATTCAACAAGCCGATCACCCAGCTTTACCGCTCGGTGCTGCCGTTCATCGGGCTGCTCGGCATCGCCCTCATCCTCGTCACCTACATTCCGGCCTTCTCGACCTGGCTTCCCAGCCTGATCGACGACAGCAGCGTCAGCCTCGATGAGCCCATGGACGACGAGGATTTCGGGGACTTCGACCTCGACGCCCTCGAAGAAGGGGGCGACGACTTCGACCTCGACGCGCTCGAAGGTGGCGGCACGCTCGACGATCTCGACGACTTGGACGACGGCGGCGGCACGCTCGACGATCTCGAAGACGGCGGCGGCACGCTCGACGACCTGGACGACGGCGGCGGCACACTTGAAGACCTCGAAGACGGCGGCGGCACACTTGAAGACCTCGCCCCCAGCCCCGACAACAACAACTAGCGGGGTCACTCCGACCCCTCGCGAAGCCACTGATCTCGGCCCTTTCCGGATCGCACCGCGAAAACCGGTCGCCCACCCGATAAACGGTGCCCCCAGACGTCGCCGGGCACGTGGGTGTCGCGAGTCCACGACACGCCCGATGCGGTCGTGACTTTTCTGTGACCCAAGTATTACAAACGGTGATGCGCTTGGGATCTACGTTGAGGGCGTGAACCAAAAGGCACCATCCGCGACCAAGCCGAACCGATTGGTGGACCGCCTCGTTCACCACGGAGAGGTCGACTCGTTTCGCGAGATCTGCGAGCGCGTCCTTACGTCGAATACGCGATACCTCGTTCTTGATCTCGACCGCACGATTCACCTCGGGCGTGACCTCGGCGAGGAGCTCGGCTGGGAACTCTGCGCATACCAGGGCTACGGGCGCGAGCACCACGCCCGAATCGAAGAGCGCCAGCAAAGCAAGCGGTTGCTTCTCGATTGGGACCACCCACGAAAGACGGCGCGGTACCTCGCCAAGAGCTTTCGAATTTGGGCGTACCCTGGCGTCTACTACGGCCTCTGGGGCAAGGCCGCAGCGCGGTTGAGCTGGCTTCGAAGGCGTGGATTCAGACGTTTTTCCGCGGATCCAGTTCGAGCTGCGCAACGCGTCCCTCAGACCACCCTGCTCAAGCACTTGGAGTCCACCTCAGACGAAGTCCTTCGCGATCTCGCGCAACACATTTGGGATCGGCACCAGCCGGATCAGGTCATCGCTCGCGACGATCTCGCGTGGGTGCGCGACAAGTGGCCTCGGATCCAAGTCGTCCTGAGCAGCGCCTCACCCAAGCCCACTGTCGAGGTCGCCGGAGACGCACTCGGGGTCGACCACGTGCACTACTCCACCCTCGAGTTCATCAACAGTGGCGAAGCAAAGATTCAACGCCTTCGCGAGCTATGCGCCGGTGTCGGCCGCCCGGACGTCGAGATCGTAGGGATCAGCGACACGAGCCGTGGCGAAGACCACTGCTGGGCACGACACTTCACCCGGGTCGTGGACATCAACAGCCCGACCCCGTTCCCTGCAATCGTGCCAAGCGGCTCACCGCTCTTGGAGGTTCACTCCGCCACGCTGCTGAGCCGGCACGAGCGCGCTCAACGGCGGGCAGGTGTCAGCGACTACCTCGATCCGCGCCGTGACAAGCTCGCAACGAGCCGAGCGAAGCAGGAGTTCGACCGCCAGGAGCTCGAGCACCGCCTCGGCCGGATGCTCGAGCGGATCAACGCGCTGGCGAGCACCCCCGGCCAGCTGACTGGCGACATCGCCTATCGCGTCGCGATGCTCCAGGAAGCTTCGTCGCATCTCGTCCACGCCTAGAGATTCGTGTGGATTCCCTTTCGGGTGAACCCAACTGCATGTAAAGTCCGTCCCCAATGGCCAACGAGGTGATCGAAGACCCTTGGCCTCGCTTGCGTGAGGTGGTGGCCTCCGCGATGGCGGGGCTACAAGACGGACGTTTCATCGAGGAGACCTTGGATGCGCTCTGTGTACAGCTGGGTGCGGCCTCCGCATGGAGCACCCTAGAAGCCAAGCAAGGCGGGCCGATGCATCGCTCCCGAACCGCGAGCTTTCGAGGGGCATCCCCAGCCGCCTTGGCCATCCACGTCGCAGAGGTCCTGAATCGCGTGCAGACCGAGTTCAAGACCGTGGCCGGCCCGGCAGACTACGCCTCGGACGGGTCGTTCATTGCGGTGCCGCTCTGGTCGCGACCGACGACCTCGCGCAAGGGACGAAGCCTCGTGGGCGCACTCTACCTCGAGTTCGCGACCGACCAGGGCACCCTCCCGGTCAGCGTCGACTTCGTCGAGAGCGTCGGGACCCTCCTCGGTGGGATGATCGCCCAACAGAGCCTCATCGAGGCGACTCGTGAGGACCTCCGGGTCGAGCGAGCGGTCGACCATAGCGAGCAGCAGCTCGACCTCGAGGAGCTCCTCGCGCCTCAGAGCATGCACGCGATCGGCGAGGAGCTTCGGGGCGCGATCAAAGGGAACTCCTCGATCATCTTCCTCGGAGAGTCCGGCACCGGAAAGACACAGCTCGCGACCGCATTTGCCCGCGCCAGCCATCAGGAACCCATCGTCCGAGCGACACTCGGAATGGCGGACGACCTCAACACCATCACGTCGGAACTCTTCGGTCATGAGCGGGGCGCGTTCTCGGGGGCGGTGTCCAAGCGCAAGGGCCTCGTCGAGTACGCGGACGGGGGCACGCTGATCCTGGACGAGGTGTTGAACCTCCCGAGTCACGCGCAGCAGTTGTTGCTCGATTTCACCCAGTT
>JBCCEK010000340.1:0-3411 GCA_039030295.1 Myxococcota bacterium | reverse complement strand
GCTTCTGCAGGAACTTGGGGTTCCTCGGGCTCGACGGTCGGCGGTGCGACCACTGGCGCTGGTTCGACGGCCACGGCCGGTTCCTCTACCACGTCTTCTTTTTTGCGCCGTTTCCGACGGACGACGGTCGGCCGAATTCGCTCTTCCACCAGCGTCTCGCTGCGGTCTTTCCCGAGGGCCCGCTTGACGCGATCGACCTCTGCTGGGTCGAGAACGCTCATGTGGTTGCGCACCTGAATCCCGAGGGTCGCCATACGCTGGATCAGGTCGCGATTCTCGACCCCCAACTCTCGTGCGACCTCGTAGACCCGAACCTTACTCATTCATCCTCCGATAGTGCCTCGATCTGGGCGAGGCACGCCAACATCGCCTGGGCGATACCTCTGTCCGTCACCAGCGTCACTCCGAGCTCGTGCCGGGAGAGCATCTGTCCCAGGCTCGCCTTTGTCCCCCAAGTCGCCGCGGCGCAACCGATCGCTGTCGCCAGGGCGCGAATCTCTTCTGCACGGCCGCGCGCATCGGCCGCCACCAGCAACAGCGCGCCGTGGCCTTCCGCAAGCGATGCGCGCACCGCGTCGGTCCCAGGCTCGAGATTGCGGCTCCTGGCAGCGGCGAGGCAGAGGCCCTCCAGGCGCCGCTGGTACTGTTCGATGATCATTCTCTCGACGCTCTCGGCCTCCACGACCGTGCCCCCGAGCGCGCGGGCCAGCGCGCCGCGGCGAAGAGCGCGGGCGACGCAGGGGCGCTTCGCATGGACGGAGACCCCTCGGCCACCAAGCCGCCGGCCGAGATCGACCGCCACGAAAGGCTCCGTCGGACCGATCACCAAACGGACCAGCGCGGCACTTTCGTCGCGCGCCCCGCACCCAGCGCACATTCGACGTGATGCCTTACGTCCTCGTCCAGTCGCGGCCATCGCGTTCGCCATCAGCATCGCCCTACCCCGGGGTCTCCTCGGAAGGCGGATCGGCACTCGGCTGGTCCGAAGATGCCGCTGGTGCCTGTTCAGCCTGCGCGGCTTCGGCTTCGGCGCGAGCCTGCGCGGCCGCTTCCTCGGCCGCCACACGGGCCGCCTCGGCTTCGGCAGCCGCGATGCTCCGAGCCAATCGCTCCTGAACCGGAGGCCACTCCGAGTCGACGAACGCCTTCGCCCCCTCCTTCAGTACTTCGGCCTTGTGCGCGCCGAGCCCGGTCTTGATGGCGAGTCGGTCGGTATCCTCTTCGGCCAAGATCGACTCCACAGACGAGTACCCGCTCTGCTCGAGTTGATCGGCCACCCTTGCGTTGACTCCCCGCACCAGAAGAAGCCGCGCGCGTTCGCTCGGGGCCTCGCCGAGGTCACCCATCGCTTCGAGGCTCTCCTTGCGAAGGGCCTCCATCGCGTTCGACGCGTCTTCACGAAGTGCAGCCACCTGCTCGGCCGATACGCCGGGCACCGAGGCGAGTTCGCTCTCGCTGGCTTCGACGACCTCGTCGAGACTCCGGAAGCCCATGCGGTAGAGAGAACGGGAGACCTCCTCGTCCGCGCTGAGCCGTGAGAGGGCTGCCATGGCTTCTTCTTCGATTTGCTTGAAGCGAGACTCGCTGACGATGTCGAGCCGCCAGCCCGTGAGCTGCGACGCAAGCCGGACGTTCTGTCCCCGCCGACCGATCGCCAGCGAGAGTTTTGGATCCGGAACGACGAGTTCCATGTTGGAGTTGCCCTCGTCGATCACGACGCGAACCACTTCGGCCGGCGCGATCGCGTTGCACACGAAACGGGCAGGGTCTCGATCCCAGGGTACGATGTCGATCTTTTCGCCTCGAAGCTCTTGAACGACCGCCTGGACGCGGGAACCCTTCATGCCGACACAGGCGCCCACGGGGTCGACATCGGAGTCTCGGCTACTCACCGCGATCTTGGAGCGGGCGCCGGGCTCCCGTGCGGCCGCCACGATCCGAACGATGCCTTCATAGATCTCCGGAACCTCCATCTCGAACAGCTTGACCAGTAGCCCGACGTCGGTGCGGGACAGGATGATCTGCGGCCCCCGCGCTTCGCGGTCGATGTCTTTGAGGAACGCGACGATACGATCGCCGGGCCGGTAGCTTTCGCGAGGCGTCTGCTCGCGTGGAGGCAAAACCGCTTCGACGCCACGACCCAGGTCGACGATGATGTTCGAGCCGCGCTCGAAGCGACGAACCACGCCGGTGATGATCTCGCCCTGCCGGCTCTTGTACTCCGCGTAGACTCGCTCGCGCTCAGCGTCGCGGACGCGCTGGATGATCACCTGCTTCGCGGTCTGGGCCGCGATTCGCCCGAAACGCCGCCGGCTCTGCTCGAGGCTGAGCAACTCCCCGAACTGCTGATCCTGCTCTCGCGCTCTGTCCCGATCCTCCGGCAGATAGAAGATCTGGAAGCCGAGCTCCTCGCCGACCTCGGCCTCGAGGCCGTGCGTCTCGGCCTCCGCCATCGAGATCTCTTGCTCGCTGTTCTCGACGTCCGCCACGACGGTCATGTACTGGAACAGATCCACGGCGCCTGTCTCTTCGTTGAACCGAGCTTCGAGTTCTCGCTCGGGGCCGAAAGTTCGCTTGGCGGCTGTCAGAATCGCCTGCTCCGTCGCCTCCACCAGGACTTTAGGGTCGATCCCCTTCTCCTGGCTGACTTGTTCGATCACGTGCTGAAGCGACAGCGAGCTTTGTTGCATGGACATCTACTCACCTACTTTGAGAATCGGTACACGAGATTCGCCTGGGCGATGTCATCGTGCGGAATGTGAACAACCGTGCCGTCCTGGTCCAGCTCCACGGCTCCATCGACCACCCCGAGCAGGCGGCCCTGGAAACGCCTTCGTCGGTCGATGGCGGCCCGGGTCTTGAGCTTGATGTCCCGACCGCTGAAGCGCTCGAAGTCCGAAAGCTTCACCAGAGGCCGCTCGAGGCCAGGGGAGCTCACTTCAAGGCGATAGGCCCCGCCCGGCAGGACGTCGTCATGGACGTCGAGCGCAGTGGAGGCATCTCGGCTCACGCTAGTGCAATCGTCCAGCGACACGCCACTCCCATCGTCGCGGCCAGGCGCGTCTCGATCGATAATTACGCGAATCACAGCGCCAACGCGCTCGCGCTGGTAGCGCACGTCTACCAGCTCCACCCCGTGTGCCTTGCAAATAGGGTCGATCAGGGCGGCAAGCGCCTCTCCAAGCTGTTGGTTGCCACGCGACAAAAAAAGAGCTCCCCAAAACGAAAAATGGGCGGGCCAGGGAGGCCCACCCAGGTCAGGTAAACCAGATTTTCAGTGGCGCAGGTACCACACGCCCGAAGCGCCCGCAAGCAAACCGACACGCCGATGTCGACCTGCCGTTGACACCGGGAAACCCCTCTTGGTATGCCCCCTCGGTACCCCAACCGAATCGGTCGGGTAGCAGGAGG
>JBCCEK010000339.1:0-3412 GCA_039030295.1 Myxococcota bacterium | reverse complement strand
TTGGTGACGGGGTCACTCCGGCGTCCTAAAAGCGTTGTTATGTCAACAGCTTACGGGCCGCACCGCGAAAACCCGACGATGGCCGGACGGCGGGGCTGATTGGCGCCCGCCTCGCCGCGGCAGGGACCGAGTCCCCCGCTGGGTTGGTCTCGGCGCGGGACGGCCCGACCCGCGTCGTTAGCTCTTTGGTGGAAGATGCGGCGGGTCTGCCTCTGGTTAGTGGGGGCGAGAGGCTTTTTCGGCGTGTCCGGATTGGCCGAAGCGCTTGGATAGCGTGTTGAGGAGGGTGCGCACGGGGACGTTTCGTGCGACGAGTCCGACCAGCAAGTGGTAGAGCACGTCCCCTGCCTCTGACGAGACCCGCTCGTCTGACTCGTCCTCGATCGCTTGCGCGAGCTCGGCTGCCTCTTCGCGAAGCTTGGCGCCAATCTTGGACGGACCTGCGTCGAGGAGGGCCTTCGTGTAGCTCTTTCCAGCCGATGACTGGCGGCGCGCCTGCAGGGTGCGTTCGAGTCGCAGAAGGGTGGGGCTGGCCGTCTCTGCCGCGCTCTCGCGGACGGTTCCGTCATCCTCGAGCCGCCTGAAGAAGCAAGTCTCGGCGCCGGTGTGACAGGACGGGCCGGCCGGGTCGACGAGGTAGAGCACGGTGTCGCCATCGCAGTCCACCCAGACTTCGCGGACCGCCATGGTGTTTCCGCTGCTCTCGCCCTTCTTCCAGAGCGAGTGTCTCGACCGGCTGAAGAAGTGGGCCTCTCGGGTGGCCAACGTACGCTCGAGCGCCTCGCGGTTGGCGTAGGCGAGCATCCGGACCTCCCCGGTTTCGGCGTCCTGGGCGACGGTGGCGACGAGGCCACGATCGTCCCACGCGATCGATTCGAACTCCATGGGGGCAGGGGTACGCCAAGCGTCACATTCGGTAAAGCCGACCCCGGTGACCCGCTCAGCGTCGCCTAGGCCGGCTCGAGGCGGATGGCGTAGGCGTCTCGTGGAGGGTCGCGAGCGCCCTCCTGTCCGTCCTAGCGCCCCACACCCATCAGCGCCTCGAGCGTGTCCCGGAGCCCACGGAGGTCGGTGTGGCCGACGTGCGCCGAGGCGCCCGCCGCGAGTGCAGCGGCCTTGTCGGCCTCGTCGGCGTCGAACAGGACGGCTCGGACGTGCTGGGTGCTATGGCTTCGCTTGAGGGCGCCGATGATCTCCGCGCCCGAGAGGCCGCCACATTGCATCCCGAGCACGACCGCGTCCGGCGGCTGCTCGCCAATCCCAAGCAAGCCGTCCGCGGCATCTCGATAGTCTACGACCTCGAACGACTCGCTAAGGGCGCGCTCGACCGCACGCTTGGCGCCAGGTTCCACGAGAAGAGCCACCCGCGGCCGATCCGCTTCGAGTTCTTCGGGAATCGGGTATCCGTACTTTCTCAGGAAATCGAGGACATCGGCCCGTCGGAAGCGCAGGTGACGACCCGGGGTCCGAAAGTGAACGATGCGATCGCGGTCGGCCCAGTTGTGAATCGTCTTGAGGTCGACCTGGCAGAAACGGGCCACCTGAGACGCGGTGAAGAGGTCCTGCGTTTTGGGGAGGCGAGGGGGCATTACTCCTTTTGGGTAACTGCCCAAGCGCCCCGGCTCCACCCAAATAGACCAAAACCCGGGAAAACTGTGAGTCAGGACACCGGTATTGGGGCGTCGACCCAGGCGCCGCCCTTCATCACCATGCGGGTCGAACCGGGCAGCACTTGGGCCTCTTCCGAGTGAGCAGGGTCTCCTGGGAGCGCCAGGAACCAGCCGCCTTCCCCGGAGACGATCTCGGGTCGGACCAGAGGCGGCACGCGAGCCGCGGCGGCGCCGAGGACTGACGAAGGATCGTCGAAGCCGGAGAGCCATTCGAGCGTTCGGACGGTTGGAGGCGCGAGCTTGATCCGACCCGTACGCATGCCGTCGAGCACTGCACCGGGGGCAAGCCAAACGGCCGAGGTGGTTTCTGTCCCGTCATGAGATGCAACTTGCCCCTCGGGGACCACCGCGATGAAGAAGCGGGTGTCGTATCGTTTGCTTTCCATCTTGGGCGTGACCCATCGCGCGTAAGGGGTGAGCGTCGCGGTCTCGAACTTCAGATCGAACTCGTTGGCCAACGTGACGAATGCGAGCCCGTCTTCGAGACGCTGTCGCGCGTCGGCGAGATCGGCAGCCCCCTTCGCCTCCGCCGACGGGCTCAGAAGGAGCCCGGCTTCCTCGAAGGTTTCGCGGATGGCTCCGACCCATAGCCCAAGCGCGTTGTCGACTTCGGGCTCGCCAAGGAGGGCGGCCATCGCCGGTGGCGCTTGGTCGAACCGTGGGAGCCAGGCCGCATCGCCATCCGCGGCGTCGACCTTCCCGCCGGGGAACACGTGTGCGCCTCCCATGAAGCCGCTTTGTCCGTGACGGCACAGCATGAAGGTCTCGAGCCCGCCCTCGCCATGCCTGAGCACGATCACCGTGGAAGCATCACGGATCGGCTTGCTCGCGCCAGCGTCGCCGTGGCTCATGACTGTCGCGAGACGAGGACGTGTGTCGTGGACACGCCGATCGCGTTCGCGATCCGAGCGAGCGTCTCGAGCGAGGGCGTATGTCGGCCGGCTTCTACTCGCGCGATGTTCGGGCGATGAATTCCGGTCCGCCGGGCGAGCTCTGCTTGGGTGAGACCCGCCGCCAGACGCAGTTCGCGGAGCCGAGCGCCGAGTCGTTCGCCATCGATGGCGATGTCGTCGTTCGTGTTCGACATGCCGTTCCCCGCTTGCACGGCGCCGACTCCGAGCCTGCACACCACGCCGCTCACTAGTCGGAGGGTCGCCATCGTTGCACTTGGGTCGATCGTGATGTCCGCGACATCCGAGCCGTCGTCAGATGCGTCCACGGGGCGCGGGTGAAGCGCGGCGTCTCCATTGCCGAGGACGGCGAGGATCTCGTCGCCGTAGGGTGACACGGTCACGAACTCGAAACGCGCGTGACGGCGTGTGTCCGAACGCCTTCGCAACGAACCTACCACCCGCGCCACATCCTCGGCGTTGCAGGTGATGAGGCCTCGGCAAAGCTCACTGATGATGTCCTCGAGCGCACTGCGGTCGCCTTCGACGTGGACGATCGGCATTGCGCCGTGAGCCCGCACGTAAGCGATCGTCGAGAGAAGTTCGTCTGCGTAGAGTGCGTCGTCTGCGTCGACCACGACTGCGATCTGACCGGCGACCGCGCCACCGAGCTCGCGCGCCGCAAGCACGTTCACGATCATGTCGTGTCGGGACAACGCGTCTTTCCATTGCTGCTCGACGTGTGGGCGTTCGGTCAACAATGTTACGCTTGCAGTCATCGCTCCTCCGTGTCGGGAGCGATGAGGTTTACACTTCTGCGAACCGAAGCTCAACCACGGAAGACATGAAAGT
>JBCCEK010000338.1:0-3443 GCA_039030295.1 Myxococcota bacterium | reverse complement strand
GACATCGCCGATCGCATACACGCCAGGGACACTTGCCTCGCAGGTCGCATCACACCGAACGCCGTCCGCCAAGTCGAGACCGCTCCCCTCGAGCCAATCGACGGCGGGTTCCACCCCGACGCCAACGACCGCGACGTCGCACGGAAGGACTGAACCGTCGTCTAGTCTTACCGCCTCGAGTGATCCGCGCCCCTCGAACGCCGTGACCGCGTGACCGCACAGAACCCGAACGCCTCTTCGTTCGTGCATCCGCGCCAGAACGCCCCCGATTCGTGCACCGAGGCTCTGCGCCATCGGAGCGGGAAGGACTTCGACCATCGACACTTCAAGCCCAATCTCTCGGGCCGAAGCGGCCACCTCAGCTCCGATGAAGCCCGCTCCGACGACGACGACTCGACGGGCTCGCCCGAGCGCGGTGCGAATCGCCAGGGCATCGTCGACCGTGCGGAGCGTGAACAATCCTTCGAGGGTCGGCTGATGGGGAAGGCAGCGGACGCGGCCGCCAGTCGCGATGACGAGCTTGTCGTAGTCGACTGCATCGCCCCGCTCGAGCTTGACCTGCCGAGCGACCGTGTCGAGGGAGACCGCGCGTTCGCCGAGACGCATATCGATGCCGAGGTCGTCGTAGCTCTTGCGGCGGAGTGCTAATTTCTCCGGATCCCACTCTCCGCGCAGAACCTGTTTCGAGAGGGGTGGCCGATCATATGGCTCGTGTGGTTCCTCGCCGATGAGGGAGAGGGTTCCTTGGAACCCTCCGCGCCGCAGAAACTCGGCCGTCCTGAGGCCCGCCAATGAGGCGCCGACGATGGCGACTCGACTCTCGTTGGTCATCGATCGAAGCGGTCACGCCTCTGATTGCTGAGCGCGATCGCCTGGACGATGAGAGTTCGGATGTCCCCTGCCGCCGCCTTCACGACGCGCAAGAATCCCGCAAGGACTTCGGCGTGATCCCGAGGGACACCGTCGAGGTACGATTCCCGGGCTTGCGACTGAGACGATGGGGCTGGGTCGGGGTTCGGGTTCGGGGTCCATGGCGGCGGAGCGGGGCGCCGTGGAGGCTCTGCGACCGCCCCGGACGCCGCCGACGTGGGAGGCGGATTCGCTTGGACCGACGCGCCGACGGTGACGACGTCCGGAAGCGGGGCGGGTTTCGGCGCACCAACTTTGGCCTTCGTCGCCTTCAGTTTGGCTGGACGTGTGCTGCGCTTGGGTTTGGCAGGCGCCTTGCTCGCGCGCTTCGCTTTGGCTTTGCTCCGAGCCCCGTTCGAGGCAGCGCCGTTTGAGGCCGTTGCGCTGCTTTCCTTGGAACCCGACTTTGCTCGGGAAGCGGGCTTGGCGCGCTTGGTCGTACGTTTCTTCGCCGACGCAGAAGGGGCCTTGGTCGTTCGCTTTGGCGGCGCTTTGCTTGGGCGCTTCGAGGCTCTCTTCTTGGTGGTCTTTTTGGTTGCCCGCGTCTTGCTGGCGGTTCGCTTCGTCGCCATGAAGCCCTCCGGAGCGAGCCACCTTATCGGAAACGCCGCCAAGGGCAAGGGCTGGTCTTTCGACTAGCCGTTCACGACGTAGGCGAACTCGAGCCGCTCAGGCTGCGCAGGCGGCTTCACCGTCGGTGGGATCACCCCGACTTCCTCGTAGCCGACAGCTTCGAGAACGCTCACCATGAGGTTGTCGCGAACCGGTACTTGGGCGAACAGGTACTGCAAGGGCGTACGCATCGCGTGACGAATGGCGTGCGTGGCCAAGGCTCGGCCAAGCGAGCCACTCTGCCGAACCAGGCATGTGGTGGCCTCGGCGGTCAGGCGACGACGAGCAGGATCGGAACTACACGCGGCAAGCATCTCCCAGCCGAGAACCGACCCGTGACCGTTCTCGGCCACCCAGAACTGGAACACATCGTCCTGAGAGCCTAGTGCACGACGGAAGTAGTCGTTGAGTCGGAGCTCTGGCGGGATCCGGCCGTCCCAGTACTCGGCGTGCGTCTCACACACGCGAAGGACGCCCTCGAGGTCGCTCGCGCCGGCCTGACGGATCAGGATTCGGCTGGTGGGGACTATCGAGGGACGAAGCATGGGACCATCGTTTATATCCCCGCCATCAAAAAAAAGGCAGACCCCTCTTCGGGGACCCCAGGAAGCGTCCCGAACCGCTACTCAACCGTGGGGCATGAGATGGGGTTGGACGTCGCCTGGTTGTTGTCCTCATCACACTCGTTGTACTGGGCGCCACCAGAGCCATCATCGTCCACACGGACGACCACTCGGACCTCGGCGACCGAACCGTCGTCCGGGATCTCGAACGGCACGCGGAGCCGCTCTGATTGACCAGGCAGAAGCCAGTCGGTCGTCGCAAACGTGCCGAGGTCGAAGGTGCGCGCGCCGTCGAGGGTCTCGACGGCAACGTGGGTCAGAATCCCCGGGGGAACACTGAGCGAACCGTCATTGCCGACGACTACGTCGAAGGTGAACTGTGTGCTGTTGCAGTCGCTGCGCAAGATCTCGCGAACGACGAAGTCAGGAGCGTCGAAGAGTCCGCCCGGCTGCACGTTCTGACGAAAGTTGTTGAGACGAGAGTTGAGCCAGTTGGGTTCGGGCTCGCGAGGGATCTGCCCGTCTTCGGTCACGTTGGTCACGCTGTAAGCGTGCTGGTTCCAGATGCGACGCGTGCGTACCCAGTTGTTGTCCTCGTCCTCCCAGATCTCGATGCCGCCGAGGTCGTCATCGACGTTGGGCTCGGGAATCACCACCTCGGACTTCCCGTCGTTGTCGACGTCGACGACGATCGGCATCTCAATCCGGGTGTTGCTTTCGTGGGTGTCGTCTTCGTAGAGGATCGACCCGTCAGAGCCGCGAAAGATGCGGAATGTCGTCTCATCAGCGTAGACGACCTCGGCTGATCCATCGCCTTCGAAATCGAAGACGCTCGACCCGGTCGCACGGCTGGAGCAATCATCGTTCTCGACGCTCCAACGAACCCATTCGCGCGCGCAATCGGCGGGCAGAGGATCCCCAGTGCACTGGAAGTCGAGCACCACATAGGCTGTGGAGCTCGCCGTCCCGATCTCCGCAAAACCATCGCCATCGAAGTCGGCGACCGTCGGAGGTCCGCTCTCATTAGCACCGGCCGTTCGAACCATCACCTGGCTGTCCTCGCTCATGATTGGGTTGCCCACGGCATCGAAGGCGGCGAGCTGCAAGGACCCGCCACAGAGGATCCGCTCCGGCGGGAGGAGGTCGCCGTCGGCGTCGTAGAGCGGCTCCGTGGGTACGTAGGCAGCGGGCGTGTACGTGGGCGGCGCGACGTCGGTTGGTGAGCCGGGGATCCGAATCGGAAGCGGAATGCCCTCGACTGGGGTTCCGTCCGCATTGAGCACAAAGAGCTCCCCCAGCCGGATGATGACCACCTCCGCATCGTCGTCGGAGTCGAAGTTGCCGACGGCGTTGTATCCG
>JBCCEK010000337.1:0-3451 GCA_039030295.1 Myxococcota bacterium | reverse complement strand
GCGACGATTTCGTCCATTTCCGCATCGGCGTGCGGCCCTTGGACCTCGGGGCGTCGGTTGAGTTCAACCTGCTTCATGTTGGGTGTATCAAGAACGCAGCAACATCCCAATTAGCGAATTCGGGGACGAGTAGCACGATTCTCAGACGCATCCAAGCAGCATCGGAAAGCCGTGTGCTTTGGCGCAGATGCGTCAGACCAGTTTCTTGAGAAGGATCTTCGAGCGCCGTCCCAGGTCATACGCGGAACGCCTAGACTCGGGGATCGCTTCGATCGGGCAGCTTTCGAAACCGCGTTCGCGAAACCAATGGGACGTTTGGGTGGTGAGCACAAAGAGCTCGGAGAGGCCCGCGGCCTCGCACTGGCGCTCGAGGTACTGAAGGAGCTGATCCCCGCGACCCGTGGTTCGGTAGTCGGGGTGCACGACGAGGCACGCGAGCTCGGCGATCGCATCGTCTGGGAACGCATAAAGGGCCGAGCATGCGACGACCATGCCGTCGCGCTCGATGACGGTGAACCGATCGATGTCGTTCTCGAGCATCTCGCGCGAGCGGCGCACCAGGACGCCCTGTTCCTCGAGCGGTTCGATCAGGGAGAGGATCCCGCCGACGTCGTTGCGCTCGGCCGGTCGGACGCCCTCGAACGCCTCCGAGGTGACCATCGTGCCGACGCCCTCACGCGTGAACAGCTCGCGCAGCAAGGCACCGTCGCTCTTTCTGGCGACCAGATGCGCGCGTGGGACCCCGGCGCGGCAGGCTTCGATGGCGGCCGCCAAGTGACGTTCGACATCGTGGCCGAGCGAACGCCCGGAGTCGAGTGCCGCTTGGGCCTCGGCCGGGGTCAGGAACGGATGCGGATGGCCCTTTTCGTCGGGGACGCCGTCGCCTTCGAGAAGGCCGATGAGCTTGTCCGCACGGAGTGCGGTAGCGGCGGCGACCGCGACGTCATGGCTGTTGATGTTGAAGGCCTCGCCGGTGGAGGAATAGCCGATCGGAGTCAGCACGACGATCGCACCCGCGTCTAGCCTCTCTCGGATCGCGTCGGCGTCGACGCGTCGTGGCTTCCCGGTGTGCTGGAAGTCGATGCCGTCGACCACACCAATCGGTTGCGCCATCACGAAGTTCCCGGTTGCCACGCGAAGCCGTGCGCCGGCCATCGGGGAGTTCGGGAGGTTCATCGAGAGGCGCGCCTCGAGCTCGACACGAGTGGCGCCCACCGCCTCTTTGACGCTCTCGAGCGCAACGTCGTCGGTGATGCGCAGCCCTTGAGCGTACTTGGGCGAGCGACCGCGGCGTTCGAGCGATGCGTCGATCTGTGGACGGGCGCCAGCGACCAACACGAGCCGAACGCCGAGCGAATGCAAGAGCGCCACGTCGTAGAGAAGGGTCCGGAGCTCTTTCGACGCCACCGCCTCGCCGCCAAACATGATCACGAACGTACTCCCGCGATGCGCGTGGATGTACGGTGCGCTCGCGCGGAAATGTTGAACGAAGGGGTCGATCTTAGGGCTCATGGGGTGTCCGTGCAGTAGCGCCGAATCAGCTGCTCATAGAGATCCGTCGCGCGCTCGATCTCCGCCATGGTGACATATTCGTCCGGTTGATGCGCGACGCCGATGTCACCGGCGCCAAGCACGAGCGTCTCGAGGCCCAGCCTGGCCAGATAGGGGGCCTCGGTGCCGAAAAGCGCGGCCCTGGCTGAACATCCGCACAAGGTTTCGACGGTGCCCTGAAACTCCGCGTCACGGGGACCGCCGAACGCGTCGTAGTGCCCGGCTGCTCGCACCTCGAACGACCAGTTGCCTCCGTCGAGCGCCGACTGCGCCGAGGAACGCAACCTGCCAAGAACGTCGTCGGGCTGCATGCCCGGGAGAAGACGCATGTCGACGTAGAGCGCGCAGTGGTCGGGGATGCGGTTGAAGCTGTCGCCACCTTCGATCCGACCAAGGCTCAGCGTCGGGCCGGCGACGTCGAAGTCGGGGTCGTCGTACTCCGTGGCGAGGCGGTCCCGAAGAAGCAGAAGCTCCTGCACCACGCGATGGACGCCTTCGATCGCGTTCACGCCTTTGCCAGGGTCGCTCGCGTGTCCGGCCTGGCCGCCAACCGTCACGACGACATTGAACACGCCCTTGTGCTTGTGGATCGGCGTGAGCCCGGTGGGCTCACCAATGATGGCGTAACGCCCGAGCGAGTCGCCCCGGTCGGCGAGCGCGCGTGCGCCGGCCATCGTGCTCTCTTCGTCTGCCGTGCCAAGGAGGACGATGGGGCGCTGAAGTTCGCTCGTCGGCACACGTGCGGCAGCGACCAGCGCGGCGGCGAAGAACCCCTTCATGTCGGCCGCACCGAGACCGTGGAGCTTGCCATCCCGCTCGGTGAGCGAGAAGGGATCGTCGGTCCACCGCTCGGCGTTGAACGGCACGGTGTCGGTGTGCCCCGACAAGACGAGCCCGTCGCCGCCCTCCCCCCGCGTCGCGACGAGATTGACCTTCCCCGCCACGTCGGGGACCTCGCGGACCTCCACCCGGAAGCCGGCGGCTTCGGCCCACTCCCCGACGAGGTCAACCACGCCACGGTTCGACTGGTCGAAACGCGGATCGGCCGAGCTTACGGACGGTGTGCCCACCAGCCGAGCCAGCATTTCGCGGTGTGTCGGAAGCATGTTCCGACCATAGCGCCGAACGCGGCCGGTCAAAATCTCACGTTGCGAGCATGGCGGTAGGGACTAGGTTGGTGGCCATGAGCGAAAAGACGGCGACGCAGGCCATCACCATCATTGAAGAGACCCACCGCGGGGAGCGGGCGTGGGACATCTACAGCCGTCTCCTCAACGATCGAATCATCTTTTTGGGGACTCCCATCAACGACTTCGTCGCCAACGCGGTCATCGCGCAGCTGCTCTACCTCGAGAGCGAGGACGCCGACAAAGAGATCACCATCTACATCAACAGCCCTGGCGGGATGGTGTCGGCTGGGCTCGCGATCTACGACACCATCCGCTACGTGCGGTGCCCGGTATCGACCGTTTGCCTGGGGCAAGCGGCATCGATGGGTGCGTTCTTGCTCGCGTCTGGGACCAAGGGCCTACGGCGCGCGCTTCCACACAGCCGCATCATGATTCACCAGCCGCTCGGCGGATACCAGGGGCAAGCGTCGGACATCGAGATCCACGCCAAAGAGATCCTCAACACCAAGCAGCGGCTCAACGAGATCCTCGCCCAGCACACTGGCCAAGATGTCGAGACCGTTCGGCAGGACACCGAGCGTGACAAGTTCCTCTCGGCCATGGAGGCGAAGGAGTACGGCCTCGTCGACCACGTGATCATGCCTCGCAAGGAAGGCGTCGCGCCCGCGGCATGAGCGCGCTCGAAGTCTGTCTCGTACGTCACGGGGAGTCCGTGTCGAACGCCGCGGGGGTGTGGCAGGGTCAGGGCGACTCCCCCCTCAACGACAAAG
>JBCCEK010000336.1:0-3482 GCA_039030295.1 Myxococcota bacterium | reverse complement strand
TCTGTGCGCGCGCGAGAAGAAGACGCGCGCCTTGCTGGACCGCACCATCACCCCCCCGGGAGGTCGTACGGTTCGTCGGGTCTCGTCGGCCCTGCTTGCCGTGTAGCGAGTCTTTCCGTGCTCGAGCCCCTCGTCGTACAGCTTGCGCTTGGTAGGGTCGAGCAACACTCGGTACGCCTCGCTTCCCAACCGGTAGAGTGACATGTGAAGGTCGATCTCTTCGGTCGGGGCGCCGACGAACTTGTCGGGATGGTGCTCGCGCGCGAATCGGTGAAACGCGGAGCGGATCTGATCGGGGGTGGCTGCGCGGATGATCCCAAGGACGGTGTAGTAGTCTCTCGAGTCGGCACCGTCGGACATTGCTACGCCCTCATCTTGGCTTCGTGCCGTGCCCGAAGCGCGGCCACCTGGTCATCTGGAAGCTCGCCGATGAGCCGGATCGCGATCTGCTGCTGCTGCCCGGTGCCCACGTCTTGGGCTCGGACATTGAGAGTCCCGTCGGCGTCGATCATGAAGCGAACCGCGATCTGCACCTTGCCTCGAGCCGCGGGCCTGAGGCCGTCGAGAACCACTTCGCCGAGAAGCTGGTTCCCCCGAATGTTCCTCGACTCGCCTTGGCAGATCCTTACGACCACGGTCTCCTGTTTGTCGCGAGCCGTGGTGAACATCTTCGTCTGGCCCGCCGGGATCGCCGAATTCTTGCGAATGATGTGCTCGCAATAGCCGTCGACGGTCTCGACGCCGAGTGAAAGCGGCGTGACGTCGAGCAAGAGCGGCGTGGCGGGCGTGGCCTCGCCCACCGGAACGACCCCGGTCATCGTTGCGACATCTTCGTCGATCGGGACGTCGACCTCGGGGGGTGCACCACTTCTCAAGTCCAACGGCGGTGGAAGCGGCGGATTGGTCACGGCGGGCGCGTCGGAGGTTTCTCCGAACTCGCCGAGTTCCATCATCAGGCCGGAGGGCTCCTCGTCGACCTCGAGCTCGCGAGCGGCCGTCTCCTGCCCGATCTCCATGAGGAGTCCCGAGGCGTCCGCTGCACGCGTTGGCTGGAAATCGAGCGGGTCGACCGCCTCTGCCATTCGAGTGCGCATGTCCTCGAAGGGCTGCTCGCTCGAACGTGTTGGCGTATCCACCAAGGGCTCCTCACGCGAGCGCGTGGGCGTATCCACCAGCGGCTCCTCTCGAGCCAGGGTGGGTGAGTCGTGGAATGGCTCTTCTCGCGAACGCGTGGGCGTCTCGACGAGGCCGTCGTCGGGTTCGACCGCTTTGGCGCTTAGGTGAACCGGTGGAGGTGGCGGAGCCTGACCGGTCAGGGTCGCTTTGCGGGCACCCCTCGCGACTGGTGGTGGTGGCAGCGGCGGTCGGTCGCCAATGTTGGTGACCTCGTCCTCGAAGTCCTCGCTCAGCTCGACACCAGCCCCGGGCTGCACGACCTTCTTTAGCGCAACCCGGCCGAGCGGCGCCGTCGGCTTGCGCTCGGGAACCGAGAGCGCTTTGGCTTGAAGCGCGGCGCCTTGGGCGACGACGAGATCAGGGTCGATACTCGTTTGTGGTGTGCGGCCAAAGTACTCGGCCACCATGCGTCGCAACAGCGGTATGCGCGTGGAGCCCCCGACTAGAATGACGTTGTCGAGTTGCGTTGGGCGGACGCCGGCCGCCTTCATCGCGTCCTCGCAGACATCGAAGCTCCTGGCGATCAGGGGCTGCACCATCTGCTCGAGGCGTTTCCGGCTGAGCGCGTAGTCGAGGTTGAGCGCAACGCCCCCGTCCCCGTAGGCCAACTCCTCGATGCAGAGCTTGACGTCGGCCTTGTCGGAGAGTTGGCACTTGGCCCACTCGGCCGCCGCGCGGAGGCGCTCGAAGGCCTGCCGATCCTCCTTGGTGTCGTACCGGTTCGCCTCGAGAAACCGCGCAGCCATGTCGTCGGCGACCATGTTGTCGACGTCGTCGCCGCCTAGGAATGTGTCACCTGCGGTCGCGAGCACTTCGAACACGTCGCCCGCGAGCTGAAGAATCGTGATGTCGAAGGTGCCGCCGCCCAAATCGTATACCGCGACCCGTTCATTCGAGGTCCGGTTGTACCCGTAGGCCAACGCCGCGGCGGTTGGCTCGTTCAAGATGCGGAGGACCTCTAGACCGGCGACCCGGCCCGCCGCCTTGGTCGCGCTACGCTGAAGCTCGTTGAAGTTCGCGGGGACCGTCACGACGGCGTGCTGGCACTCTCGACCGAGGCCTTCTTCAGCTACCTGCCGCACGTGTCGCAGCACGAACGCGCTGATCTCGCTCAGCGTGTAGGTCTCGCCGCGGGCGGATACGAGGACTCCGCCGCCCGGGCCCTCTGAGAGCTCGAAGGGAAACCGCTCCTGCGCTTGCTTGACCTCGTAGCTCGTAAACGGCCGACCGATCAGGCGCTTGATCGAAGAGACCGTGTTGGCGGCGTCGAGCAAGCGTCGCTCCTTGGCCGCGGTCCCGACCAATACGTCGCCGCTCGGATGGAACGAAACGACCGACGGGATGAGATTCGAGCCATCGGCTTCCGCCAGAACCTTGGCGCCGGCTTGATCTGCAATGGCGACGACAGAATTGGTCGTCCCAAGGTCGATCCCGATGACGGGTCCTTTGCTCACGATCGCACACCCCCAGTGAAAACCGTTGGTTTTCTCCCGATCAGGATAGCGGTTTGTCTCGGCGATTACACGTTTGTGGGCTCTGCACCGCCATTTTCCTGCGGTTCCTCGCCCTCTTCGTCGTCGGTCTCGGCCACAGGCTCGACGTCCACGACCTGCTCGTCGTCGCGGAGACGGATGACGCGCACGCCCTGGGTGTTTCGCCCCGTCTCTCGAATCTCTGAAACCCGTGTCCTGATCACTTGGCCACCATTGGTGATCACCATCAGCTGATCGTCCGGGGACACCAACCGAAGCTTCACGAGCGCGCCGTTCCGCTCGGACGTGTCCATCGCGATGATGCCCTTGCCCCCGCGGTTCTGGGCCCGCCACTCATCCACCGGCGTGCGCTTTCCGTAGCCGTTCGCGCTGACCGTCAGCACCTGATCGGTCGATTCGTCATCGATGATGTCCATTCCGATCACGAAGTCGCCCTCCCGAAGGTCGATACCTTTGACGCCCATCGAATCGCGCCCCATCGCTCGCACGTCCTCGATCGCGAACCGAATGCTCATCCCGTGAGACGTGCCGATCAGGACATCCTGGCCGGGCGTGACGATGCGCGCGGCGAGGAGCTCGTCGGTATCGCCGATGGCCACCCCGATGATGCCGGTCTGACGGATGTTCTCGTACGCACTGAGGTTCGTCCGCTTGACGCGTCCTCGACGCGTACAGGTGAGGAGGTACCCGTCTTCGACGAACTCGCGGATCGGCAAGATGGCCGCCACTCGTTCGTCGCCCTCCATCCCGACGAGGTTCACGACGGCGCGTCCCCGAGCCGCCCGGCCGGTTTCTGGGATCTGGTAGACCTTT
>JBCCEK010000335.1:0-3499 GCA_039030295.1 Myxococcota bacterium | reverse complement strand
TCTCGATGCCCGGAACCCGCCGATATCACCTGCTTTGCCCGATCGCACGAGGCTTGGACCGCCTCGGGGATCGCTGGACCCTCCTGGTCCTTCGCGACCTGCATGCGGGCCCAGCGCGCTTCACCGACCTCCAGGTCGCCCTCCCCGGCCTGGCCCCCAACCTGCTGACCCGCCGGCTGCGGCAGCTCGAAGAGGACGGCCTGATTCGGCGGCGCGACGCGGAGTTTGGCGTCTCGCTCTACGAGCTCACCCCGCTCGGACAAGGCACCGCCCCGCTCTTGTTCGAGCTCTCTGCCTTCGGCGGTCAGTTCGTGCCCGACGATGACATCCAATCGCCCGGCAACGTGCGCACGATCGCGGTGACGCTCCAGGTCGCCTGCCAGCGGGCAGCTAGTCGCGACCTCGACCTTCGCGCGCGTCTCGACGTAAGTGGTGAGTCGTTCTCTCTGATCGTCGATGGCGGCGAAGTCGACGTCAAGGCCGGCTCTCTCGTCGACCCACAGGTCACCGTGACGACGCAGTACGAGGCGTTGGTCGCCGTCAACGACGGTCGGATGCCGCTCGACCGGTTCCTCTCGAGCCACGCCAAGATCGATGCCGCGGACCCACAGGACTTGGCAGCGTTCATGGGGTTGATGGCAGGCGCCTTGCAGCAGCTCGCGCGTTGACCACCCTCAAGCGGCCTTCATCTCCGACTTGAGTTCGGGCTCCGCGCAGAGGCACCGGCACGGCTTGTCGGCGGCGGCCTTCCATTCGCAGAGCTCCGCGACACGGCCTTGGCCGTTGGGGTGCGGCACGATGCGAACGAAGGTCTGCGCACCAAGTCGTACGGTGCACTCTGGATCGGCGAACGCCTGCGACCAGAAGCCACCATTGTAGAACGCGACGGGCCCCACCTGCTCACACTTCGGCTGATGCGTGTGACCGAACACCACCCGCTTCATCCCGGTGATCTTGTAGATCAGTTCGGCCCGCTCCTCGCTGAGGAGGGGCACTTGGAACACCGTGGGCTTCACCGAGGATGCGTACGCCACGTACGGGAACATGAAGATCGCCAGGGGCACAAACACCCAAAGCGGACTGATGGGCCACGCGATGTTGATGTGCAGAACGACCTGCCAGGCCAGAAACAGCACTGCAAGGAGCAAGAACGCACGGTCGAGCCAGAGCTCTCGGGCAATCCGAAACGGGTTGTTGGTGGCTGAAGGCACATGGACCGCGTTCAGCTTGCGAACCATCGAGGGCGTGGCGCGGGATCGCATCGCGATCAGACGAACCTTGTCGTCGACGAGGAGCGGGTCCCGCATGGCCTGAACCCAGTGGGTCCTTAGGGAGATCCACAGCGTCGCGTAGGCACCCCAGAACCAGGTCCACAGCAGCAGCGGCTGGGTTCGGAGCATGTACTTGTAGAAGAACTTCACGTAGGCCATCCCGCTCATGATGTAGTTCTCGGACTGGTGCGGGTTGAAGTAGCCCATGCCGTTGATCATGTAGCGAGAGGCGAGATCGCCGAAGGGGATGCGGACCCTGGGGGTCCCGTGCACCTCGATGAGCGGGTCGATCGGGTCGGGAACGACGCAGTTGGGATCGTACTGGTGGCCGTGACTGACGTAGGTGTCATCTCCGCTGAGGTAGAACCAGTTGCAGAAGACCACCGGGTCGCTGCTGTAGATGCGCTCATCGCTCTCGTGGCTCGACGCCTCCGTCGGGTTGCGAGCCCCCTCCTCCAGCAACCCGAGCGGAACCTCGACCCCGATCGCTTCGCAGATCAGACGCTGCACCGAGGGCCAATGGAGCTCGAGGTCATGGTTGCCGATGACGAAGATCGCCCGGTGGCCGTTCGCTACGAAGTCGCGCAGGGCCTCGAACCATCGCGCGTGCTCCTCGATGATGACCGTCATCTTGAACTCGCTCTTCCACTCGTCGCTTCCAAGGCCACGATGCCGTTCGAGCCACTCGACGTACCTTCCATCGTCCGGAAGGGTGGTGACGCTGTCGAAGTCGAAGATGTCCCCATTGAGGATCACCTCGATGGGGCCGTCTGATTCGCGCTGGGCGTACTCGAGGAAACCCGCAAAATCCTCGTCGATGAAGAACTCGCGGCGCTTGTAGGCCATCCACAGGGGCCGCCGCGGGTCGAGGTCCTGCGCGTCCGCGAGATGCATGTCCGACACGATGAATGTGTTGAGGTTGCTGTTCATCACTCGATAGCGCTCACAGTGTGTCAGGCTCGGGCGACTCGCTCCAGTCCGCGACCAGCTCCGGGCCCCCGGTAGCGAAGAGTCGGTTGACGGGGCCTTCGCGATCCCCATGGATCAACGCGGTGTTCGAGGAAGGAGCGTGAAGATGGGAACGACCGACTGGACATTCGGGGGGACATGGCCGTTCGCCCCCAAGTGGTTCGATTCGGCGGATGGCCGCATGCACTACGTCGACGAGGGCCCGCGCGACGGAAAGCCAGTCGTCCTCGTCCACGGAAACCCCACCTGGGGTTATCTGTATCGCAACTTCATCCCGCCTCTGGTCGATGCTGGGTACCGGTGCATCGTCCCCGACCACCTTGGCTTTGGCCGTTCCGAAAAGCCTGACGAGGCGGCGCTTTATCGCGTACCGCGGCACGCTGCGCGGCTCGACCGGTTGCTCGAATCACTCGATCTCTACGACGCCACCCTCGTCTCTCAAGACTGGGGCGGTGCCCTCGGTTTCTACTGGGCCACGCGACACCCCGAAAGGATCGCCTCCCTGTGCATCCTGAACACGATCGCGCATCGCCCGCCAGACCAGGTGCAGCTGCCCTTGCCGCTCAAGTTGTTTCGGACGCCAGGCATCGGCGAAGCCATGGTCAAAGGCGCCCACATGTTCGTCCGCGGCTTCCTCTTCAACGCGGGGGTCATGCACAAGGATCGACTCACGCCCGAGGTTCGCGCGGCCTATCTGGCACCCCACCCCACTTACTCTTCGCGCACGTCGATCTTGGTGTTTCCGCGAGAGATCCCCGCGGACTCGACCGGCCGCGTGGCGGAGTTCCTAGGCGAAGTTGAGGGTGGGCTCGCGCGCCTTGCCGACAAACCGACGATGATCGCGTGGGCGATGAAAGACATCGCCTTCCTGCCCGAGTACCTCGACGACCTCTGGCTTCGAAACTTCCCGAACGCCCACGTCCTTCGCCTCCCGGACGCCGGCCACTACCTCCAAGAAGACGCCCACGAGCGCATTGTCCCAGAGCTCCTGAAACACCTCGAATCGGTGTTTCACCGCGGAGCTTCGGTGAGCCCAATCACCAGTGCGAACTGAGTGAGCCCGTAGGGGAGACCCTAGCGCGGGCAGAGTCCCATGCGCTGTCCGGAGGGCTCGCGGTGGCCCCTACGAGGCGCGTATCTGGGTCCTTGACAGCGCCCCAAGCCACGCTATCCCTGCGAGCCATTCCAGCGTAGCTCAGTTGGTAGAGCGGGCGACTGTTAATCGCTTGGTCGTAGGTTCGAGTCCTACCGCTGGAGCC
>JBCCEK010000334.1:0-3508 GCA_039030295.1 Myxococcota bacterium | reverse complement strand
GTTTGCACGTAGGCTTTGGTGGCTGCGTAGTGAGCGGCCTTCGGTACCCCCTGGAACGCGACCAACGAGCTCATGAGGACGATTCCGCCGCGCTGCCGGTCGACGAAACGACGCCCAAAATGATAGGTCATCGCCATCAACGCACGGCAGTTCACGTCCAGCATCTCGAGTTCGTGAGTGAGCTCTGCGTCGACGAAGTTTCCCGAACCTCCGAATCCAGCGGACGCGATAAAGAGGCCTACATCGAGACTCTGGGTCGCGCTCACGACCAACTGCCATCCCGCATCTGTTGAGAGGTCCGCGTCGACGACACGCACCTCGACTCCGGAGCTCGCTTGCAACTCGTCGGAGAGCGCTCGAAGGAGCGCGCGACGGCGGCCAACCACCACGATGTGAAAGCCGCCCTCTGCGAGGCGCCTCGAGATCTCGCGCCCAATTCCGTCGGACGCCCCGGTGACCACTGCCCATGGTCCATACTTCTGGTTGAGTGTGCTCATGGGAGGCCTCTCAGTAGTGCATCTCGACACGCTGCTTCGAAGTCGGCGACGCGATCTCGAACCGTGACTCTTCGAAGTTCGGCGCCCGGAATCTCGGCTTCACGTTCTTGCTGGTCGCCCATCCCTCCGTGGGAATGCCGAAGACCTTCGTATCGACCTTCCTGTTGCCGTTCTCGTCGTGAAGGACCGAAACCGCGTAGGTCCCGGCCTTCGGCACCGCGAACGTGCACAGCCGTGTCTCTCCCTTTCCTTTGGCCTGCGTCGTTTCGAGCGCCTTGGAGGAGTCCATCGGGAAACCCTGCTCCGAGCCGAACAAGGAGCAGTAGATGTCATCGCCGCGTGCGGCCTCGATCGCGCGAATCTCCACGACGAGCTCCCAGGGGGGCGCTTCCTCCGCCGCGGCGCCGCTAGGCGCACCTAGACCGGTCGCTAGGAACAACAAGGCTCCTGTGAGTGAGTGTTTGTTGCGAATCATGGCTCCTCCTTTTTGCTTGACGATTCCAGTGATGTGACAGTGTCAAGTACATGTGACACTGTCAAGTGAAAAATGGCTCCCGCCTCGCTGAACGGCCGTGCTACCGATGGACCGTGGTCAAGGAACGGCTGGGGCGGGATGTCGTCATTGGCCTCTTCGCGATGGCGGCGGGGATTCTAGTCGTCGCGAACGACTTCACGGCGCTGTCTGTTGCGATTCCGGCCATCGAGGAGTCGTTCGATACCGATGTCGACACCGCACAGTGGGTGATCAACAGCTACGCCCTGGTGTTCGGGGTTGCCGTTGTCACCGGAGGCAGGCTCGCGGACATGTTTGGCCGGCGTCGTGTGTTCCTGATCGGCGCCGGGGTCTTCGCGCTGTTCTCGCTGATCGGCGGGCTGGCTCCCGATGTCGGCGTGCTGATCACGAGTCGCGCAATTATGGGTGTGGGTGGGGCCCTGATGTGGCCGGCAGTCCTTGGAATGACCTACGCTTCCGTTCCCGCGAGTCGCGCAGGGCTTGCCGGCGGTTTGATCATGGCCGTCGCCGGGATTGGGAACGCGATGGGCCCGCTGCTTGGCGGGGGCTTGACCGATTCGTTGGGTTGGGAGTGGATCTTCTTCATCAACGTGCCCGTGGCGGTCCTCGCGATCGTCATCATCATCCCGGTCGTGCCGCGGGATGAGCCCGCCGCGCCGAACGAACGTATCGACTACGGGGGAACCGCCCTATTGACGGTCGGCCTGGTGGCCTTGTTGCTCGCCCTCGACTGGGGCATCCATCGGGGCTGGACCAATACGTCCGTCCTATGGCTCTTCGGCGTCGGACTGGTCTCGCTCGTGGTCTTCGCGTTCTACGAGAGCCGAGTCGGCGAAACTGCGCTGGTGCCAGAGTCCGTGATGACAAACCTGCCGTTCGCGATGACCACGCTGATGACGCTCCTGATCGCATCGGTGTTCTTCGCTTCGATGGTCTACCTCCCGCAGTTCATGACCAAGCAGCTCGATTTCACGGCGATGCAGTCGGGTGTCGGGCTGCTTCCGATGATGCTCACGTACGCGTTCGTGTCGTTTGCGGCTGGCCGCGCCTACGAAGCGTTGGGATCGAAGCGGGTCGTTTCGGCCGGCGCCGCATTCCTCGCCGTCGGGATGTGGCTTCTTTCGAGGGTCGGGCCGGAAACGACCTACGCCGACATGATACCGGGGTTGCTGGTGCTTGGGATCGGGACGGGGGTCTTCTACACGTCGATCGTGACTGCGGGGGTCACGGCACTCGATTCGTCGCGATCCAGCCTGGCCAGCGCCATCATCTACATGGCCAACATCGCCGGCGGTGCCCTCGGATTGGGGTTGAATACGTCGATCGTCGCGAGCGCTTCCTCACTCGACGAAGGGATCGGTAGGGCGTTCGTCGTCAACGCCGTGCTGTGCGTCGCGGGAATGATCGTCGCAATCTTGTTCATTGGCGGTTCCGCGAGCGACAGGGACCGCGCACAGAGCGCGTGAGAATGCAAAATCTGCGTGGTGGTACGTGGCTCTTGTAAGCGACAAGAGAAGTCCCGTAAGACGGGGCTATGCGACGACTCTGCCTTCCGGTGTTCGCGGTGACACATGGTTGCGAAGAAGGGCCGCCCGTAAACCGACGTCTTCGACCTTTCTTCACTGAACTTGGTCAGTTTGCTTCGGGAGGTCGTCATGAGCCGTCGCTCTGAACTGAACATCGCCTACTACGGTTACAACGGGTTCATCATTCGTGCCGGTGACCAAAAGGTCGCGATCGACCCCGGTACCAGCCTCTATCTTCTGGGCCTCGGGACGGTGATCCCGAAGCACGCATGGGACCGGGTCACGCACGTACTCGTCACCCACGCCGATCCCGACCACTACTGGAATACAGACCGTCTTCTGTCGCACTGCGATGCGCCACTCATCTGCGGCAACGAGCTCGTCGAGACCAGGGATGGTCGCGCATTCCTCACGCATCCACGTCGGCCGAAGCTGGAGTACTCGGTTCCAGTAGACCGTGCTTACCCCCTCCGATGGGGAGAAGAAGTTGAGGTCGACGGCGTGCGAGTCCGTTCACTCCCGGCGCATCACGGGGATCTTCGGCTCTCCCTCATGTTCGGCGGACTCAAGAAGACCGTCGTGCGCGAACCGGACACCCTATTCGCAAAGGGCGAAACCGGCTTCTTGTTGGAGCTCGGCGGCGTCACCGTCGCAAACCTAGGCGACACGCTTTTGTTGCCAGACTGGGAAGGGCTCGAACCTGACGTCTTGATGATTCCAATCGGGGGCCGGGAAATCGGCAACACGATGGATGAGGACCAAGCCGTCGAGGCGGTCGCGAGCATCCGGCCGAGGCTGGCGATCCCGTGCCACTACGACTGCGGCATGCTGTTCAAGAAGAAGGCGAACCCGGCGGACGCAGGGTCGTTCAAGAGACGGGTGGAAGCGATGGGCGTGGATTGCACGGTGCTGCGGCCGGGCCAGTCGACCGCCTATCGCGCGCCGGAGACGATCGGAGAGAAGTACGAGAG
>JBCCEK010000333.1:0-3559 GCA_039030295.1 Myxococcota bacterium | reverse complement strand
CCCTCGATCGGTCGAGCCCAGGAACTGACCGAGGAGCATCCGCGCATAACGGCGTCCAATCGGGTGCGCCGACGCATCGAGCTCGTTCTTCTCGGCGGGGTCGCGCTCGAGGTCGAACATCGTCGACGTCAGGTTGCCCCGGACGATGAACTTCCATCGCCCAGCGGTCAGGACGCGACGGTCATCTTGGAAGTCGCTGAACGCCACAGATGGCCGCCGTCCACCCGTCCCCCAAACCAACGGAGAAAGCGACTCTCCCTCGTTGGTCGGCATTGGCGACACGCCGAGCAGATCGGTCACGGTCGCGGACACATCGAGTGTACTCACCGAATCGTGGACCACCTTTCCGCCAGGGAGACTTCCAGGTAGCCGCAACATGAGCGGGACGTGCAACAGCTCTTGGTAGATCGAGTGCCCGTGTCCCCAGGAACCGTGATCGTTGAACTCCTCCCCGTGGTCGGAGGTAATCACGAGAAGGGTGTCGTCGAGAACCCCAAGCGACGCCAATCGGTCGACGAACTTGCCTAGGAAGTGGTCGTGTTGGGTGATCTCGCCGTCGTGGAGCGCGGCGAGTCGTCGCTGGTCGCGTGCATCGAACACGACTTGGGGCGGCCGCCGCTTCGCTCGCTCCAGGAGCTCCCCAGTCATTCGCGGCCTGACCTGGCCGTCGTACTCGCTCGGGTCATACATTCGCAGATACTCGGTCGGTGGGTCGTATGGGACGTGCGGGTCGATCGTTTGGACGTAGGCAAAGAACCGCTCGTCCTTGTGAGCCTCAATCCACGTGACGGCTTCGTGAAACACGTCCTTGGCCTCGGTGCTCTTGCCTTCGCGTATGTCGTTCGTGTAGTCGTCCCACCCTTGGTCGAACCCGAATCGATCCGACACGTACCCGTTGGCAATGAAGCTCCCCGTGTCGAACCCTTCGCGCTGAAGGTGTTCACTGAGCAGCAGAGCTGAGCTCGGCAAGGCGGAACTGCCCGTCTTCTGTTGATGCGTCTGCGGGTGAAGACCGGTCAGAATCGAAGCCACCGAAGGCTTCGTCCAGTTCTCCGGGGCCATGGCCTCTTTGAAGACGACCCCTTCGCTCGCCAGTCGGTCCATGGTGGGCGTTTCGACGCGGGACTCGGGATTGAAGGCGCGAAGCTTGTCGGCCCGCAACGTGTCGATAACCAGCACGATCACGTTCTTGGCGGGTTGCGTGTCAGGCGCCTCGACCGCAGGCACGAGCACGCGCGGCGCGTGCCAAGCCACCCGGCCCGGCCCCGGCCCACGAGCCGAGAAGTCGATCCGGACGACCAATCCTTCGAACGCACTCAAGTCGACCTTGTGGTCCACCCAAGTCTCGCCCGCGTTCCCAGCGAAGGCTTCGACCGGCGCCTTGCCGTCGGCAGCAACGCGCACCGACACCGGAGTCTCTCCCTGACCTTCCGCCCCCAACCCAAACCCGAGCGAGGCACCCCTGGGAACGTCGACGTAGTAACGAAGGGTCGAGTTTCGAGAGAGCGCAATCGCCTCGCGCTCGCTGTCTCCAACCCGAACCGCCGTCGACAGACCGGCGTATTGCGGCGAGGCGTGGACGGTTCTCGGTTCGGCGTTCGCCGGACGAATCGAGATCGAGTCGACCGCCACGGACACATCCTGGCCTTCGACGGGAATCGTCCCCCCGAACGTCAGCAACAAATAGTTCTCACCCACGCGGACGGCGTCCCGAGGTAAAGCCACATCGTACTCCGCAAAACCTTGCCCCTCGCCGAGGTGGACCGATTTGAGTTGGGCGTTGTTGAGGTAGGGGGTGAGTGCTTTGGTCCCGAGTGCACGAAGCCGAATGCGCGCCACCATCGGCATCTGCTCATCGGATTCGAAGTAGACGCGCCCTCGCATGCCGACGTGGGCGAACGTTGTGTCGCCGTCGACGCCGCGCCCCAACCAGCCGCTGCGCCAGTCGCCACCAGTGTACTTCGATTGCGCCGGAGTCCCGAAGTCGATGTACCAACCGCCGTCGTCGACCTCGGCCAGGTGCAAAAGGTTCGCCAAGTCGTGCCGAGTCTCGAGACCCTCGAAAGGACCGACTTCGGGTTGACGTTCGGTACACCCAGCGGTCGCGAGCAACACCGCCATCGCCATCAAAACCAACCGCATCCGCACTTCCTCCCAAGGCTCGTTCGGAGCCCGTTCACGGGGTTGCGTGGGGCCTGCCGAATCTCGTTGCGCGTATCACGCTGTTTCAACGAGCGTCAACAAAACCACCCGGCTTCAGGCGAACACGAAGCGTACGAGTCGCACCTCGTTTCACGAAGTAGACGCGGTACGTCCAGCGGGCACCGGACCCGTACCGAACGAGGTGACGACCTTCGTCGAGCACCAGCGTGAGAGGCAGGGAGCCATGCGCGACGCCATTGACCTGAACCACGACCTCCGTCGGGCCCAAGAGCTCGAGCGCCCCTTGATCCGGCAACGCCGAGAGCGAGCCATCGATGCCGTCCGCAAGGAGCCCGGCGACGGCGAGCGGATACCCTGGCGCCCGGTTCTCCCCGTTTGCCTGCGCAGGTTCGCGGGCCGCGTGTGGGGTCATGGCGGGTCCTGGATCGTTGGCGGTTCCCCGGGGCCACAGCAAGAACACCACTGTGGCCACGAAAGCGACCGCAAAGCCCCACCCCAGCAGTCGTGTCGCCAAGGTGGGTTGGGGAACAAAGCTCGAGCCTGGCTCAGTTCCCGCCGCACGGTTCGTGGGCCTCCGCCAGATCAGATCCCCCGAGCGTGCCACACGGTTGGTCGGCTGCTGGTGCATTGCGACAGCGGACTGCGCGCGATGGTTCTCTCGGGTCACGGAGGGGCTCGAGTTCAGCAAATCCGCATCTCCGTCGATCTCTTGGTGCCTCGCATCGTCTTTCGCCGGCGCCCCCTCGAGGCGTACCGCCGTGACCGCCCCCTGCCGAGCAAGGGTCATCAATAGCGCATCCAGCTCAGCGGGCGAACCGCCGAACCCAGACGCCACTTGGTCCACGCGCTCACTCTCCCGAAGGCGCCGTACGGTTTCGCGAACCCCTGACGGACTGTGGCGCAAGAACGTTTCGAGCGAGTCTTCGTCGAAATCGAGGCCTCCGGCGCCCGCCTCCGCCAGTGATCCTATCAGTGTGCCGAGGCGCCGCATCGCCTCGCCGAGCGCGTCGTCGAATGGCCCGCCCGCATCGTGGATGGGCTCGAGTGATCGCGCGACGACGAAGCGCCCGCGATTCATCCCGGCGAGGGCCCGCAACACGGACGCGCCCTCGGATACTCGTCCATCGATCGTCGTGCGGGACACCGCGACCAAACGGCCCTCGCGAAGCGCGAGTTCGAAAAGGCTCCAAGGGTCCTGGAGGATGATGTTGGCGTCTGGTCGTGTCTTGGTGACCGCCCGGAGGAGGGTGCCTAGGCCGATATCGGTCAAATCGCCTCGCGCTTCGCCTTCGGTGTGAAGCGCCGCCTCGAGCTGGCGAAGCGGTTCGAGGAGAGCGGCCACGCGGGCGAGCAACTGCTCGGCCGGCAGCTCCTTGCGAAGATAGTCCTGCGCCTT
>JBCCEK010000332.1:0-3608 GCA_039030295.1 Myxococcota bacterium | reverse complement strand
TTCGTTTCGGGGTGTAGCACAGCCTGGTAGTGCGCATGCTTTGGGAGCATGAGGTCGCTGGTTCGAATCCAGTCGCCCCGACTAAGGAATTCGAGGAGTTGCGGCGCTACCGGTCTTGGCCATCGGACCCGGTTGACCTGAGGTGGCGCGACGGGCCGAAACGCCTGCGAGGAGCCAAGACGAGAGAACTCGTCGCGACACGTTCGTCGGTTCTGTCGCCAGAAGTGGGATCGTGGGGCGGTGTTGCTATGCTCGCGGCCTTCGACCTGAATGATCGGGCGGCGGCCTAGGATCCAGGTTGGGTGGTCTCCCGGCGGTAGGATCTTGAGGCGGCCGCCATGTTCGCCTTCGAGGTGGCAGAAGGGGCAGGGGGAGGCGAGGTTCTCCGGACTGTCGGTACCGCCGTGGGCGCCGTACGTCACTTGGTGAAGGGTGACGTCGCGGCGGTGGCAGACCGGGCTGGTGCAGTGGTAGCGATCCTGGCGGTAAATCGGTTCCCGTTTGTCGGAGATGCCGATGGTGGGGGCCCAGGTGCGAGAACTCGGTGCACAAGAACGGGGCGATGCGCGTCCCTTTCCGTTTAGAGGCGTTCGAGTTGGCGGTAGAGGAGAAGGAGATCGCCGGGGAGGAGGAACCGGAGGGTGACCTTCGCCGTCGAGGTTACGGATATCTGGACAGGTTGATCCGCGGCGCTGTCGATGGGGGATTCGGGCGGACCCGAGGAGAGGTGCGTGCCGGGCTACATGGTGGACAAGGTGCGGCGGCTCTACGAGTGGGGGCTGATCACAAAGACGGCCGATCGCAGCGTGGCGGGCTCGTCCAACCAGATCATCGAGGAGCTCACGTGGTCGATCGAGGACGGTTACCTTCGTGATCCGACCGAATCGATCAGCGAGGTCGACGACTTCTTGTGGGGGCGGGCATCGCTGAAGGTGGCGCAGTTCCACTCGGCTGTGGCGTTGATGGATGAGTACCAGGAGCGATTTTTCGAGCGGGGCTGCCCAGGGATCGAGGAAGCCCGGCAGGTGCTGCGCGTTCGGTCGGGGTGAGGTGACGCTTCAGTCTTAGTTCAACCTGGCTTTCGGTGGGGCATGGCCGTTGCTGTGCCGTGTGATCGAAGGTTTATCTGTGGGCGGTGCGTGCGACAGTTCGAGTTCGTGGAAGATGAGGCCTAGGGAGCAGTTGATGTCGCCGATGTCGAGGTAGGTTGGCTCGAATGCGAGCTGCCACTCGGAGGGGCCGAGTCTGGCGCAGAGTGCCGCCCAGGCATCGGCGTTGTTGGCGGCGTGCACGGCTTCGTTGTACTGGTGGATGCCGCCGACGCCGTCGGGCGGACCGTCGTTTTCGCCGGCGATACAGCATGGGTACTCACCACGGGGAACTGGCGCTTGATCGCCTTCATATACGACTTGTACGCGCCACTCGTCGCGCGACTGGTACACGTAGCGCATGTTGGTGCCTGGGCGCTTGAACACATCTACGAGGAAGGCCTCGTTGTCGTCTTCGCGTGGGCGCGCCGGGGGTTTGAGAATGGAACCGAACACCCGCGAACCTCGAGAAAACTCGTGCTCGGCGTCTTGGAACCAACCGAACGAGTACGAGATGACGTAGTGGAGATCGCTCAACGTGCACCCGTCCGGGACGAGGACCCGGCGCCAGACCTTGGGGAACGAGTTGGTGAGGGTGAGCTTGAGTTGGAAGATGTTCCCTGCGTCCGACATGGGGCTGTGGGTGTATCGGACGGAGCAGGGTCGCGTTGCGTGAGGTGGGCGGTCGGCGGGCACGTTGGCTGCGATGGAGCTTGGCGACGCGGTTCACGGGTGTGCGAGTGTTCGTCGCACGTTGCGACTCGAATGGGCGGGGTCAGGTAGGGACGAAGAGGCGCAATGGTGAAAGCCAGAGGGCGAGCAAGCCTCTGACGGTCGGGCACCAGGTTTCGCGTTGGGTTGGAGGACTGGGTCCCTTCGGGGGACCTTGCACGCCGACGTCGTTGGCGTCGCAGTGGAAGGTGTAGTCGTCCTGCCAGGGACCGGGGGCGATGTAATGTTGATCCACGAGTGCTTGCGTTGTGGGGCACCGACCGTCGTTCTCGGCGCGGAAGAGTATGGCCACCGACCGCAGTGCGGCGCGGTCCAACTCTAGTGAGTGGCGGCAGCACCTTGTGGTGCAGCAGCCGAGCTGGTTGCCTACGTAGAAAAGACCGAGGAGGCCGGCTAGATAGGCGATGGCGACTCCGGCGAGGAGCAGCCCGAGGAGGAGGCGGCGGGTGCCGTTTGGCGGCTTCACCTTGGGCTAACGCGTCAACGGGTGCTGAAGCTTCCCAAGCCGCTGCTGGACCGTCGTTCTATGGACAACCCGGAGGGGGTGCGGACGTCACAGCGAAGTCGATGGTGCGCGCTCGAAGATTTGGACGACTCCAACAGGCGACGCGTTGCGGCTACGCCGAGGGCGATGCTCCGATCGCGCGAGCTACGTGCTTGCGATTCGCGCCGAGGGCGAGCAGTGCGCGGATGATTAGGTCGACCGACACGCTTGGGTCGCCCGCTTCCATTTTGGCGACGCGGGACTGGCTGGAGCCGATGATGTTGGCGACTTCAGTTTGGGTATAACCGAGAGACTTTCTTCGCTTCGCTAGTAGCGCAGCGAGGGAGAGTTGGAGCTCGATGTATTCGACTTCTTCATCGGTGAGGCTGAGGAAGTCTTGAGCCGATCCTACCTTCCACCCCTCTGCTTCGAGGCGCTTTCGCTTTGTGGATTTCATGGCAGTGCCTCGTCGTAGACTCGGAAACGGCGCGCCGCGCGCGCGATGGCTGCTTTGGGAGTGCCGCGACTCTTCTTTGCGAAGGTATCGGCGATGACGATTGCGTCGGCATCCGCGCGGTAGATGATTCGCCACTCCGTACGGGCGCCTCGATCGGCAATACGGAGCTCGTGGCAGTGAGGGCCGATCGTGGGCATGGGGCGCGAGTCGGGCATCGTTAGCGTCTCCCCTCGTTGCAGGCGGCGCAGTAACCAACCCGCACGCCTTCGAGAGTCGAGTGAGAATGGTGGACTTTGCACCTTGCTCTCGAGCCAAACTAGAGGCCTGTCTGGCAACTGGGCGTGACCTTTCTATGCCATATTTGACATACATTGGCAATAGGGAGGGTCGCTGTGTTGTCGGTCACCCGTCGGTCGGGTTGCGTGACAATCCCGACCCAAACCAACCTGGGAAGGTTCGATTCGGGAGTGTTCGATTCCCCAGCGTGACAATCCCGACCCAATCCAACCTGGGAAGGTTCGATTTGGGAAGGTTCGATTCCCCACCTGGGAGTGTTCGATCCGTTAGGCCTTTCCAGCCCCTGGAAATCCATTTGTCATCGTTCGTTGACAAACTTCCGCCAGGCCCGTATAGAGCTCGAAAGCCGATGGGACGCCCTAGAGAACACGACCCACGCGCGGTGCGGACGAAGATCATGCGGTGCTTCTGGCGCTTGGGCTTCGATTCGGCGTCGATGGCCGAGCTCGAAGCCGCCGCTGGCATCGACCGTCGGCAGCTCGCGCGCGACTACGGCAACAAGCGGGGTCTCTTCTTGCAGGCGCTTGAAGACTACTACGAAGCCGCAGCC
>JBCCEK010000331.1:0-3619 GCA_039030295.1 Myxococcota bacterium | reverse complement strand
GGCGTCGGCACAGTCTGTCGACGAAGCTCGTATCACGAGAGGCCCGCTGGCCGAGCCACTGGACGATGTGTGCCTTCAGGTCTTGCAGGAATCGTCTCATGATTCGCCCTCGGGCGCGGCGCCGAGCGGCACGATGCGGCAGGGAATCCCTTTGAGATGGGGGATGCCTTGCTCGCGGTCCAGGAAGTCGTCGTCGTCGGGGCATAGCTGCGCGTCGGCGTGCGCGAGGGCACCCGATAGATGGCCGAGCCCTTGCTTCATCTCCGGCTTCCACCAACCGTGCGGGATTCGCACGAGTCCGTCCGGCATGGCGTCCTTGACCAGAACCTGCATCGCCGCGGTACCGGTACGATTGGTGACCTCGACCCAGTCGCCCTCGGCGATACCCTGCGCCTTGGCGGTCCCTGGGCTCACAAAGAGGTTGGGCTCAGGCTTTCGGGCGCGGAGTTCGGGAACGTGCCGCTGCCCGGTCTGAAAGAACTCGTCTTCGCGCACGCCCGTGAACATCATCAGCGGAAACTCCGGGTCGGGTGGCGGGTCGTCGCGAAAGTACGGGAGCGGGTCGAAACCCAAGCCCTCCAAGATTGAGGACTTCAGCTCCACCTTCCCGCTCGGCGTAGCGAAACCCGTCTTCTCGTACTTACGAAACTCGAGGGGTCCGAAGAAGATCTCATGGGACTCAGAGAACTCCTCCCAGCGCATGCCTGAAGGCTCGAGCCGATAGTCGTAGAAGTCTTCCAGCGACTCCCACGGAATGACATCGCCCCGCCCCATCGCGGTCGCCAACCTCTTCCAGAAGGAAAACGTGCTTTCGCATTCGTGAGGAGGCTCCATGGATTTCTGCGAAGGCCGCACCATCGAACTCCACCCGAACGAATCGTGCAACCAGGGTCGCTCGAGCCAACTGTCGCCTGGCAAGACGTAGTCGGCCAGCTGGGCGGTGGGGGTCATGAACTGCTCGTGTACGACGATGAGGTCTTGATTCATCATCCCTTTCAAGATGAGCGGCATGTTGGCGAAGCTGAGGATTGTGTTGTTCCCGAGCGCAAAGAACGCCTTCACCGGGTATGCGCCCTCCCCGGCCATCGCGCGGAACGTCGCCGACGGGTTGGCCATGAAGCACCCCGTGACCTGGTTGGTGTACTCGTAGCCCCAAACGCGCTTGGTATGCTCGAGGAGGCCAGCCTGGCCTCGATAGGTGAAGGCGGGGTGGGAGTCCGAGCCGAGTTGCTTGGCCTTCTGCTCCTCAGAAAGCGCCTCGTGCGCTTCGATCTTGGACTCTGGGATGACCTGTGGATGAAATCCCTGGAGGGCCTCGCCACCCGGGACGTCAACGTAGCCACACACCGAGCGGAGAATGGACTGGAGTCGAATCGCCGATGTGCTGTTCCGCTGCATGTCGGTGATCGGGGTCCAAGGGATCACCGCCGGCCCGTGGGTTGCGTAGATCCGCGCCGCCTTCCGAATCTGCTCCGGATCACACCCGGTGATCTTCGCGACCCGGTCTAGCGGGAACTCGTCCACCCGTTCGCGGAGCTCGTCGAACCCGACCGTCCATCGCTCGACGAAATCTACGTCATAGAGTTGCTCATCGAAGATCACCTTGAGCCATCCGAACAGCATCGCTGCATCGGTGCCTGCGCGAAGGGGTAGCCACACGTCCGCCCGCTCCGCGTTCGAGCTCCGCCGCGGATCGAGAACGATGAGCTTGGCGCCGCGTGCCTGCGCTCGGCGGATCTGATTGTAGACGGGGACCCAACTGTTGCGTCGGGGGTTGTGACCGAGGAGAACGATGCAGTTGGTGTTTGGGAAATCAGCAAAAGGGAACCAGCCGTAGGTCATTCGATTGATGGCCGCTGTGTTGCCCGCGCATAGCGCCACCCCGCTGATCCAGTTTGGTGAGCCCACGTGGTTCATGAGCCGCCGCCCGAGGCCGTGGTCGGTCGCGGTGTTCCATTGACTCGTCGAGACCGCCCAAGCCTCAGGTCCGTGGCGCGCAATGATCGCCTCGAGGCGCGCGGCAATGTCCGCCATCGCCTGGTCCCAAGTCACCTGTTCCCATTGTCCAGAGCCACGTTCACCGACGCGCTTGAGCGGATGCATCAGACGATTCGGGTGGGCAAACGCCTTCGGGGCCATGATGCCCTTCATGCAGATGTTGTCTCGAAAGATCGGGTTGTCGCTCGAGCGGACGCGGACGACCCTCCCCTTCTTCACCTCGGTAGTCACATTGCAGGAGACGTCGCACGTGGCGCAGAGCGTCCGCTTGGTTTCGACGCCGGGCTTTGGCCGCCGCGGTTTTGGCGCCCCAGAAGTCTCACTTGGATCAACGGAATAGATGGACGGCATCCTGAACCTCCTTGCGAGAGGGAGATTTATAACATACCCTACGGTATGTCAAACGACTTATGCACCTATTTTCACAACCTATTATTGCTTGACGAATTCATACTTATTGGTATGTTCAAGCCATGGTTCAGCCGAACGCCCGAACGCCTGGCGGACGCCGGGCGATTGCCGACCAGGACGCCTATTTCACCGAGGCTTTCGACATCCTCGCCCGCGACGGGTTTCGAGAGCTTTCGATCGCGACCGTCGTCGATCGACTCGGCGTGACCAAGGGGTCCTTCTATCACCACTTCAAGAACTGGGACGATTTCGTCTGGCGACTCCTCGCAAGATGGGAACAGGAGCAGACGGATCGCATCATGGACTTGACCTTCCAAACCCCGGATCCGATCGAGCGTTTGCATGTCTTGAAAAAGCACGCCGCCGAGCTTCCCCACGCGACCGAGTCCGCGCTTCGCGCATGGTCGCAGAGCAGCGCGACGGTGGAGTCCGCCATGAGCCGAATCGATCGAAGGCGCCACGCGTTCATCTCGGGCGTCTGTGGCGACTACGTCGGCGATCCATCCCGGGGCGACGTTCTGGCGACCACCTTGCTCGCCCTGACGATCGGCCTCCAATCCATGTCACGCACCGCAACGGCCGAGGAGTTCTTCGCCCTCTACACGATCGTCGACACGGCGATGGACGTCGAGCGCGGCGTATACACTGCGACGTCGTAGCGTCCGAAGAAGGCCCCCAAAGGATGCACCGAGCGTGTTGTGCCTTGGCCCCGACCTTCAATCATGCGAACCTCCTCTTCGGGATGACCGCAACGCAGCCTGCTCTGACCCTGCGACTCCTCGGACCCCTCCGAATCGAACGCGACGGCGAGCCCCTCGAGTTGCCTCGCTCGAAGAAGGCGCGTGCCCTTCTCGGCTACCTCGTGACGACCGGTCGCGAGCATAGCCGCGACCGGCTCAGCAATTTGCTGTGGGACGTCGCAGACGATCCGCGTGGCGGGCTTCGATGGTGTCTCAGCAAGCTCCGCGCATGCGTAGACGATGCCGAAAGGCCGCGAATGATCGCGACGCGCGAGACGGTTCGCGGTGACTTCACCGACTCGGATGTGGACCTCCATCGCGTCCGCGCCGCAGCGAGCGGCATCGAGACCCTCGACACGCAGAGCGTCTGTGGGCTCGCCGAGCTCTTTCACGGGGAACTGCTCGAAGGGCTCGACCTTCCAGATTTCGAAGGTTTCCAGGCTTGGCTAACCGCAGCCAGAAGCGACTGC
>JBCCEK010000330.1:0-3624 GCA_039030295.1 Myxococcota bacterium | reverse complement strand
CACAAATCTTTCTGACGCTTGGTCGAACCTTCATGTCAGCCTCTCTTTGATTCGTCCTCTCGTCGGGTCGTAGGGGGACCGCTCGACCATCACCCCGTCTCCAGGGTTGAGCTTCACCGTGACCTGCCTGGCCTTGGAGGTCAGCGACGCCGTGATCTCTACTCCGTCGTCAAGCCTCACTCGGTAAAGAGCTCTCGGGAGCACCGCTTCGATGACACCCCGGGCTGTCGTGATCTCAGCCATCCCTCTAGCTATTGAACCCCAATCGCTTCCTTAATTCGTTCCGTGATCTCTTCTAGAGAACCAACACCCTGCACCGTATTCACTACGCCCTTGGCGTCGTAGTGAGCCAGCACCGGCTCGGTTTTCGCTTTGTATTCTTCGTACCGCTTCCGGACGACCTCTTCGGTATCGTCCGAACGCTGCACGATTTTAGGCTCACCGCAGGCGGTACATTCCCCGTTTTCGGGCGGCGGACTATAGCGCACGTGATATGTCTGTCCACAGTTGAGGCAGACGCGCCGGCCAGTCACGCGCTCGACGATATCCTCGAGTGGGACCTCGAGCGACACGACCCGGTCGATCCGTCGCCCCAGCTTGTCGAGGAGCTGGTCGAGCGATTCGGCTTGGGCCACCGTTCGAGGGTAACCATCGAAAATCGCTCCACTTTTCGCGTCGTCAGCCAACAGCCGCTTCTCGATGAGGTCGAGCACCAGGCCGTCGGGGACGAGCTTGCCGGCCGACATGTACTCGTCGAACTGCTTCCCGAGGTCGGAGCCCGACTTCCGCTCCGCCCGCATCATGTCGCCAGTCGAGATCTGCGGAACCGACAGGAGATCGATGAGGAACTTGGCTTGGGTGCCCTTGCCGGCGCCCGGGGGTCCGAAAAGAAGTAGGTCCACTATGCATTCCTCGCGCGAATCCGAGAGCCCTTGCTCCCGGTGAGGCCTTCGTAGTGTCGCGTGATCAGATGGCTCTCGACCTGCTGTGCGAAGTCGAGTGCCACGCCAACCACGATCATGAGAGACGTCCCCCCGAGGTAGAAGGGCACGTTCCACCGTGCCTGCAGCAAGGTCGGAACGGTCACTACCGCCGCGACGTAGAGCGCGCCGCCGACCGTGATCCGGGTGAGCACCGCGTCGATGTATTCAGCGGTCGCCTTTCCGGGTCGCACCCCAGGGATGAACGCGCTTTGCTTCTTGAGGTTCTCCGCGACATCCACCGGCTGGAAGGTGATCGCCGTATAGAAGAAGCAGAAGAAGATCGTCATCACTGCAAAGACGACGATGTAGACCCAGCCTCCAGGGACGAGGTTGTTGCTTATCCACCTCATCGCATCCGACAGGTACGGAATGTTGGTCCCCGCGAGCGTGACCGGGAACATCATCAGCGAAGACGTGAAGATCGGCGGAATGACACCCGCCATGTTCACCCTCAACGGAAGATGCGACTGCTGACCGCCATACATCTTTCGGCCGATCATGCGCTTCGCATATGTGATCGGTAGCCGTCGCTGCGCGCGCTCGAAGAAGACGATGAACGCGGTGGTCCCAAGCGCAATCACGATCAAGAGCATCAAGTCGACGGGCTGGAGCTCGCCCAAGTTGAACTGCTCCAACGTCATGAAGAGCGCGTCCGGCAGGTTCGCAACGATGCCGGCGAAAATGATCAACGAGATCCCGTTGCCGAGCCCTCTCTCGGTGATCTGCTCGCCGAGCCACATCAGGAAGGACGTCCCCGTGGTGAGCGCGAGGACGGTCATGAATCGAAAGCTCCAGCCGGGGTTCGACACGATGTCGCCCGACGTCGAGTTCTCGTTCCAGCCTTCCCAGAGCATCGCGAGCCCCATGCTCTGAAACACGCTCAGCGCGACGGTGCCGTAGCGGGTGTACTGGTTGATCTTGCGCTGCCCGGCTTCGCCTTCCTTACGTAGTTCCATCAATGAGGGAACCACCACGGTCATCAGAGACAAGATGATGCTCGCCGACACGTACGGCATGATGTTGAGCGCGAAGATCGACGCCTGCTCGAGCGCACCACCGGAGAACAGGTTGAACAAGCTTAGGAACCCACCCGACTGACCGGCCACGTACTTTCGCATGGCCTCTCGGTCGACCCCGGGAGTGGTGACGAAGATACCAATCCGGTAGACCGCCAACATCCCCAACGTGAAAAGGATGCGGCGCCGAAGCTCGGGGATTCTGAAGATGTTCGCGATGGTGCTCATGGATGCGTTACCCGGTTAGGAAGCGGCCTTCTGCGCAACGAGCTCGACGGTGCCGCCGGCTTTCTCGATCTTGGCGGCCGCACTCGCGCTCGCGGCGTGGACCTTGACGGTGAGGGCCTTGTCCAGCTCTCCATCGCCCAGAACCTTGATGACGTCCACTTTGCGCTTCAACAAACCTGCCTGGCGGAGGGCCGCCTCGTCGACTGTGGCTCCTGCGTCGAACCGTGCAAGGTCCTTGACGTTGACGGTACCGACCTTCTTCGTAAACGGATTGGTGAACCCACGCTTCGGAATGCGCCGGTACAGCGGCATCTGGCCACCTTCGAACCCGAGCTTACTGAAATTGCCGGGGTGACGGGCTTTCTGACCCTTCTGGCCGTGGCCTGCGGTCTTTCCAAGGCCGGATCCTGGGCCCCGACCCTTGCGTCGCTTGCCCCGGACGGCCCCCTCCGCGGGGCGAAGCCGGGAGAGCAAGGGCGTCTCTTGTGTTTCTTCTTCAGTCATTGATCTCCTCCACTTCGACGAGGTGGAGCACTTTTTTGATCATCCCGCGAAACGAAGGGGTGTTGTCGACGACGACTTCGGTCCGCGGTCCACGCAAGCCGAGGCCCTTAAGAACGCGGCGCTGCCGGTCCATTCGGCCGATACCACTTCGAATCTGGGTCACTTTGAGTTTGCTCGCGGTCATGATTGGCTACTCCTAGGACGCAGTCGCCTCGGGGGATGCCTCAGGCTCGGACGCGCGCTCTGGCTTGGGCCCGTGCTTGTACTGCTGGATGTCGCCGGCCCGGCGGCCACGACGTCGCGACACATCCGCCGCAGACTCGAGCCCCTTCAAGGCAGCAACCGTCGCGTTCACGACGTTGTGAGGGTTCGTCGTGCCGAGAATCTTCGCGAGCACGTCTTTGACGCCAGCCGCTTCGAGCACTGGTCGCATCGCGCCGCCGGCGATGACGCCGGTTCCCTCGGAAGCGGGACGCAAAATGATCCGACCCGCGCCCGCATGCCCAACGACACGGTGAGGAATGGTTCGGCCACTGAGAGGAACCCGGAAGAGGTTCTTCTTCGCGCTGTCGGTGCCCTTGCGAATCGACTCGGGCACTTCGTTGGCTTTACCCATGCCGACGCCCACGTGCCCTTTGCCGTCTCCTACGACCACGAGTGCGCTGAAGCTGAACCTTCGGCCGCCCTTCACGACCTTCGCTACGCGGTTGATGAAGATCACACGGTCGGTCAGGTCGTCGAGCGATGCTGGATCAATGATTTCGTCTTTGTATGCCATCCGGTCCTCAGAACTTCAGGCCCGCTTCGCGCGCGGACTCTGCGAGCGCGCGAACACGCCCGTGATATCGATACCCACCACGGTCGAACACGACCTGCTCGACCCCTTTGTCGAT
>JBCCEK010000329.1:0-3661 GCA_039030295.1 Myxococcota bacterium | reverse complement strand
TCGGCTGCGACTTGTCCTCGAAGCCGCTCGCGGCGTTGCTCACCGCTTGAAATAGCGTTGCTATTCCTGCGGGTTCCCGCCTTGCGAGCGACTCCGAGTCCTGCGTCTCGCTCGCTCACTCTCAGGTGAGAGCGGTCTAGCTGCGGCGGCGATCCGGGGCCGATCGGCGGCTTACCTCCTCGAGGCTCCGCTGCGAAATACTCACGTATTCCTCACTACGCCTCTGTGGGGGCGCACGCCGCTCGACCCCGCCTCGCCGCCTCAGGAACTTGGCATGAGGATGAGGGGCGAAGGGCCGATCGGCGGCTTACCTTCTCGGGGCTCTTAGGCTGCGTCGAGTTCTGCGATGAGCTGGTCTCCGCTCAGGTGATCTGCGGAGCGGCCGTTGAAGTACTTCATCAGGCCGACGCGCTCGTAGTGCGGCTTGATCCGGTCGCTCATGAGGCCGATCTCTCGGAGATTCGGGACCAAGCGCTGGAACATCACCTGCCGAAAGAGTTCGAACCCGGGGGAGTTCGTGACCATCTCCGCCCATTGCTTGCGGGTGATCTTGTGCTCGAACCATTCCTCGTAGACCTCGATGGAAAGGAAACGGTTGCGCATGAGGAGTGCAACTTCGAAGGCCCAGTCCTCGCGCTCTCGCTGTTCGCTCTCGCTCAGCGCGTTGTGGAAGTGCTCGCGAAGGGCGACGACCCCGTAGTGGACGTGACGTGCCTCGTCTTGGATGACGTTCTTGAGGAGCTCCTTGAGCAGTGGTTCGGTCGTCATCTGGTAGAGCGTTCCGAACGCGCCCAGGGCAAGGCCCTCGACCATGATCTGCATCCCGAGGAACTTGATGTCCCAGCGGGAGTCTTGGATCAGGGCGTCGATGATCACGAAGAGGTTGTCGTTGATCTGGTAGAGCTTGTTGAGCTTGGTGTCGAGGTATCGGTGGAACACCTCTACGTGACGCCCCTCATCGACGACCTGCGTCGCCCCGTAGAGCTTGCCATCGAAGAACTGCACCGCCTCGGTCACCTGGGCAGCCGCGAACAGCGCCCCTTGTTCACCGTGGAGGAACTGACTCAGCATCCACGCCGCAACGCTTGCGTTGAGGCGGCGCTTCTCGAGTTCGTTGAGCTTGATCCCCATCGATCGAAGATCGTCGAAGCTCATGAACTCGGGAGGAATGATCGGCACCTCAGGATTCTCAGGGTCAACGTCGATGTCCCAGGAAAGGTCGTCTCCGTTCCACTGCCCGACCTTGGCTCGGTCGTAGAGGTCGCGCATTTCCGGCTGATCGTTGGGGTAGGTCCAGTCGAAGTGGACCTCGTGACTGGAAGGCATACGCACCGGCACGCCCTGTTTGCCGCGTTGGAGGATCAGCCCGCGCACGCCGGAGGGCGCCATCGCTCGTAGGACCTTCGGGTTGTTCGTCTCCGTCAGCAGCTGTACGGCTTCGACGTACGGCTCGACTCGCCGTCGAACAGAAGCGGGGAGGTTATCGAGAACTTTGTCGCTGAGCATGGGGTGTCCTTCCTACAGCACGTTGGCGAAGAAATCGCGAATCTTGTTGGCGTGAAGCCGCATGATGAACCGATCGAGTACGGGGAGAACCTCTTCGATCATGGTAGCAACCTGCTCGGGAGGAAGCCCGGACAGGCGCGAAGAGATAAGGTGCACTTCCTCACGGAGGAGTTTCGTCATGAGTTCTTCGTAGAACGCCATGTCCTCGACAGAGAACCCAAGCTCCTTTGTGAAGCCCATCGCTCTGATCTTCCCCATCACCTCGAACGACCAAACGTCCGCTGCGGCGACTCGGATACCGTCGTCGGTCTGCTCGCCGCCGATGAGTCCGAGCTCGAACGCTCTCTCGACATCCTCTGGATCCACCCCGGTTTGATCGGCCACCTCTTCCGGGCTCAGGGTAGGGCTTCGATCTTCGGTCGTCTTGAGGGACGTATCGAGGCGGCTCTTGACGCCTTCGAGGAATGCGTGCTGGCGAGGGGAGAAGACGTCCTGCTCACCATCGAATAGGGCCTTGATCGCCTTGAGTGGCAAGAACCGCTCGTGTTGCAGTTTCTTGATGAGGCGAAGCCGCTCGATGTGTTCCTCGGAGTACCAAGCCATGTTGCGGCCCGTCTTGTGACCGGCGGGCAGCAGGCCCTGCTGGATGTAGAAGTGGATCGCCTGGCGTGGCAGACCTGTTGCGTCGCAGAGGTCTTTCATGCGGTAACGCCAACGGTCTCGATCCAGCTCGACGACTTTCGCAGTAGCACTCATCCGTTCTCTACCTCGATGCGGCTCTGGGTCATCGGACGACCCACGCAGGTCAGCACGTATCCTTGTTCGCGTTCCGCGCGACTCAAGCAGTTTGGTTCCTCCATCCGCACGTCGCCCTCACGACGCTTCACGCGACAGGCTCCGCAGCCGCCCATCGCGCAGGAGAACGGCATGTCGAGACCGGCCGCCAGTGCGGCCTCCAGGATGGTTTGCCCCGGGGAGACCTGAACTCCGTGATCGCTTCCGCCTTGGGAGACGACGACCAGCTCCACCTTGTCACTGCCGGTCTCCGCGTGTCGGTCTTCGGGCCGGGTGAAGCGCTCCTCGAACACCCGATTGCCGTCGACTCCGCGTGCGCGAAGCACCTCGTGCGCAGCGTCCATCATCGGTGTGGGCCCGCACACGAAATAGCGAACCATGGCTCCGTCTTCGATGCCAAGCTTCGCAAAGCGCGACGCGAGTACCTCGGCCGTCAGCAAGCCGGACCCTCCGGTCCAATCGGCTTCGGGCTGATCGAGCACGTGATCGACGATCAGCCGGTCTCCGACTTCTTCGCAGAGCGTCGCCAGGCGATCGCGGAAGATGATGTCTTGCCATCCACGGTTGCCATAGATGAGCGTGACACGGCTCCGAGGCTCCTCCCGAAGGACCGTCTCGAGAAGGCACATGATCGGCGTTATGCCGCTGCCGCCCGCCATCATGACCAAGTGCCGTTCGTTGAGGGCGTGTGGTTTTACGGTGAAGTTGCCTGAGGGGCCGAGCACCGACAGCGTGTCGCCCGCCCGCAGACTGTCGTTGAGGTGGTTGCTGACGCGCCCGTCGGCGATCCGTTTGACCGTGACGTGGACCGGCGCCTCGAGGATGCAAGGGCTTGCAATCGAATAGGCGCGCCTGTGCGTCTCGCCCTCGACTTCGACATCGACGCTCAAGAACTGGCCGGGCTTGAAACCGATGGGCGAACCGTCATCTTCGGTCAGGTACACCGAGATCGCGTCCTCGGTCTCGCGGACGACGTCGACCACCTTGACAGTGCGCGCCATCGTCGGTGCTTCGCGCGGAAGCGAGACCACATCGCCGGGCGCGGCGCGAGGTCGCTCGATGAGAGGCGGTGGGGTCTTCCCGAGGATCAGTCGGTCTCGAAGCATGGCGAGGTCGCGTCCCGTCGTGCGCATCCGTTCGGCGACCGACCTTGGAAAGAGCTCCAGCAGCTCGACGTCGTCGAGTGACGTTGGCGCTGAGAGTTCGTCGATCAGCGGCGACGCCGTTCGACCTCGTGCCCGATCGAGGATCATACGGGCGTCGAGTCGCGCCTGGTCGATTCGTCCGCCCCAGCGCTTTGGAAGGGCCCTTGCCGCGAGCGCAGCGGCCGCGTCGAGGGTACCGGGACGCCGATGACGAT
>JBCCEK010000328.1:0-3662 GCA_039030295.1 Myxococcota bacterium | reverse complement strand
CTGAGAGCGCGACGACCAGGATCTGTCGCGTCATCCGCCCTTGGCCTGGGGGAGGACCCCACCGTCCGAGCAGCACGTACCGCGTTCCGGAGACCAGCCCAATCCCGAGAAGAAGCACGACGAGGGTGGGTACCCACTCTCGTAGAAGATCCCAGATCCAGCGTAGCTCTTCCATCCGTGGTTACCGGCTCGCGCTGCGGGTCAAGGCTGGTGTCAGCCGAGGGTTCCGAACGAAGTGCAACGCCATCACCCTTGTTCGTACTCGTCGTGCCGGCGGATCCAGCTCATCGTGAACTCGAGGTCGCCTTCGTCACGCCCCTTCGGAGCGAGATCGAGCCAGTTGTAGGTACCGATGAGGATGTCGAGACCGCGACCGTAGGTGGAGTACGTGTGGTAGATGTCGTCACCGTCTTTGTAGAAGAAGCTCGCACCGGGCATCTCTTCACCGACACCCGGCATCGGCGTGTAGTTGTAAGTCGCGGGATCGTCCTCGTTGCTGGGAGCGCTGGAAGGGAACGACACGCCAAAGTCGAAGTTGAAGTCTGAGCCGTTCGAGGACACCCATTTGAAGCGCCACTGCATTCGTTGTTGGTAAGCCTGGATCTCCGAAAGAGGCGCACGTGAGACGGCCACGAACGACACGTCGCGCTCCGCGAGATGGACTGGGGTTCCGTCGAAACTGTCGGCCAAGAACGAGCAGCTTGGGCACCCTTGAGCCCAGCCCGGTCCAAGCATGAAGTGATACACCGCCAGTTGTCGGTGGCTTCCGAACAGACCGGCCAGGGTTTCTCGCCCGCCGGGACCTTCGAACGCGTACGGTTTGGTGACTTTCTCCCAGGGGAGGGCGCGAATGGCTTTGGTCATTTCGTCGCGCGCACGCGTGAACTGCTTTTCGCGAGCGAGCAGCTCCTTGCGCGCGCGGAGCCATGCGTGGTGATCGACGATGTCGTGTTCCATGCTCAGTGCCTCGTGGGTAGGGCGGAATCATAGTCACGACTGTCGTCTGTGCGTCAACCCATCATTCGCACCGTTTCGCCGGGCGGCACGTTCGCGTTGCCAGCTCAGTCAGCGTCTCGTCCGTCAGAGTCGTTGATTCGTCATTGCCAGAGGACACCGCCGGCGATAGATTCGCGGGCGTGAGGTTGCCGAGGAGGTTGTGCGATGGCGGGTACCAAGAAGAAAAAGGTCTACGTCGTTCTTCGCGCCAAGCTGACTTTCGCGGGCGCCCAGGCGACCGCTGCTGCGCCCAAGGTCCGAGCGAAGCTCAACAAGGCGTCGATCGACGCGATGAAGAAGAAGCTGCCTTCTCATCTCAGCACCGCGGCCGCCGACAAGCCCAAGAACAAGGCCAAGCCGCAGTTCGGCAACGCGCTTCGTCTGACAGCCAAGGTCAAAGTACGGGTCGAGAAGAAGGGGTCTTCGTTTAAGTACCGGGTAGAAGCTCGGCTCCTACCAGAGGTGATCAACTACCCCAACACCAACGGCTTCGATCTCGCGCCTGGGAGCCCTATTGAGAGGGGCGCCAACACCATGGACCCCAAAGCCGCTCCTGGTGATGTCGATGCGATCGGCCGGGCGCTCATCGATGCCACCGTGCCGCCCTTGACGGCTTCACTCCTCAAGAATCCGACCATCAAAGCCCGCGCCAAGACAAAGGGCGTTCCGATCTGAGGCTACGCCCAGCCCCGGGCCTGACGATATCGTTCTCGGGTCCCTGGTGCGTCGTGAGAACCTGGCCATGAACCCAAGCCTCCTGCCCGTTGCCCAGTCGGCGCCCTACCGCGATGCGCTCGCCCAGTGCGTCGACCACTGGGGCTTCCAACCCAGCAAGACCCAGCTCGTGCGCGACGGCGTGAATCACGTCTTCGCGACGGAGTCCAAACAAGGCGACCCCGTCATCATACGCGTCAGCGACGGCGCGACGCGCGAACGCGGCGAGATCGAAGGGGAGCTCCTGTGGCTCGACCACCTGAAGCGTCATGGGTGTACGGTGAGCACGCCGGTTCGCTCGAAGAACGACCAGCTTCTCGAGAGCATCGACCTCGAGGCGGGCACGTTCCACGTCTCGTGCTTCGAGCGTTTTGGGGGTCGCCTGCTCGATCCGAAGGTCGACCGTGAGTGGAACGATGACCTGTTCCTGACCCTGGGCCGTGCGGTCGGGAAGATGCACCGTATCTCGGATGCCTTCGAGCTGCCCGCCGACAAGAACCGGAAGCCCTGGTTCGAGTCGGACCTCTCTCGATTCCCGGAGCCGCTCCCCGATACATTCGACCCCGACGTGTGCGCGACCATGATCGCCTTCACCGACGAGATGCGAGCGCGACCCACACTGCCACGTCACTACGGTCTCGTGCATCGAGACCTCCATTCCGGCAATTTCTTGTTCGAGGACGGCGAAGTCGAGCTGATCGACTTTGATCTTGGTTGCTACGGCTGGCGTGCGATGGACTTCGCGGTGCTGTTGTTTGGGCACTACTTCTACCCGAGCCACCGTGTAGCAGATGCGTCGCCCGCTCGTGCCGGGGAGGTCCTCGCGACGCTGGTGCGGGGGTACCGCGATGAATACGAGATCGACTTCGAGCAACTGGAGCTCATCGACGACCTCCTCAGGCTGCGTTCGATCCTCAACTACATTGCGACCGCGCCGGCGCCGCAGCACTGGCAGGTCGCAATGGGCGATCCTCACCCCACCGTCTCGGAGAGTGTGGCGTGGGTCGAGGACCTTTGGCGCGGCAACCCGGAGCTACGGGTCGACTTGGACAAGGTGCAGGCCTGAGACTCCTCTGAGCCCCGACCGTCGACGAGGCCCAAGTGTACGGATCTTGACTAAAACGGAGATAGAGTTCACTATTGAACTATGTCTGCAGAAGCCGCACAGCGTATCGAGTCGGAGGTGCCGGCGATCGACCACGGGGCCGTCAAGCGCGGCTTCTTTCGCATCATGGAGGCTTGGGGGGTTCGTGATGGCGACGCGCAGTTGCTGTTGGGGAAGCCGAGCCGAACCACGTACTATGCGTGGAAGAAAGGGAAGGGCGGTAAGCTCGGCCACGATACGCTCGAGCGGGTGAGCTACGTGCTGGGCATCTACAAGGCGCTTCAGCTCTTGTTCCCGAACCCCGCGCAAGCCGACGCTTGGATACAAAAGCCCAACGAAGCGTTCGGCGGCCGCTCGGCACTCGAGCACGCCCTCGGGGGTCGCGTCGTCGACTTGGCGCGCGTAAGGGAGTACCTCGATTTCGTCCGAGGGTAGCGTGCCTAGCCTGCCCTCCAAGCGGCGCATTCGATGGGCGAAGAGCTATCGAGTGGTGAACTCTCGCTTCCCGCCCATCGATCTGTTCGAGCGTATTGCTGACCCCGCGGACTGGGAGAGCTTGATGGCGCTCGAAACCCTGACCAATCCACGGGTGCGCGATCAGGTCGGCGAGATTTCCTTGGTCCCGTCCGAGGAGCGCGTCAGCGGGTCGGGAGCCTCGTGGCTGATGGCGCCGTTCACCCACATCGGTTGGCCATCGCGATTCACCGACGGAAGCTGGGGAGTCTACTACTGCGCTCGCGCCCTAAGGACCGCGGTGCGCGAGAAGGCGCATCACGTGGGGCTTTTCTTCGCCAGCACCGCAGAGCCCCTCGGCACCTCGATGGAGCTACGCGCGATCGTCGCGGCG
>JBCCEK010000327.1:0-3682 GCA_039030295.1 Myxococcota bacterium | reverse complement strand
TGTCCGGTGGGTTCCTGCATTGGGAGGCCGATGGGCTCGAGGTCGAGCGCGGGTGAAGCGGTCGCTCGACGTCGTCGACGAGGCACCGACCCTCGTCAGAGCGCCGACCACGCGACGAGTTCAAGTGGGCACGACGCAACTTTCGCTCACGGAAGTTGGAGACGGAACGGCAGTGACGCGCCTCGCCGAGCTCTTGCTGGAGGCTGGAGCCGATCTACCGACCGACGGACGCGTGCCGGATGAGACGCGCGCGCTCCGGGTCGTCGTCCGAGCCCCGATCAGGGATCGGGAGGCCTCGAAACGCGGAGCGACACTCGAGCGTTCCGCCGACGTCATCGTGGGCTCCCCGCGGCCCGGTTTCGCACGGTGGCTCGTACAAAGGCTAAGCGAGCGATGAGCAAGAAGGGGGGCGTCCTGGCGGCAAACCGGCTCTCCGAAGAGCTCTCCCCCTATCTTCAGCAACACGCCCACAACCCGGTGGATTGGTATCCATGGGGCGACGAGGCGCTCGATCGCGCACGCGAAGAGGACCGCCCGATCCTTCTCTCGATCGGCTACAGCGCCTGCCACTGGTGCCATGTGATGGAGCGGGAGTCCTTCGACGATCCGGCGATCGCCGCCCAGATGAACGCCGCGTTCGTCAACATCAAGGTCGACCGCGAGGAGCGCCCAGACCTCGACAAGATCTACCAAGACGCGGTCCAGCTGATGACGCGCCGGAGTGGTGGTTGGCCGCTGACGGTGTTTCTCACGCCGAGCCTCGAACCGTTCTACGGGGGAACGTACTTCCCACCGGCAGACCGACACGGGCTCCCTGGATTCGGCACCGTGATCGAGAACGTCGCTCGCGCGTACCGTGAGCAGGGGGACGAAGTTGCGCGCGTCGCCGGGGATGTCATCGAGGCGCTCACGACACTCGACCCCGACCGACCGGGAGCGGAGATTGACGAGGGGTTCGTCGTCGCATCCGCAAGGAAGCTGGCGTTGCGATTCGATGATCGCTACGGCGGTTTCGGAGATGCCCCGAAGTTCCCCAACACGCTGGGGCTCGACGTCATGTTGCGCGCCTTCTGGCAGGGCGGGGACGAGGCATGGCTGTCCAGGGTTCAGCAGGCCATCGACGCGATGATCGATGGCGGGATTCACGACCAGCTCGGCGGGGGCTTTCATCGGTACTCCACCGACGCGCGATGGCACGTTCCGCACTTCGAAAAAATGCTCTACGACAACGCGTTGATCGCCCGGACGCTCGTCGACCTCTGGCGAGTGACCGGGGACGAACGCTACCAGCAAGCCTGCAGCTCCCTGCTGTCGTACGTCGAGCGGGAGATGAGTGCACCCGAGGGAGGCTTCTACGCCACCCAGGATGCCGACAGCGAGGGACGCGAGGGGGCGTTCTTCGTCTGGACCCCAGAGGAGTTCGAGGCGGCGCTCGGCCCCGACGACGCCGTGGCTGCGCGGCGCTACTTCGGAGTCGACGAAGAGGGCAATTTCGAAGGGGGTACCAGCGTGCTCCGGCGGACCCGCAACATGGCCGCCTTGTCGAAGGATCGCGGTACGGACCTCCAGTCGACCGTCGAATGGCTCGAAGAGACCAAGGAAAAGCTCTTACAATTTAGATATTTGCGACCGAAACCTTTTCGCGACGAGAAGATCATTGCGTCGTGGAACGGCCTGATGGCCGGCGCGTTCGCGGAAGCGGGAGGCGCGTTTGGGGAACCCCGATGGGTGGCCCGTGCCGAACGCGCGCTCGCGTTCATTCGAGATGCGCTGTGGCACGAAGGGTCCCTTCGGCGGGTCTCCAAAGGGGGTGTCCATCAGGGTCGCGCCTTCCTCGTCGATTACGCCGACGTCGCCAATGCGTCGCTCGACCTCTACGAAGCTTCGTTTGATGAGCGATGGGCGTCGTTCGCGCGCGTACTGGTGGATGCTGCGCTTCGAGAGTTCTGGGACGACGCGAACGCCGCCCTCTACTTCGCACCCGCGAGCAGCGACCTCGTCTTTCGCAAAGAAGACAACTTCGACGGCGAGGTCCCCTCCGCAAGCTCCAGCATGTTGCGGGCGCTGTTGCGCCTCGATGCCTCGGGCGTAGAGGGGCCGTACCGGTCGATCGCCGACCGCGTGCTAAGCCGGCGTTCGAGTGCGGTCGCCGACAATCCCGCCGCCTACGGGCAATGGATCGGCGTCGTCGACGAGTGGATGCGTGGACCAACCAACATCTTGGTTGTCGAGGACGGTGACACACTCGCTAGCACGGTGAGGCGGAGCTTTGTTCCCAACCGGATGCTGACCTGCACAGCGAGTGGCTTACACCAAGTCCTCGGTGAGGTGCCCACGGGCCCTGGCGCATACGTCTGTCGCGACCGCATCTGCACACCACCGATCACCGATCCCGAAGTGTTGCGCAGGGCCCTTCGTCGCGACTGACCCTCGGGTTGCGCTGGGGGGGTGACCAGCTAGGTTGCCGCCGACGTTCTAGCTTCAAGGTTGAGACAATGGCGGATACCCCCGAGTACATTCCTGGACTTGCCGGTGTTCCAGCGGCCCGTACGAGCATATGTCTGATCGACGGAATCGCTGGCAAACTCCAGTATCGGGGCTACCCGATCGAGGTGCTTGCGCAGCACGGCACCTTCGAAGAGGTCGCGTACCTGCTGCTCTTCGGAAAGCTCCCGACCAACGCCCAGCTCGACGAGTTTCACGACCAGTTGGTCGCGGAGCGGGGGCTGAAGTTCCGCATCATCGACCTCCTCAAGACCCTCCCGGAGAGTGGTCATCCGATGGACGCGTTGACCGCGGCCGTCGCGGCGATGGGGATGTTCTACAAGGGCGACCATATCGAAGACCTCGAGTTCCGCCGCCTGAGCGTGGTTCGATTGATCTCGAAACTCCCGACCATCGTAGCCGCCTGGCATCGGATTCGACGTGGCGATGATCCGATCAAACCGAGCACCGAGCTTAGCCACACCGCCAACTTCCTCTACATGCTGGAGGGTGAGGTGCCCACGCGACTCGCGGAGCACGTCTTCGAGGTCGCTCTGATCCTTCACGCAGAGCATTCGATGAACGCCTCGACCTTCACGGCACGCGTCACTGGCTCGACCTTGACCGACCCGTACTCCGTGGTCGCGTCTGCAATCGGAAGCCTCGCGGGGCCTCTTCACGGCGGCGCGAATGAACAGGTGCTTGCGACCCTGGGCACCATTGAAGACCGCTCGCCACAGGCGGTCCGCAGATGGGCTGAAGACCGGCTCGCGCGCAAAGAGAAGGTCATGGGCTTCGGTCACCGCGTCTACAAGATCAAGGACCCGCGCGCGACGATTCTGCAGGGGTTGGCGACCCAGCTGTTCGACAAGTACGGCTCGACCCCAGACTACGATCTCGCGGTCGAGCTCGAGCGACAAATGACGGAACTGGTGGGCAGCAAGGGAATCTACCCGAACGTCGATTTCTACAGCGGCATCGTCTATCAGAAGCTCGGTATACCGACTGACCTGTTCACGCCGATCTTCGCCATTTCCCGTGTGGCCGGTTGGCTCGCCCACCTTCTCGAGCAGCTCGACGGCAATCGTATCTTTCGTCCCAGTCAGATCTGGGTGGGCGAGTCCGATCGCAAGTACACACCGATCGACGATCGCGACTGAAAAGCCGACTCACCACGAGTCTCGCCGCTCGCGCTAGT
>JBCCEK010000326.1:0-3685 GCA_039030295.1 Myxococcota bacterium | reverse complement strand
CTCCGTCGTCACGACCTCACACTGGACGCCATCGCCGATCGCGTGCGCGCGGCGTCGGTCGAGCTTCCAGGAGGCTCACTCCAGACCGAGGGCGGCGAGGTCCTGCTTCGCACGACCGAGCGCCGCGACGATGGCACAGGCTTCGCCGACGTCGTTCTGCTCAGCCGACCCGACGGTTCGGAGGTCCGCGTCCGAGACATCGGCGAGGTCCGAGACGGGTTCCGCGAGAATCACCTTCGCGCGAGCTTCGAGGGCAAGCCCGCGGCGATGATCAACATCTATCGCGTGGGAGACCAAACGCCTCTCGAGGTGGCCGCTGCGGTCAAAGAATACGTCTCCGTGCTGGAACGGCGCCTCCCGGAGGGCATGGAGGTCGCAACCTGGGTCGACCGCTCCGAGATGTACGAAGGCCGCATCGACCTCCTCCTCGAGAACGCGCTCGTCGGCTTGGTGCTGGTGCTGCTCATCCTCGGCCTGTTCCTTCAGGCCCGCCTCGCCTTCTGGGTCACCCTCGGAATCCCGATCTCGTTCGCGGGCTCCCTCCTGCTCTTCCCGTTCGCGGATGTGTCGGTGAACATGCTCTCCCTCTTCGGTTTCATCCTCGCGCTCGGCATGGTCGTCGACGATGCCATCGTGGTCGGTGAGGCGATCTACAAGCAGCGCGCCGACGGCAAGCCACGGCTTCGCGCCGCGATCGACGGTGTCCAGGAGGTCGCCAAGCCGGTGCTCTTCTCGGTCCTCACCACGTGCGTCGCCTTCGCCCCAATGCTCTTCGTCCCGGGCGCAGCCGGCCAGTTCTTCCGAGTCGTGCCCGTGGTCGTCATCGCCGTACTCGCCATCTCGCTCGTCGAGTCGCTCTTCGTGCTGCCCGCGCACCTCTCACACACGATGCCCTGGTGGCTCCGAACGGCCCTCTTCCCTTACCTCTACCTCATGGAGAAGCTCACGGTGTTCGATTTCCCGCGGCGGCTCGAGCGATTCGTGCGGCGCATCTACGCACCGGCACTCCGCAAGACGCTCGCCTGGAAGTACCCCGCACTCGCGGCCGGTGTGGCGCTGTTCGTCCTGACCGCAGGCTTCGCGGTCGGCCGAATCCCTCTCACCTTCCTGCCCAAGATCGAAGGTGACCTCGTGACGGTACAGCTTCGGATGTACGCTGGCACGCCCGCCGAGGAGACCGAGCGGGTGGCCCGGCAGGTCGCGGGCGAGGCTCGAGCGATCATGGAGTCCGAGCGCCGTCACAGCAAAGGTGGCAAGGGCATCTCGCGAGGCCTCTTCACCCAGAGCGGCGCTCGAGCGACGGTGGGCCCGGACACCGGCTCCGCTGGAAGCAAGGAAGGCGCCCACGTCGCGACTGTGATGGCGTTCTTGGTCGGTTCCGACTCCCGAAACATCAGCACCGAGGAGTTCGTTCAGAAGTGGCGGACGGCCGCTCAAGAGATCCCGGGCATCGACTCGATGGTCTTCTCGTACGGAGACGGCGTCCAACCTGGTCAGCCGATCCACATCGAGCTCATCCACGACGACGCGCGCGTGCTCGAGGCATCGGCTCGACGCCTCGCCTATGGCCTGACCGCTTACCACGGCCTCGGCGACATCGAGAGCGGGGTCACGCGCGGCAAAGAGCAGCTCGACTTCCGGCTGACGGAGCACGGCCTGTCGCAAGGCCTTACCGAGATGGACCTCGCTCGCCAGGTGCGAAGCGCGTTCTTTGGTGCCGAGGCCGTCCGGCAACAGAGGGGTCGCGACGAAGTTCGAGTCTACGTTCGACTTCCCGAGCGCGAGCGCCGGTCGCTCTATCACATCGAGCAGCTCATCGTGCAGACGCCGGCAGGCGGCGAGATGCCCGTCGCGCAGGCGGCACATGTCGCCCGTGGACGCGCGTACACGGTGATCCACCGCCGCAACGGTCGACGGAGCATCGGGGTCACCGCAGGGCTCGCCGACAAGAGCGCAAACGCCGGTTCGATCATGGCCAGCATCGAGCAAAAGGAGCTGGCAGCCCTTCTCGCCGACGTGCCCGGACTCGACTACAGGCTCGGGGGCGAGCTCGAGCAACGGGCCGACGCCATGAACTCGCTTGGGGTGGGCTTCCTGGTCGCGATGGTCGTGATCTTCTCCATCCTGACGATCGCGTTCCGGTCGTACCTCCAGCCCCTCCTCGTGCTCTCGGCCATCCCCTTTGGCATGATTGGCGCCGTTTGGGGACACGCGGCCCTCGGATTGGAGATCAGCCTGGTCAGTCTGATGGGCGTCGTCGCGCTCTCCGGGGTGGTCTGCAACGACTCCCTCATCTTGATCGACGCAATCAACCAGAACCGTGCCTCGGGCATGAAGCTCATCGAGGCGGTGGTCGAAGGAGGCGCACGCCGCTTTCGCCCCATCCTCCTGACCTCGCTGACCACCTTCGTCGGGCTCGTCCCCATGATCACCGAGACCTCGGTTCAGGCGCAGTTCCTCGTCCCGATGGCCGTTTCCCTGGGCTTCGGCATTCTTGGGGCGACCTTCATCATGCTCCTGCTGGTGCCGTGCTGCTACCTCGCTCTCGAGGACGTGACCGCGGCGGCCCGCAAGCTCGTCTCCGGCGTCGGGGACCGACCCACGATTATCCCGGGGCGTCTCAGCCTCCCGTCCGAAAAGGCCGGGGCGGGCGCCGCGGCGTATGACCTCTTGGCCGAGGTGGCCGAGTAGTCTCCTACAACAACCAAACCCTCGCGGCCGCCGCACTCCTCCGCGGCGGCCGCACCTATTTAACGGGTCGACGGTAACCGTTCTCTAGGGGGTGTCGGCGACGGTCAGACGTCGCCCAAGTGGTGACGTCTGACGTCGTGCGACGACTTGTAGACGTCGTTCTTCGACGGCAGGCCGACCCATGGTCGCCAAAACTCAGCTTTTTTGGCCCAAAGTGAGGCGACAAACCCACCAATCGGCTTGGCACGGCCCATGCAATCTATCCCACCATCATGCCGAACAAGACCGCAATCCTCGTCAGCCTCCTCCTCAGCACCTTCGCCCTTCAGGCGGCTCAGCCCGTCGCCCACGCTTCGGGCCGCCCCCCGCGACGGGCCGGCGCGACCGAGGAGGTCACTGGGGATGCGATCGTTGGGTACTGGCAGCGCAACGTCGGTGAGGCCGTCGTTGAGATTCGGCGTCAGGGGACCGGATACGTCGGCGTGGTGGTCGAGAGCGAGCGCCGCCCGGAGCTTCTCGGCACGACGCTCTTTCGTTCGCTGAGGTTCGACGTGAAGCGGCAGGTGTGGCGCGGCCGGGTGTACTCCGCAGATCGCGACAAGGAGTTCAACGCCGAAATCCGAGTTCGAGACCAGGGGCGAATTGAGCTCACCGTCAAAGTCGCGTTCATCACCCGAAACGTCGACTTCAACCGGCACTCCATCCCCGGAGCCCTCGCTACCGCCCCTTGAACTGCTCGGGGTCGATCTGGAGCTTGGCCATCCGGCTGATCAGCCCAGTCCGGGGGACCGAAAGAAGACGCGCGGCTCTCGCGATGGTGCCGTCGCACACGGTCAGCGCCTCTTCGATCGTCTCGCGTTCGTAGACGTCGACGTTGGCCCGACGCTGTGCGAGTTCTTCCCACTTCTGGCGGATCGCATCGTGTGTGGGGTTCGGGCGGGCGCCGCTAGGGGGCGCCGAAGGGGATGATGCAGGTGGGCCGCTCGGTCGAGCT
>JBCCEK010000325.1:0-3685 GCA_039030295.1 Myxococcota bacterium | reverse complement strand
TCCCGAAGTCGAGGTCATTCGTGTCGATGTCGAGCGTGGTCTCGTCTTGGTCGATTGCGATCCCGATGACATCAGGGGTCAAACTGAGGGACTCGATGAGGTAGCCGTCAACTTGGGCCGCAGCGAACGCGCTTGCCTCCCCTACGGTCGAGAAATCGAAGACGATGCTGTCGGCGTGGACGTCAATGCTCATCGCGACGCGCGACTCGTCGTTGCAGTTCACGCTCAGGTGGGCAACGTCGTCGCCGGGGAACTCCAACGATTCCCCCACCAACGCCAGAGCAACCTTGGTGGTTTGTCCATCGCAACCCGCGCTCTCACGCAAGAGCATGACGGTCGCGCGACTCCAATCCTCGAGCGCTGGGGGCTCGGGGCTACCATCTGGAGACTGGTAGAGACACGATGCCGTGATGGCGACCAACGTCGCGAGCCCCGTTGTCGTGATTGCTGCCCGTGTCGAGTACCTCATGAGGATCCCTCCGCGGCGATCGAAGATCGCGATTGCCCTAGATCGATCCGTAGGCCCTTCAGGGTGCGCGCGTCTATACGCAATTCTTGACGTTGATGATCCCGCTCGGCGACTACGCGTTGTCTTCCAGCCGGGCGGACTCCTGCATTCGCGCGACGAGCTGGGCGCGATTTCGGGTCTTCAACTTCTGCATCGCGTTCTGTAACGCTTTCGAAACACGCGATTCGGAGAGCCCGAGCCGGTACGCGATGAGTTTGTTGCTCTCCCCAAGACCCGCGTAGGTCGCTACCTGTCGTTCGCGCTCCGTGAGTGCGCGTGGATCGCGGATGGATGGCGGGTTCTTGAGTCCGAGCACATATCTCCGGCCATCGGTGTCAAACCAGTCGACGACAGACCAGCGACCCCTCGACAAACCACGCCAGATTGCGAGGGCCTCTTCCGGCGAAGACTTACGGAGCCGACCGCGTGCGGCATCGACGGCAACTGCCGCCTCTCGAAGCGCCCTCTGCGCGGACTTGTTGCGCCCGCTCCCCGCGGCTTCCGTCGTTCGAAAGTTCTTCGCGTCCAACACCAGCTCGGCATCGTGGGGTAGCTCAGACGTGGCCTCGGGCGGTTCTCGAAGGGCACGGTGCAATCGATGGCCGGCAGCGAGGTGTGCCCCGATCATCTGCCAACGTTGCCGGGTGCGAGCACTAAGCTTCGTGGGTTCGGCGAGGGGTGCGATGATATGAATGCCCTGCCCATCGGGATCCACGGCCGTGACCCCAAACGCGTCCTTCGAGTAGTCGAAGTATCTACGCCAGCGATCGACGGCATCTAGGTACTTCTCCCCAGCGCATTCGGTGAGCGTCATGGCCATTCCCGGTCGAGTCATGGCTTGGCTCAGCTCCGCGTCACCCTCGCTGGTGAAACGCATGTTGCGCTCGGGAAAGTCCTCTGGCCCCGAGGCCACGTATTGCTGATGGATCATGACCTTCTCCCCGTTGAGCGGTCGGGAGAACTCCAAGGCACCGACTCCAAGACCCTGGTCGAGTAGGGGTAAGCCCACCGACATCACGTGCGGAAGCCATGCGGCGTCTTCGACACCTAGGTCGTACGAGGCTTCGACCATGTTGATGATCGTCGATGTGGCCCGGTCCATGGGCTGAGTCTCCCGAATGAGCGGTGCCCGTCCATACGCAATTCTTCAACGCGGACGAGGATGGCCTCACGTTCGCGGCCACGACGTCTCCACCATGGCACCGCCGAGCGGAGAGCTGTCGATTGCGATGCGTCCTCCGTGCCGGTGCATGATGCGGCTGACGATGGCCAAGCCGAGCCCCACGCCCCCGGTCTTTCTGTCTCGGGCGGCCTCTTCCCGGAAGAACGGGATCATGACCTTCTCTCGGAGTGCCTTCGGAATACCTGGCCCGTCGTCGTGGACGACGACCCGAACGTGTTCGTCGTCTTGGGTGAGCTCGAGGAGCACGTTGCCGCGTGCGTACTTCATCGCGTTTCTGAGGATGTTCTCGATCGCTCGCTGAAAGAGTCTCGGATCCGCGAAGACGCTCGCCTCGCTCGGCAGCGCCAGGTCGACTCTGACAGCGTGGTCCTCCGGGGACTCGAGTCTGGCGAGCTCGGCGAGATCGTGGAGACCGCGACTCGGGTCGAACGTGTGTTGATCCAGCGCGAGTTCGTCGGACTGCACATACGCCAGGAGCTCGGCCACGAGCTCGTCGAGCGCATCGAGCTCGCGGGTCATGGCCTTGAGGCGCTCCTCGCGCTGCACGTCCGATTGGTTCTCGAGCAGCTCCATGTGAAAGCGAAGCCGCGAGAGCGGCGAGCCGAGCTCATGAGAAACCGCCTGCACGAGTTCGTCACGACTCCGAATCAATCGCTCGACGCGTTCGGCCATCGCGTTGAAGCTCGCGGCCAGCTCGGCCGACGGACCTTGGGGATTGTCGACGCGCGCGCTGAGCTCCCCGACGGCGAGCGCCTGACTTGCGCGTTCGACCTTCGTGAGCTGACGCTCGACGCGAAGCGCAAGGATGCCGGCGATCATCGGCGCGATGACGATCGCGATGAACACGCCGACAGGGACACGACCCTCGGGTGGCATCGCCGGATGAACGGGGCCGGCCGCGAGCGCCCCTCGCCCATCCTGAAACACCAGAAAATACCATTCCTCACTTGGGGAGACGCGGAGGGGGACCTCTTCACCCGGGCCGACCGATCGGCCCACGCGACGCTCGACGTCTTCGACCGCGACGATTGAGAAGTCGACCGGGAAGTTGGGTTGAAGCTGCCGCAAGCGTTCCTTACGGCTCCCCGCCGGCTCTTGGTCGAGCAGATCGTGCACCAAGAACACGCCGTCGCGCTGGGCCCGCTCGTCGGTCCAAGTTTCGCTCCTGGCATACAGAACCAAGACTACGAAGCCGATCGCCCAGCACGTCAGGACGCTTCCAATGACCAATCGCACGAACGACCGTCTCATCGGAACGCCAAAAGGTAGCCCACGCCGCGCACGGACTTGAGTCGGCTCGGGTCGAACCCGGCGCTTTGGAGTTTGCGACGGATGCGGCTGACATGCACGTCCATGCCGCGGTCGATCCCGTCGTATTCGACGCCCATGACGTTGGCGTAGAGGTCGTCCCGTTTGACGACACTCCCCGCTTCGATCGCAAGCTTCAGGAGAACGTCAAACTCCATCGTGGTCAGCGGTACCGGCTGGCCTTCGACGCTGACGTCACGCGATGCCATGTCGATCTGAAGCGGCCCAACGTCGAGCACGCCGTTCTCGTCGTGCGCGTACCGACGCCCGTTGAGTCGCCGCAACTGTGCTCGGACTCGCGCAAGCAGCACGCGGGGCTCGATCGGCTTGTTCACAAAATCGTCGGCACCAAGCTCCAAGCCGGCGACATGGTCCGCCTCACTTTGGCTTGCAGTGAGCATCAGGATCGCCCCCGAGTACGCCTCACGAACCTGCTTGCAGATGTCGAGGCCGTTGTCGCCCGGCAGCATCAAATCCAAGATGACGAGGTCGGGCTTCGACTGGGTGATTGCGGCCGCCGCCCCGTCGCCTGAGGCCAGCCGTGAAAGCTCGAACCCGTGCTGACCGAGATACTCCAACAGCAGCTGTGCAAGCTGGTCGTCGTCTTCCACGGCTGGCCTCAGGCGACGGGGCGGCGGCCGCAATCACCCAGTCGAAGCCCGACCTCGTCATCTTGGATTTGATGC
>JBCCEK010000324.1:0-3713 GCA_039030295.1 Myxococcota bacterium | reverse complement strand
TTGGTAGAGCAGCGGATTCCAAATCCGCGGGTTGTGGGTTCGAATCCCTCCTGGCCTGCCGCGAGGAACGACGAAGATGGCGATTACGAAAGAACAAGACAAAGCGAGACCAACCGGGACGCTCGGCGTCGAACGGTGGGTACAGTTCGCCTATTTCGGCGTCGTCATCACGCTTGCGTGGTTCCTGATCAAGAGCGCGACCGCCACTTGGACGCTCCTGGCCGACACGGTCAACTCGGTGCCCGAGCCCAATGCGACCGCGATTTCGGTCGGTGCCGGGCTCATCGCGGTTGTTGCGGGCGTGATCGCGTACCGCAGTGAGAAGATGCATACCTTCGTGACCGAAGTGTGCGTCGAGCTTTCGAAGGTGACGTGGCCCACGCGCAACGAAACGTGGTCGCAGACGGTCATCGTTCTGATCGTCTCCGTCATCGCAGCTATCATCCTCGGGGTGTTCGACACGGTGTGGTCGAAGATCACCGACCTCATATACGACGTGTGATCACGATGAAGTGGTATGTGGTTCAGGCCTACTCGGGCTACGAAAACAAAGTGAAGCTCTCCCTCGAGGAGCGCATCAAGCAAGCGGGCATGGAGAGTCGCTTCGGCAACATCCTGATCCCGAAAGAGAACGTTCAGGAGAGCCGTGGCGGCAAGCGCCGGCTGAGCTCGAGGAACTTCTACCCTGGGTACATCTTCGTTGAGATGGATCTCAGCGATGAGACTTGGCACCTGATCAAGGACACGCCCAAGGTCAACGGCTTCGTCGGCGGGCGGCACCCTTCACCGGTGCCCGCGCCGGAGATCGCCGCGATCGAGCAGCAGGTCGAAGAGGGCGCCGCCAAGCCGAAGCCGCGGGTTCAGTTCGAGAAGGGCGATCACGTTCGGGTGACCGACGGAGCGTTCGCGAACTTCACCGGGACGATCGAAGAGGTCAATCACGAGAAGCACAAGGTCCGCGTTCTCGTCTCGATCTTCGGCCGAGCCACCCCCGTCGAGCTCGACTACATCCAAGTCGAAAAAACCAACTAACTGCCTGGCTGGCTGCGGCGAACTGACGGGGTCACTCCGGCCCCCGGAATCCCCAACGATTCCAGTCGCCTGGCGATCGCACCGCGAAAACCCGATGCGGTAGCGCCCACTCGCCGTCGGCGTCGTTTGCCGGCAACTGATCCGGGGTCACTCCGACCCACCGATCCACCAATGGTTCCAGGAGCTTGGCGCTGACACCGCGAAAACCGATCCCTCGCGCCAATGGCGGCGATCAGCGTGCTCATGGCGCCGAGATCCGGTTTTCGCGGTACGGTGGCTATGACGTTGAATTGACGGGGGTTTTGGGGGGGCGGAGTGACCCCGGGATGAAAAGGGAGAAATCGGGTTGCATTTTTCGTGCCCTGAGGCAGAACTCGCCGCTCCGCTCATGAAAAAGGTCATCGGACAGATCAAGTTGCAGCTTCCTGCCGGCAAGGCGAATCCATCGCCGCCCGTCGGGCCCGCGCTCGGCCAGCATGGTGTGAACATCATGGGGTTTTGCAAGGAGTTCAACGCCAAGACGCAGAAGGACGCCGGACTGATCATCCCGGTCGTGATCTCGGTCTATCAGGATCGTTCCTTCACGTTCATCATGAAGACGCCGCCGGCGGCGGTGTTGATCAAGAAGGCGCTCAACCTCAAGTCTGGATCGGCCCGTCCCAACAAGGACAAGGTCGGCAAGATCACGATGGACCAGGTCAAGGAGATCGCCCAGACCAAGCTTCAGGACACCAATGCAGGCTCGCTCGAGACTTGCATGAAGAGTGTTATCGGTACCGCACGTTCCATGGGGGTCGAACTCGTCGAGTGAACCGCGAGCGATTCTTCGCTCCCCTGCACCACCGAGGGTCCCAGCTGGTGGTAGGCGGCTTTCACGTCGTCGCAAAGGAGACTCATGAAACCCGGAAAAAAGCGCGGGGCTGCCGTTCAGAAGCCCGACAGGAGCCGTCGCTACCAGCTGAGCGAGGCGGTCACCCTCGTCAAGGAGCTGGCGTTCGCCAACTTTGACGAGTCGGTCGATGTCGCCGTTCGCCTGGGCGTCGACCCCAAGCATGCCGATCAAATGGTCCGTGGCGCCGTCGTGCTTCCGCATGGCACCGGCAAGACCAACCGCGTCTTGGTGTTCGCTAAGGGCGAGAAGGTCACCGAGGCCGAGTCGGCGGGTGCGGACTTCGTTGGCGGCGATGACTATGTCGCCAAGATCAACGAGGGTTGGCTCGAGTTCGATACGGTCATTGCCACCCCGGACATGATGGGCCAGGTAGGCCGCCTCGGCCGCGTCCTCGGCCCGCGCGGCCTCATGCCGAACCCCAAGGTGGGCACGGTCACCTTCGACGTCAGCAAAGCCGTCCGCGAGGCGAAAGCCGGTAAGGTCGAGTTCCGTGTCGAAAAAGCCGGCATTGTGCATGCGCAGGTCGGCAAGAAGTCGTTCTCGGAAGACCAGCTGGCAGGCAACGTTCGGTCGCTCGTCGGCGCGCTGGTCAAAGCGAAGCCAGCGGCGGCAAAAGGGACCTATCTCCGAAGCGTTACGTTGAGTTCGACCATGGGCCCCGGCATCAGGATTGACGCCGGTACTATAGAGGTGGAGGCGTAGTCATGGGCCTTAACCGCGAAGAAAAAGCAGCGCAGGTCGACTCGGTTCGGACGAGCTTCGACAATGCCTCGGCGACCGTTCTGGTCGATTTCCGCGGCGTGAATGTCGAGTTGATCACGGACCTCCGTGCGCGCTTCCGCAACGCCGGTGTCGAATACCGCGTCATCAAGAACAACGTCGTGCGAAAAGCGCTCGAGGGATCGGACCTCGGTAGCAATGAGGCCTTTACCGACAACTTGGTCGGGCCCACCGCGATCGCTTGGAGCTTCGAAGACCCGTCGGCCGCGGCCAAGGTCATCAAGACTTTCAGGAAGGAGCATGCAGATACGCTCCAACCCAAAGACCAACCGGAGAAGCTGGTCGTCAAGTGCGGCCTCCTCGACGGTGAAGTTCTCGATGCCAAGCGCGTCGAGAAGGAGCTCGCCTCGCTTCCGGGCAAGGACGAGGTGCGCGCCTCGCTGCTCGCTCAGCTGATGGCGCCCATGCAGAACCTGGTCGGCCAGCTCAACGCGCCGGCCCAAAACCTCGCCTTGGTCCTCGACGCAAAACGGCGTCAGGAAGCCGGCGAGTAAGCACCCAACAGATTTAGCCGTGTCGCACGCACGGTTAGCGGAGAGTCAACGATGGCAAATATGAACGTAGAACAGATGGTCGAGGAACTGAGCTCCTGGACCGTCATGGAAGTTGCGAGCTTGGTCAAAGAGCTCGAAGAGAAGTGGGGCGTTTCGGCAGCACCGGCCGCGGTGGCCGTGGCGGGCCCCGCTGGTGGTGGCGCGGCGGAACCCGCCGAAGAGCAGACCGAATTCGACGTCGAGCTTACCGACGCGGGTGCCAAGAAGATCAACGCTATTAAGGCGATTCGCGAGATCACGCAGCTTGGCCTCGCGGACGCCAAAGCGTTGGTTGAAGCCGCGCCAAAGGTGGTTAAAGAAGGGGTCTCCAAGGAAGAGGCCGAAGAAATTAAAAAGAAGCTCGAGGAAGCGGGCGCGAAGGTCACCGTCAAGTAACCCTATGGGGTTACCTTTCGGAGCCCGGTGCCGGGACTTGGCACACGGGCCCGACCGGGTTAATGTCCCGGCCGGGGCGG
>JBCCEK010000323.1:0-3715 GCA_039030295.1 Myxococcota bacterium | reverse complement strand
GGAACGGTGACCTTTGCGATGGCGGGCCCAGGTTCTCGAACGACACAGTTCTACATCAACCTCGTCGACAACACGCAACTCGATGCCATGGGCTTCGCGCCATTTGGCAAGGTCAAGAACATGAAGGCGGTTGACGCGTTGTACAGTGGTTACGGGGAGGGCGCCCCAGGGGGAAAGGGCCCATCGCAAGCCGTGATGCAGCGTGAAGGCAACGCCTACCTCAAGAAGTACTTCCCGAAGCTCGATTACATCAAGAGCGCGAAGATCCTCAAGTAGCTCGGCGGCAAACCGCCCACGGGCGACTTCCGTCAGTTCGTGGTGAACACGTCGTCGCCGATCTCCGTGTCGATCGATGTGTTCCGTCGGATGATGTCTGCGAGGGTGGTGTTACCGAGGTCGATCATCTCTTGCATGGAGAAGCCGTCGCTCTGATACCAGTAACGGTCCCCGTCACGGAGGGCTTCGAACTGCCGCGTGATGACTTCGAATGCCAGCTCTCCGACGTGGCCGCCGTTGACTGGGTCTTCGGAAAGCGTCCCGACCCAAAGGTCGATATCATCGACGCTTGCATAGACCGAAGCCAAGCGCGCGACGGTGTTCGGGTCGCTGCTTACCTCGGCGAAGCTACTGCGGGGCATCAACCCGAGCGCCCAGCGTGCTTCGTTGTAGCTTGGGAGCCCGTGGTCGCGGCCGCGTTGGATGTTCAGCGAGGCGAGGTCGAAGCCGCCTGCCCCCGGTGGTCCGAACAGGAAGTTGCGGACGTCGTCGACCACCTCGGTGTCGATTGGCGAGTGTGCTTGGGCCGCGAGGCCTCTGAGGATTGGGTCGATGCCGCCTTCGTTGATGAGTCGGTCGGGCCGGAAGAAGGCGTCGCGAAGCGGAAGATTGCCCTCGGCAATCGGGTCGAGGGCTGCATCGAGGCGCAACAACGTGGGGCTCAGCGCGCTGTGCCCGAACCGAAAGATCGCCGTCGAAAACTCGTTCGCGATGGCCGGGCTCACGCTCCATTGGTAGCCGCGGTAGCGGGTCAGCGCGTCAGGGCCGAGGAGGGCGGGAAGAAACTCGTTGTAGGTGATGACCTGCATGAGGGCCCCGACGACCCGCCGTGCTTCCTGGTAGATCTGTTCTCCGATCATCGCGGGGTTCGAAGCGGCGATCTCCTGTGCGAGCCGGTTGTGCTCTCGAACGAAGAGGGTGTGCATCGCCAACAGCCCGACCTGCTCGTTGGCCCTCAGGTCCCCGGCGAGGAACTGGTCGGGCCCGGTTCCGCCCGCATTCGGAAGCCCGCCGACATTGAACGGGAGAAGGTCACCCGCGCTTGTCGCGAGTCGACCGGTGCCGTCGTTCGTCCGCAAGGCGTTGGCCCGCAAGGCGTCGGACCCGTACACGTTCGATGCGTCGATGAAGTGCGTGATCTCGTTGACCTGCTGTCTCGGGAACGCTGCGCTCGTGCCGGTGCCGGGGTGGTAGATCGAGCGGTCCAGATTGATGACCGCCGCCCCGCTGTTCATTGGATCGAACCACGGGTCCCCCATCGGGACTGCGATCGGCATCGGCTCGGCCGGGCTCTGCGCCTCGGTCAAGTCGATGTCGTGGTCCAGGAACTGGCCCCACTGCCATAGAAAGTCGCTCGTTCCCAACGCGTTCGGTCCGGGGACCGAATCGGCGCAAAGGGCGTTGCTGATTTCGCGAGCGGATGGACGACCGTTGCCTGCCATCGAGGAGATCCCGTCGCCGTAATCGGTGGGCGTCAGGCGGCGCAACGTCGTGTGGGCGGCTCCCAGATCGTAGTGGGTCTCGTGGTTGCCGGTTCCGTCGATGCTGCGGTAGGTCGCCGTCGGCTGCTCTCCAGGATCGGGCGGGGGAACGCTTGCGGGGTCCAGGTCCGAGTCGGGCGAGATTCGGTCGATGGTGATTTGCATTAGGTCGAGCGGCTCACAACTCATGGCGACGCTCGGCACGAGCATCGCCACGAGCAGGGCACGCCTGCTCAGGCTCAAAAACGGGCTTTTCACAACAACTCTCTCGGGCTTAGAGAAGCTCCGACCATACCCGAGGCTCGGGGGTCTTGGGAAGGGGGTCCTCGACGGGCGCCCGCGGGGCTCGATCGCAACCAATGCGCCTGGAACAATACGTATGGACAGAGGTAGGCCAAGGTGGTTGATCAGAGGCGTCGGGCTATGCTTCGAGCCGATGGAGGCCTCATGACAAGGCATGTGGATGTGTTGATCGCGGGCGCTGGGATTTCCGGCATTGCCGCCGCATACCACCTGCAAAAGCACTGCCCCGACAAGACGTTTGCGGTCATCGAGGCGCGGGAGGCGATCGGCGGGACTTGGGACCTCTTTCGCTACCCGGGCATTCGGTCCGATTCCGACATGTACACCTTCGGGTTCTCGTTCTACCCGTGGAAGCAACCGCAGGCGATGGCTCCCGCTCCCGCGATCCTCGAATACCTCAACGGCGCCGTCGATGAGTTCGGGATTCGCGAGCGCATTCGTTTCGGAGCGCGGGTCGAACGATTGAGCTTCTCGAGCGCCAAGAGCCGCTGGTCGGTCGAAGTGCGGGACGCCGACACACGCGAGGTCGAGGAGTACACCTGCAGCTTCTTTTGGGGGTGTACCGGATACTACCGATACGATGCGGGGTACACGCCGGAGTTCGAGGGTATCGAGCGATTCGGTGGGCCGATCGTCCATCCTCAACAGTGGACCGACGACATCGACTACGACCGCAAGCGTGTTGTCGTCATCGGGAGCGGCGCCACAGCTGTGACGCTGGTCCCGGCGCTCACCGAGAAGGCTGAACACGTCACGATGCTGCAGAGGTCCCCGAGCTACGTCGCGTCGGTCCCGCAGGCCGATCCGATCGACCGTCTCCTCAAGTGGCTCCTCGGCGAGAAGCGTTCCTATCGTTTGCTTCGTTGGAAATACATCTTCCTGACGATGATGTTCTATCGCATGGCTCGGCGTTTCCCAGGGTTCGCACGGCGGCTCTATATGGGCGGCGCGCGAAAGGCGCTCGAGCCGGGGTACGACGTGGAGACGCACTTCAATCCGAAGTACCCCCCTTGGGATCAGCGTCTCTGCATGGTGCCCGACGGTGATTTGTTCGAGGCCATCAAGGCGGGCAAGGCTTCGGTCGTCACCGATGAGATCGGGTCGTTCACGGAACGTGGCATCGCGCTGAAGTCCGGCGAAGCGCTCGACGCAGACCTCATCGTCACAGCGACCGGCATCACGTTGCAGCTCTTCGGTGGCGCCGAGGTCGAGGTCGACGGCAAGGTGATCGATCCGTCCCAAACCGTCGGATACAAAGGCGCCATGCTCAGCGGCGTTCCGAACTTCGCCTTTACCGTGGGGTACGTGAACGCCTCCTGGACGCTCCGCGCTGAAATCACCAGCCAATACGTTTGCAACGTGCTCAACATGATGGACGAGAAGGGGAGCACCGAGTGCCGGCCGCGGCTCGAGCCAGGCATCGAGCTCGACACGCCGGTCGACCTCTCGTCAGGGTACTTCCAGCGGTCGGTACACATCCTGCCGCAGCGTGGAAAGCAGCTCCCGTGGCGTGCCGAACAGAACTACAAGGTCGATCGAAAGACGACGCTCGAGGGCCCCGTCGACGACGGCATTTTGGAATTCACGGCGGCCGGCGCCACCGACCGAGGTCCGTCGTCGGTGTTGGGAGAGGCTGTCCCGGCCAGTTAGCTCCG
>JBCCEK010000322.1:0-3738 GCA_039030295.1 Myxococcota bacterium | reverse complement strand
GCGAAAGTGGGTGGGGCGTCAGAAACCTGACCCTCGTCAGTTGCTGAGCATCTCGTCGCATTCGGCGCTGATGTAGCCGAGCGCGACGAGTTGACGGCACAACTCGGGAGTCATCTGCTGCTTCTCTTGATCGAGCTTCTTCTGCACCGCGCCGCCCTTGCTGGGCGCAAGCCAAGTGCCGCGGTCGGCGGCACCCAAGAACTGACCGTGCAGCGTTCGCAGATACCGCTGCGCGATCGGCGCCGAGCGGCCGTCGAGCTCCCGGGTTTCGCCAGGGTCGGACTCGAGGTCGAACATCACCTGTGACAAGTTGCCGCGTATGATGAGCTTCCAATCGCCCCCTCGGATCACGCGCCGATGGTCGAGGAAATCGCTGAAGGCGACGTAGGGTCCCATCGGCCAGTCCCCTTGCATGAAACCGAGAAGGCTTCGGCCTTCGAACTCCTTCGGGACCGGCACGCCGGTCGCTTCGAGGACCGTCGGTCCGATGTCCATCGTACTCACCACCGGTCCGACGCGACCGCCCGCAGGGATCGATCCAGGCCAGCGGAAGACGAGCGGGACGCCAAGCAACTCTTGATAGACCGAATGCCCGTGACCCCACGAGCCGTGCTCCTGAAACTCCTCCCCGTGGTCGGACGTGATGACAAAGATCGTATCGTCCTCAAGACCAAGCTCCCTGATCTTGGAGAGGAACTTGCCGAAGTGCTCGTCGTGATAGCTGATCTCGCCGTCGTGTAGCGCCTCGATGCGTTCCTTGTCTCGCTTGGTGAACGCGTACTTCTTCGGGTTCTTCTTCGCATCGTCGAGCATCAGATGCGTACGCCGGTTCTGGACTTTCCCGTTGTAAGGCTTCGGGTCGTACATCTCGAGGTACTTCGCAGGCGGGTCGTATGGGACGTGCGGATCGATCGTTTGGACGTACGCAAAGAAGCGCTTGTCCTTGTTCTTCTCGATCCAAGCGGCGGCCTCACTGAATACGTTGGACGCGTTGGTGTTCCGGCGTTCGCGGATGTAGTTTGTGTAGTGGTCCCAACCCTGATCGAACCCAAAGGCGTTCGAGACGTACCCGTTGGCGATGAAGCTCGAGGTCGCGAAACCAGCCTTCTTGTAGACCTCGCTGAGCATCAGGGCCGACCGCGGCAACTTGGATGCATCTTGCTTCGTCCCGTGAGTGGCCGGGTGAAGCGACGTAAGCACGCTCGCCACCGAAGGCTTGGTCCAGTTCTCAGGCGTCTGGCTGCGCTCGAAGACTGTTCCCCGCTCGGCGAACGCGTCGAGGGCGGGGGTCTTGACGCGGGTCTTGTCGTTGTAGATCGCGAGTTTGCTAGCCCGAAGGGTATCGATCAGCAGGACGATGACGTTACGCGCCTGCTTGCCGGCCGTCCCGCCGGGGGCCGTTTGGTGCACGATCCGGAGGTCCCCGAGGGCCACTTCGGTGCTCCCGGTGTTGTGGAACCGAACCCTTGCCACCTGACCGCGATGCGGCGCAAGCGACACGCGAAGCGGGCTCCATCGCGCACCGACGTCGATCCGCCGGCTCTGGTCTCCCTTGCGGTCGTTCGTGAGCGTCAGGTCGACGATGCCGTCACCGCCGATGCCAGCCCCGGCGAACACGAGCGTTGCGCGCTCGGGCACTTCGACGAACCAATCCACTTGAGCGCCCGGCCGGAGCCGGATCCCGCGTCGCGTCTCGTCGCGGACCTTGATGCCCGCGACCTCGACGCGTGCGCCGGGTGGTTCCTGGCCGACCTCCTCGATACGGATCCAGTCCACCGCGAACGATCGGTTCTTGCCGCGCACGGGCTTCGTCTTGGTAGCTCGGAAGAGGATCGCGTTCTCGCCGGGTTTGGTCTGGTCGGCGGGAAGGGGAACGACGAGCTCGACGAACCCGTCCGCAGGGGAGGCGCTGACTTCCTTGAGAGTCTTACCGTTGAGGTAGGTGATCCATGGCCCCTTCACATAGGCCTTGGCGCGGATTCGAAGCTGCATCGGCCGTTCGTCTTCGATCGGCGCGTAGAACCGCGCGGTCTTGCCAAAGGTCGAGACAGAGACGCCGCCCTCGTCGAGCTCGCCTTGCCAACCGCTGTTCCAGTTGCCGTTCGTGTACTTGAGGCGCTTCGAAGTTCCGAAGTCGACGAAGAGCCCCGTCTCATCGTAGACATCCGCGAGATGTAGGAGCGCGAGGAGGTCCATGTAGGTGGACTCGTCCGAGGTGGCGGCCGACGGTGTCGCTTCGACGGGAAGCGGCTCTGGTGCCACGGCTGTCGGTATCGTCTCGGGCTCTGGCCGGGCTGGAGCCTCCTCGGCATGCTCAGGTGCCGGCGGATTCGACTTCCCCGACGCCTCCGCGCACCCGGCGGCAAGCAAAACGTAAACCAAAACGACTGCCAAACGGCCTGTCATGGGCGACCCCCTTGCGGTTCGGCTACCACGGGACGGTCGACCCGGCAACGAACCCCGTCGCTGCGCCCTGTGCTCCACTGTATGCTAGCTGTTGGGCTTCATGGATGGAAACGGCCAGCCGCGCGATTGGAGCGTCAAGAAGAGCACCAAACTTTATCAGATCAAGGGCTGGGGTGAGCCGTACTTTCGAATCAACGACCGAGGGCACGTTGAGGTTCGCCCCGACCCTACCGTCGACCGGGCGATCGACCTCTACGACCTTGCCCTCCAACTCGGCGAACGCGGGCTTGACCTTCCTCTTCTCATCCGGTTCCCGAACATCCTGCAAGATCGAATTCGGCTACTCAACCAGTGCTTCGAAAACGCCATCGCTGAGTACGAGTACCAGGGCAAGTATCGGGGCGTGTTTCCGATCAAGGTCAACCAGCAACGCCATCTCGTCGAAGAGATCGTTGAGTCGGGTCGCCCCTGGCGGTTTGGGCTCGAGGCCGGCTCGAAACCAGAGTTGCTGATCGCACTCGCCGCGATGGAGGATGAGGATGGCTTCATCGTTTGCAACGGCTACAAGGACCTTGCGTATCTTGAAACCGCACTCGTCGCGCAGCGCTTCGACAACACCGTCATCATCGTCCTCGAGCGCATTGAAGAGCTTGAGTTGGCGTTCAGGGCGTCCGAGAAGCTCGGCATTCGGCCGTGCCTCGGCGTGCGTGCCAAGCTGAGCAGCAAGGGAATCGGACGCTGGGCCGAGTCGGCCGGCGATCGCGCCAAGTTTGGCCTGACGATGTCGGAGATCGTCCAGGTGGCCGACGAGTTGGACGGGCGCGGCATGCTGGACTGCCTTCAGCTCTTGCACTTTCATCTTGGTAGCCAGGTCTCGAGCATCATTCCGGTCAAGAACGCGATGCGAGAGGCCGCGCAGATCTACGTCGAACTCGTGCAGATGGGCTGCAAGATGGGCTACCTCGATGTCGGCGGCGGCCTCGCGGTCGACTACGACGGTTCCAAGACCGACTTCCGAGGCTCGATGAACTACGATCTCCAAGAGTACGCGTACGACGTCGTGTTTGGGATTCAAGAGGGGTGCGAGAAGGCAGGCATCACCCCGCCGACGATCGTGAGCGAGAGCGGTCGGTCCATTGCGGCATACCAATCCGTGTTGGTATTCGACGCGCTCGGGGTCGACTCGGTTGGCTTCGAAGACCCCGAGCCCCCGAAAGCAGACGACCACCGAATCCTCGACGAGTTCTACGAGACCTGGAAAGGCGTCCAACCGAAGAACGTCCAAGAGTCATGGCACGACGCCCAGCAGGCCCTCGAGGAAGCGCGAAGCCT
>JBCCEK010000321.1:0-3780 GCA_039030295.1 Myxococcota bacterium | reverse complement strand
CCGCCTTTGATGTCGAGGCCCGGGTTGATCTGATTGTCAAAGTACTCTTTGACGATGTCGGGCGCTGGCAACCAGCGATCGAGACTCGGCCACAGGGCCAAGAAGCCCAGGAGTGCCGCGCCTACCACGGTCGCCAAACGAAAATACCAGCCTCGATCCATGATGCTCGCCTACGTTCAGCTCTTCTCTTCTTGAGGGGGTTGATCGAGCCCCGCGATGTGGGTCCTCAACACCTTGATTCGGGTTCGGTCGGCAACCTCGATGGTGACGTCGCGGTCGTCGAGGGCAGTGATCTCGCCTCGAATGCCACCGTTGGTGCGTACGACGTCGCCCTTCTTGAGGGCGTCCATCATGGTTTCGTGTTCCTTGGCGCGCTTCTGCTGTGGGCGGATCATCAGGAAGTAGAGCGCCCCGAACATCAGCACGATGAGCGCGAGGTCCATGGGTCCACCGCCGCATCCGGGTACCGGACTTGGTGTCGCGCCACCGCCGGCCGGCGGTGCCGTGACTGGACCGCCACTCACCTCGGGTTGCAACAGAATGTAGAGCAATGAGTACAGCAAAGGTCACCACCGAAGTGCGTCGAAGCCCGGACGCTGGCCGCGTTCCGGGCTCCTGAAGCGGGCCGAGGTCTACTCCATGCCCCGAAGCACGTCAACTCAGCGGAATTGCGGATTTATGCTACAAACGCGCGACGCCCAGCCAGCCGGGCATGCGAGGAGTAACAATGGTCGATAAAGTGGACAAGATCTGGTTCGACGGAGAGCTCATTCCGTGGGAGCAGGCGAACGTCCACGTACTGACGCACACGCTCCACTACGGCGTCGGCGTCTTCGAGGGCATCCGGTGCTACAAACTCGCCGACGGGCGAAGCGCGGTCTTTCGTCTGGAAGATCACATCCGTCGTCTGTTCGAGTCGGCACAGATCTGCACCCTCCCGATGCCGTACACCCCCGCGCAGATCACCGAGGCGTGCCTCGAGACGGTTCGCGTCAATGGCCTCGACGAATGCTACCTGCGGCCGATCGCCTTCATGGGTGATGGCGCCATGGGGCTCGGATCTCACAACCCGACCCGCGTGGCGATCATCGCTTGGCGGTGGGGCGCCTACCTCGGCGACGAGGGCCTCAGCAAAGGGATCGCGGCCAAAGTCAGCTCGTTCACCCGCCCTGGCGTCAACTCGCTCATGGCCAAAGGCAAAGTGGTGGGACACTACGTCAACTCGATCTTGGCCAAGCGAGAAGTCATCGCCGCCGGCTACGACGAGGCGATCTTGCTCGACCCGCAGGGCTACGTGTCCGAAGCCTCTGGCGAGAACATCTTCCTCGTGCGTGACGGCAAGGTGGCGACCCCTGCCCAAGGCGGCTCGATGTTGATCGGCATCACGCGGGACACCGTCATGGCGCTGATGCGCAACATGGGCCTCGAAGTCGAAGAGCGCGCCGTCTCTCGCGACGAACTCTACATCGCCGACGAGATGTTCATGGTCGGCACCGCGGCCGAGGTCACGCCGGTCCGCGAGGTCGACAACCGCACCATCGGCGCCGGCTCTCGAGGGCCGATCACCGAGAAGGTGCAGAAGGCGTATTTCGACGCCGTGAAGGGCGTGTCGGTCCCGAACGATCGTTGGCTCAGCGTGGTCTAGAGCGCGGACTAATCTTCGACGATGCTGTTGTGAATGATGATGCGACGGCAGTGCGGACACTGATGGAGTTCGTTCGCACGCTGGAGCTCGATGTTGAGCTGCGCTGGAAGAGCCATCCGGCACGCATCGCACGTTCCGTCTTTGATGAAGATCACCACATTACTCATGCCGGTGCGTAGACGCTCGTAGCGTTTCACGGTGGTCTTCGACACCTGATCCACCAACCCGTCCCGTCCGTTCAAGAGCACGCCGCGCTGCCCCTCGAGCTCCGTCAAGCGCGTCTTCGAAGACTCTTCCTCGGACTGAAGCAAGGATTTGGCTTCTTCGAAGTCTTTTTCCCGCTCGAGAAGAGACGCTTCCTTCGCCTCGATGGCCTGACCGATGCGCCCAAGCTCTTCTTCGCGCTCTTTGATCGACCGGCGATTCGCCTCGATCTCGCGCTCTGCTGCGTCGGCTTCCCGAATGCTCGAAGCCTGCGCGGCCTTCTTGCGCGCTCGCTGCAACCCTTCGTTGCGCTCTTTGAGCTCGGAGCTCTGCTCGGTCTTCAGGTCACGGGCCGCGGAGAGCTGCTCACGCTCCTGAGCCAACATCCCCTCGAGGGTCTGAACGCTCGCGCGCAGTTCGTCGAGGTGTTGGGGTATCTGCTTGAGCTCGGCCTCGATGTCGCGGGCCGAGTTGTCCATCTCTGCAAGTTTGGCTAACGCTACGAGCTCTTCGCGCAAGGACTGCCTCCCAAAATGGTCCGAAGCTGAACGGCGTGTAGCTTGCGGGCGTGGGAGGTGCAAGCCCGCGAAGGGGGGCGGCTTCGACAGGACGGGCCTGGAGCGTTCGGATGAGCTTTGGCAAGAGGGACGGCTTCGACAGGGCCGGCACGGCACGACCTCGCCCGCTCAGACAGGTCCTCAGCGTGCTTGTGCGGTGGCCTAGTTGGAAACCCTGACGGTCGCCCGTCGATCGGCGACATGTTGGGGCCTGCGGAACTCGCGTTCGAGGCCATGCCGCGCCGGCCCTGTCGAAGCCTTGGGTCGCACATCAGCATGCGTGGCCTCGCCCGCTCAGACAGTCCTCAGCGTGCTTGTTTGGCAGCGTAGTTGGAAACCTCGCCGGTCGTCCGTCGATCGGCGACGTGTTGGGGCCTGCGGAACTCGCGTTCGAGGCCATGCCGCGCCGCCCAAGTCCAGACCTTAACTGATACAGTGCAGGGGGGTAAGGGTCGGATCTCCCCGTGCTATGGGTTGCTTGTTGCGCCGGTCAGTCGAGGCTCTTTCGCGAGTACAGGCCGCGGCACTGTGGGTGGTGCTGGGTTTGCTGTGCTTGGTGCCATGGGTCACGTCATTCGCCGTCGTCGGCGTGGGCGGGCATGACGACAGTCACATCACCTTCTACGTGGCGCGGGAGCTGGCGGAGACCGGGAGGTACGTTAACTACAACGGTGAGTCCGCCGAGCAGAGTTCGAGCATGGCGATGGTTTTCGTGCTCGCCCTCCTCCACGCGACCTTCGGAATCGAACTCCCGCTGCTGGGGTACCTCGTAGGTCTCTTCTTCGCCTCGGCCACGGTGGCGCTCACCTACATGTTGTGCCTGCGCATCGCGCCCGGTCCGATCCAAAGAAGGACGGCGTTGGGGCTGCTCGGGGCCGCCATCTGTGCGACGACCTGGTGCTTCCTCTACTGGGTCACGACGGGAATGGAGACATCGCTCGCCGCTGCAGCAGCACCGGCCCTCCTCCTGGCGATGATGGCGTACGAGGCAGAGCCCACTCGGCCTTCGCGCATCCTTGCTTGGGTCCTGACCCTCGCGTTCTTCCTGACGGTCCGCCCAGAGAATGTGCTCTTGGCTCCGTGCGTCGCCGTTGCGCTTCTGACGGTGTGTCGATTCGGAGAGGATTGTTGGCGAAAGTCGGCCGTTTGGCTCGTCGCCGCGCCCGCGGCACTGTCTGTCGTTCGGTGGTTGTGGTTCGACTCTGCGCTCCCTCGAACCGTGTTGGCCAAGTCTGGCGGGTTCCGCGCCCGTGATGGTCTTGGCTACCTCGGCGAGTCGATCTTGGCGAGCAACGGGGCGCTCTACGCCGCCGCTCTCGTAGCCCTTGCCGTCACCGTCTGGCGCCTCGCCCGCGGCACACTGCCCGCCGCCCT
>JBCCEK010000320.1:0-3844 GCA_039030295.1 Myxococcota bacterium | reverse complement strand
GGGAGGCAAGCGCGTTCGCTGCGGCCCAAGTTGACGGCTACCTCATCGAGTCCCTCAGTTTGACCCCTGATGTCATCGGGATCGCAATCGACCAAGACGAGACCACGCTCGACATCGACACGAATGACCTCGACTTCGGGAGCCACTTCCTGATGGCCAACTTCGCGGGCCGACAGTTCGATGCAGCCTCACGGCTCAAGATCGACCTGATCTTCGCCGGAGGCTCGCCAAACTAGGTCTGCCGCGCGAAGAACGGACCTCGTTCTCGAGCAGAACCCCAGCGCGACCGACCCATTTCCGCGCTAGCCCCACGCGGGATGCTGGTGGCGAAGGCCTCGCTGCTCACGGGCGCGCGTCAAAGAAGGATGCGTACCAGCGGCGGACAGCGCCGAAGGGGCCGTCCGTGTCTACGAGGATCGGCTGGTCGCGCCATCGCTTGTTCTCCCAAATCGTGACGTCCTGTAGATAGCCTTCGCTCATCGCGTCGATGTGGACTTGGAGGGCCGAACGGGGGACATCGGCTCCCTCCGGCTTCTTCATCAGGACCGCGAAGCGAAGAAGGAGGCGTTCTTCGTCGATCGGAATGTGCGCATTGATCAACACCGTGGGGTGGACCCATGCGATCGTCGTGAACTGGATGGCGGGGCCGTAGTAGGTCGCGAAGCTGTCGCCCACCATCTCCTTGCCGCGAATGAAGCGCCCCACTCGACTCTTCTGCGTCGCGCGCGGACCGTCCACCTCGACTTCGAACGCGTGGATGTTCGTATCGTGGACCGGGGAGAAGTGGGCTCGGTCGGCGATGTTCTCGATGACCTCGCGAGCCTGCGTCGCGATCTCCATCTCCGAAACCACGAGCTCGGTCCAACCGGGATCGCCGTACTCGGCGAGCGGCGGCACCTCGTATTGGGGCGCGCTCCCCGGTCGGTCGAAATACGCGAGAATCATTCCGCTGTGTTCACGGAGCGCATACGAACGGACTCTCGCCTTGTTCGGAACACGTGTCGCGTAGGGAACCTCGGTGCAGACGCCCGCACGGTCGAATCGCCAAGCGTGAAAGGGACAGACGATCGAGTCCCCTTCGACTCGGCCGCCGTGGCCGAAGTGCGCGCCAAGGTGGGGACAGTGCGCGTCGAACAATCGGGCCTCGCCGGCGTCAGTCCGAAACAGCACGAAGTCGCGACCCAGGTAACGCACGGGTTGAACCTCGCCGGGAGCCAGGCGTTCACTCCACTGGACCAGGTACCAGCCCCGCGGATACGTCGTACCGATGGCATCGTCGGCTGCGAGTCGCGAGCACATCGAAGGAGCATACATCAGAAACTGCGCCCGAGGATCCGCGGCCCCAACGGATAGGCCCGACAATGACGTGGGGCGCACGGCACGATGCTCTGCCGCAGACTACGCGACGGGCGGCTCAAGGCCCTGCGGGACGTCGTAGTCCATCGTCCAGCGCGCTGGACCGATGACTTGCACGAGAGCCTTGGTGCCGATGCGGGCATCCCCGATCCGCCCACTGTGGGGGGTCGCGCCCGAGTACGTCACCAGCCATCCGCCGTCGTCGCCTGGGCACGTCACCGTCAGCAACAACGTATCCCCGGAGGGCGTGAGGTGAAGCACATGGTGCGGCCCTCCCGCTAGGAACTGCGCGACCTCGTCGACGGCGCACGATCCATCCTCGGCCAAGTTACAATGAAAGGCATCAAAGCGGGCGTAGTTTGAACCTTCTTCGACCTGAAAGAGCTGTGGATAGCTGTAGTCGTGCGGCATCACGTGCGTCTCGAGTGAGCCACCCTCCTCTACCTGCGGCTCTCGCCCGGCATTGCGGATGACCTCGAGCAAACGCTCACGCGACAGCAGAAAGTGTGCTTTGACTCTCTCCGCCTCCCCCGCGTCCAAGGAAGGCTTACAAAGCAGCTGCCGTATCGCGCTGGGATGCGGCCGTAGGTCCACAGGGACGACCCGCATCTGGATCTCCGCCAGCTCCTCGTTGATCGCACCAAGATCGACGAGAGCGGAACCGTTGTTACGGCGAAAGACCAATCCACTTTCTACGGTCACCTTCGCAGTATGTCGAAGCTCCGGCTGCGATCCAAGCAGGCCGACGCGGCCACCGCGAGTCACTTGCAAATCGTCTCCCGCAGACTAGTCAGGTCAAGATGAACGGGGTCGAAGCTCGAGCCTTTCTACAGGAGTTGTACGACGCCGTATGCGAGCCCAACGCCGCACGAGATGTCACGGACGACTACTTCACCGAGGACTTCGTACACGTCACCAATGGTGCCATCTTCAGCCGAACGGAGTTCGACGACCACCTGAGTGCGCTCCGGTCGGACCTCAAGCGATGCCGGTTCGAGTTCACAACCGTGCTTGCCGAAGATGATCGACTCGCGGATGTACACCTATTTCACGCGACCTGGGCTGACGGCCACGAGACCACGACCAAGTTCATCGGCGTTTACACCCTCCTAGGCAAGAAGATCTCTCGCTTTGAGGAAGTGTCGTTCTTGCTCGAAGGCCAAGCATCCGATCAGGATATTCCGACGCGTCGGTAGTCGTGTAGGCCATCCCACCGAAGATGAGCGCGCCCGTTGCGCCACCTCATGCCAACCACGCGTCACCGGATGTATGCTCGACCAGCGATGGCTGGATCTCCGAGCTGGGAGTCGCGCCAAATCTTCGTGTGTACTCTCTGCTGAACTGGGATGGGCTCTCGTAACCTACTTCAAATGCGGCTGCCGAAACCGTAGACTGCCCCGATCGAAGCAAGCGTCTCGCCTCGGTGAGGCGCAAATCCTTTTGGTACTGAAGGGGTGTCGTCATCGTGACCATCTTGAAGTGCTTGTGGAATGCGGACGTGCTCATCCCGACCGCTTTCGCAAGGTCAACGACCGCAAGGCTCTGCCGGAAGTTGGCGCGTAGCATGCTGATGGCGCGCGAGATGTGGCTCGCGTGGCTGTCCCTTCGCAAGAGGGAGCGAAGTGTCATCCCAGACTCAGACATGTACAGCCGAAAGTGCAGCTCCTTGCGCACCAACGGCAAGAGCACTTGGGCCTCGACCGGGTGGCTCAGAAGATTGAGGTACCTGCCGATGACGTCGACCGTGGGATCGTCTACCGGTGCAACCTCCATGGAGCACGAGATGTCGGACCCTAGTGTTGTATCGCCGACCTCGTCATAGAGGCTTCGCAAGACGGCGAGGTCGAGCCGAATGACGATCGCGAGGTAGGGCGTTCGCGGCGATGCCTTCGTGATGCGAGCCATGACGGGAAGGTCGTGGCTGACGACGATGCAGTGGCCCTCGGACACGGTGAACACGCGGTCGCCAACCGTCGTTTCTTTCTCGCCCTGGAGAATGAGGCAAACGATGGGTTCATAGATCGTGGCCTCGAACTCCGTCGGAGCACTCTCTCGCAGCAAGAACAGGCCCGGCAAGGTTTCTTCCTTCGAGCCATAATCGCTGTCCAAGAGCGTGTTGACCCGTGCCGACAGTTTCGCGATCGTCATTTGGATTCCGCTCCCCGTGGTCGGCTCACACTAGCGCGTAACGGTGCCTCAGGGGGAGGTGAATCTCGACGAAAGGACGATTAGGCAAAACCTTCGGAGGATAAGGCACGCACTGACGGCGGCGTCTCGCTACGGTAAGCCCAACGAAAGGCAACACCATGAGCGACGTCCAGACCCAGCACCTCAAGAGCGTGATCGACAGTCACACCCAAGACATGACCGGCAAGGTCGTCGCGATCACCGGCACGACAAGCGGTACCGGTTACATCTGCGCTCGCGAGCTTGCCAAGCTCGGCGCCCAGGTCTTGCTGCTCAACCGCGAGAGCGCGCGGTCCGCAGC
>JBCCEK010000319.1:0-3854 GCA_039030295.1 Myxococcota bacterium | reverse complement strand
GTCGCTATCGCATGGTGCCGATTCGGTACGCGAACTCGATCTCGCAGTTCTCGCTTCCGACGATCTCGATCTCGTGTGGACCTGCGTCGAAGTTGTCGGCGCCACGGTGGACCATGCGGACAGAGGCGTCGTTCATCTCGGGCTCGGGGATGATGTCCCCGAAGTCTTCGAACTCGCGGTCCCACTCGGTGACGCGCAGCTCGACTTCGATCGATTGAAAATCGAGCACGCCAATCGTCGTGAAGTCGCCGAGGACAAAGGTGTCTCCCATGTCGATGAGAACGGCCTGGTCTGGGTCGGGATAGTCGGGTGTTGAATCGATCTCGCGCGAGGTGCCATCTGGGGCAAGGACGTTGATTTCGTACGTGAAGTCTCCCTCTCTACCGTCGGCAGTGAGTGCGCTGTCACAGGAGAACGGAACGGAGAACCGCGTCGCCGTCACGGTGACGCTCACGGGCTGGGGAAGGGGGTCGCCCGCTTGGAGAAGCGCGCTGCCTCGGCGGTTCCGCCAGACGACGCTCACATCCGATGCAGCCTGCGGGACGAGGGCTTCGGCCACTCCGCCCTCGGTGATCGGAAACGCGGCAGGGTTCGAGGACATCCAAGGGACTTCGTCCGTCACGTCGAGCACCGACCCGTCGGGCAAGCGCGTGGTCGCCACCAACTGCTTGCTATCGCCTACCCCGCTGAACTGAATCACGCCGAGCTCGGTGCCTTCGATGGTGACCGGAGGAATTCCAGAAGTACGTGTCACGACGAAGAACGGGGCTGTGGTCGAAACGCCCTCGTAGCGCACAGTCACGTCGTTCCGCCCGGGCTCGATGGGCGTGACCACGCCCTGATCGACGGTGGCTCCTGCGGAGTCGTCCATCGCCCACTCGGCGTCCAACGTCACGTCCTCAGTGGCGCCGTCCGCTAGCGTCGCAACCGCGCGGAGCTGGATCGGCCCGGCGCCGCGATTCGCGACCGCTGGTACACCGTCGCCTCCGGGCGTCGCGACGAGGCTGCCCTCCACCCGAAGCGCCTCGACCCCGGGCCCTGAACCCGAACTGCAGCCGTAGCTCACCAAGAGTAGGCCCGCCGAGATGCACAGAATGTCGCGGTTCAATCGCATTGAGGCTCCTCTACCAATCGATCCACCTTTGATCACGCGGGAGCCGGTGTCTAGGAACTCGCGAGGTGCCCAAGCGAGGACTATTCGAGGGCGCAAGTGCCGCCGACGCAGATCCCCAACTGGGGCGTGCTGCCACAGCAGTCGTCGTCGGTGATGCAGTCGCTGCCCGCTAGGTCCAATCGACTTTGTGAAGGTGCGATGGTCGGCCAGGCACCGGTTGTACTGGTCTTGTTCGTCTGACGACATGGTCACTTCCAGGAAGTAGCTCGCGGATCCCGCGTCCCTGAACGACAAGACGCAGCCCCCGAAGACTCTAGGCTCGCCTCGCCCCCGCCCGAGGAACAGCTGAACTTCGTGGTCTCTCGGTCACTCGGCGATCAGGCAGAGTGCCTTCCCGCAGTAGGGACTACAGGTCCTCTGCTGCCGCGAAAGGCTTGGTGCCGTCGAAAGGCACGCCATCCCAGAACGACCTTTCGGTGCCGTCAGGGTCGTCTGCGATCGCGCTCAGCGGCTCGTCGTCGCTAGTGTCGAAGAGCATGGTCGGGCGATCGACCGTGTCGTACGGGGGCCACGACGGCATGCCCCCGTGGTTCGGGTCACCAGTTTCCGCGAAAGCCACCCAGGCATCCATCATCTGGTCGACGAGTCCCTCCGGCACACCGTCAGTCCCGTAGGCGTTCGTCCAGCCTTCGGGAGTCCCAAACATAAAGGCGAGTTCGGCGCCATGCATCGCTCCCAAGTCGTACTGTGGCCATTGGGGTGCGGGGGGCGCCCAATCGAACCGGTAGAGAAATGTGTGGTCGGGTTGGTGAGCAAGCTGCGCTTCGACGTGTCGGATCGCTGGCATTCGAAAGAAGATATCGGAGCCGATAGCGTGCGTGATCACGCCCGGACCTTCGTCGGGGCGGTTGCCTTCGTAGAGTTCGGCCGCCTCGTCGATCGTCACGCCGTCGGGCAGCGCGCGCTCCCCCGAGGGCACGAAAGCCGTAACCGCTTGGACGGGAATGTCCGCCAAGATATCGGCAAAGGTGATCCACAGGCGCGTCTCATCCTTCGTCGTACCCGCCAGGAGTGGTACATCCGCCGCCGAACCGTTGGCGATCGCTCGAACCGGAGGTTCTGGGAAAACGACTCCGTCGACGACGGGCCCGAAGAGGATGTCCTCGAGAAAGGCGCTCTCGAGAACCACGCTCTGCGCTTCCAGGATCTCGGCGGTCGTCAGGGGCAAGAGTTCGTCGACGGCGCTAGCGCCAGCGGCGGCGAGAAAGACGTCCGCCACGCCCGCGGCGTAGGCCGCTTGTCGCGCTGTGCTCCCCGCCCCGCTCTGGGCGATGGCTTTGTGAAAGAGCCCCTGGGCCCGAGGCATTCCCATGAGGGCCGTCACGCTCATGCCGCCCGCCGACTCCCCGAAGATCGTTACGTTGCTTGAATCGCCACCAAAGTCGCCGATGTGATCGCGCACCCACTCGAGAGCCAAGAGTTGATCGAGAAGGCCGGCATTGCCGCTACCTTCGATCGTCTCGAAATGACTGAACCCAAGAACGCCCAGGCGGTACTCGACGCTCACCACGACCACATCGCCACGCGCCGCAAGTTTCGCGCCGTTGTAGAGCGAATCTTCGGTTCCCTCGTAGGCCCAGCCCCCACCGTGGATCCAGACCATTACGGGGCGCGACCGATCATCGACCGCTGGCGTCCACACGTTTAGCGTCAGACAATCCTCACTTTGGTTCTCGTAGGCGTTGCCGGGTTGCGGACAGGCCGGCCCGAACGCGGTGGCCTCAACCGGAGTGTCCCAAGCGTCAATCGCGACCGGTGGGCGAAATCGTAGCTCGCCTACCGGCGGCTCTGCGAAGCGAAGTCCAAGAAATGCGACGACACCTTCTTCGGTCGCGAAGCCGTTTGCCCTGCCAAGGGAGGTGTCCGCCTGTGTCGGCGAGAGTTCTGTCCCGCTACAACCAACGAGTAGCGAGAGTCCGACCAAGGATTGGAGTATGGTCATGCGTGCCATCGTTCGGTCTCTCTATTCCTTTGCCGGCGGTGGGATGGTCCACAGGGACGCACCCAGCACGACCAATCGCAGTTGCTTGCTCGCACGTTGGGCGATTTCACGCTGTACCTCACCACGCGCATCGAGCAGCTCGCCGGTCGCCGTCACCATAGAACTTACGAGTAGGTCGGCCAACATGCGTCGGTCCCCGGCGCCCCAGTCAGTCAGCGCCTCAAAGGCCGCGAGATCGATCGCGAGCTCGTCCGTGAGGAGCCGAAGCTCCCTCCGAATCGCTTGCCTAATCCTCCGCATGCCGCCGTGACGCTCTCGCAAGACGAACCGCATGTGGTCGTTGTGATGGGCCACGTGCTCGGTCACGATCTCCACCGAGCGGTTGATCGCGTTGGAGGTCATCGTCGGATCGGACCTGGCGACGCGCAACATCGCGCGCATCGTGCCGAACGCTTCTTCCACAAGCTCGAGTCCCAGCTCCTCCGTGTCGCCGAAGTGTCGATAAAACGCGGTCGGAGATACCCCCGCTTCGCGAGTCACTTCGCGTAGACTGAGCGCATCGAAGCTGCTCTGCGAAAGAAGCTTCAGCGCCGCTCGCTTCAACGCACGACGGGTGTGCTCCTTCGCATCCTGTCGAGACATCGGTTTTCGCCGGCGCTGCCTCTGCGCTGTCGAATGCATGCGAGTCCTTCTATCAGGAGGCTCGCGAAATAGAAACACTTGTTTTCTGTGACTGGT
>JBCCEK010000318.1:0-3872 GCA_039030295.1 Myxococcota bacterium | reverse complement strand
GCGACTCCTCCTCGGGATTCGACCTCCCCTTCGAATTCCTCATGTTTTCAACCATACCCCACCGAAAGGCCAACGTCACCACTGTGAATATCGACCGTGTTCGAGTTGAAGTGCTTCCGGTGGCACTGTAGGGGTTCTGAGCGGGCTCCCCGTCTACCGATGCGCCAAGCTCCTTCTGTCGTTACACCTGGCAATCACGATGGCGTGCACCTTGGCCATCGAGCGCTGATCGACGCCGCGAAACGTGCCGCGGACGCCGACGGCTCGCAGACCCTCGCGATGTGCTTCGATCCGCATCCGACCGCAATTTTGGCCCCGGAGCGAGCACCGGTTCTCCTGACCAACATGAGCCGACGCGTGGAGTTGTTGAAGGGGGCGGGGTGCGATGATGTGGTTGTCCTGCCGTTCGACACCGACTTCGCGAAGACGCCGCCCGATACCTTCGTCGAGCGTGTCCTACTGGACGCCTGTCACGCCAAGGGCGTCGTGGTCGGGCCGGACTTCCATTTCGGTCACAAGCGTGCGGGCAACATCGACACGCTCCGACAGTGGGGCGCTCGAGTCGGCTTCACCGTCGAAGTGGTCGAGCCAGTCATGCACGACGGTGCGCCGGTCTCGTCGACGCGAATCCGTCGCGTGCTTCGCGAGACGGGCGACGTCGAGGCCGCGGCGCTCATGCTGACCCGGTTGCACGAAACGTCAGGAACGGTGGTCCGAGGAGATGGGCGCGGTCGCCAGATCGGCTTCGCGACGGCGAACCTCGACGTCGAGCCGCTGCAATTGCCGGCCGACGGCGTGTACTCCGTCGTGGCCCGGGTGCTCGACGAGCCAGACGAACCGCTCTTGCGTGGCATCGCGAACCTCGGAGTACGGCCCACCTTCGCGGCGGGGCGTTCCGTCGAGCCGCATTTCTTCGACTTCGACGGCAACCTCTACGACAAACGCCTTCGCGTGGGGTTCGTGTCCCGTATACGCGGCGAGCGTAAGTTTGGAGGCGTCACAGAACTCACCGAGCAGATCGAACGGGACTGCAAGAAGGCCGAGAACGCGCTACAACAGGTCGACCGCGAGCTGGTTCGATGGATCTAACGAAGCTCTACAACTTCACGACCGCTGAACTTCGCGAAGAGGCGGATCGCCTTGGCGTGAGGGACACCTACGCGCTCAGCCGCGCACAGCTGATTCACGCGATCCGGGGCCAGGTCAGCGGCGACCAGTCGAACGGTCTGTTTGGACGCGTCCTCGGGTTCGCGAAACGGGCGCTTCAACAGAGTGCGCAGCAACCGCTCGAGGTGGACAGGCCATCGAGGCCATCTCCGCCGACCTCTGAACCAACCTCTGAAGCCCCAGAAGCTCCACCCGCGATGGAGCCCGCGGCGGCGGTTCCAGCAACGCGCTCTGAGGCGCCCTCACTCTTCCGGACGCCCGCGTCGAACTCGCCACCGACCTCGGCCTCCTCCGGACCTTCGTCGCGGGCCCCGGCGGGCGTGTTTTCGAGTAGCGCGTCGCGGTTCGAGGAACCCTTCCCGACCCGGACGATGGCCCGGATCCTCGCGGATCAGGGCCACTACAAGCGATCACTCGCGATCTACGCCGACCTGATACGGCAGGCCCCGGACGACTCAGAGCTGCAGGGGGAAGCCGACCGGGTTCGCACCCAGAGTCGCTCGCGCCGACCTCACGCCTAGCGGCCCGCGGGCTAGAACGCCCTCTTTTTGGAGACGCGGGGCCAATGTGCTCATGATGGACCCATGAACGAGCCTCGGCCGCGCAGACGTCGGGTCGACCGCTATCCGGTTCGGGTGTCGTGCGAGATCACGATCTCGGGACAGACCCACCACGCCGAAACAAGAAACCTCAGCACCGGAGGCGCTGCGATCCGATTCGGGCGCGAGCTGAAGGTGGGAGACGTGGTGACGGTTGGGTTCTTCCTGACGCAGGACGGGATCGAGGACGCCAACCGCGTTCCCTTCGAATGCGCCGCTTCGGTAAGGTGGACCAAACCCGCGGGACCCGACGCGTTCGCCTCGGGGCTGCAGTTCCTGTCACCTTCTTCGGCTCAACGCGATCTGCTGCGCGACTTCGTCGAGCAGATCGGCTGAGCACGTATTCTGGCCTAGGCTCGGCCTAGGCGATCGAAGGCACCGACGGGCGGCGCAACGGAGGCACCGCTGCGCGCAGGAGGAGCGCAAGCATACATCCGGCCGCCAGAGGGCCCCAATGGGGCAACCATGGTGTTGCGCCGACGGCCCAACCGGCAAGGGCGAGTGAGGCTCCGGCGGCGAGTGTTCCGAGCGCGAGCTTCGGCGGGACGGTAACCCATCGAGCGATCACCATGAGGGAGGTCGCTTTGGCGAAGACGAGCACGATCGACTCGATCGGGGGTGCCCCCGCGCCGCCGCCCAAGAACAGCCCCGCGCCCAGAACGGCGGCGACTGCGGCGTAGAGGTTGGACGCGAGACGTGTCTCTGACGCAAGACGCGTCAAGGTATGGAAGTACACGCAGAAGGCGAGCGTGGAAGCAGGCGTTCGAAATGCGAACCAATCGAACACGCTGCCGTGCTGCATCTCGACAAGCGCGCCGAGACTCGCGGAGCGACCGACTAGCATGAGCGTCAACGTTGCCGCCAACGAGAACGCATAGCCCACCGCGACACTTCGGCGACGGGCCACGATCGCCTGCAGAACCGCAACGACACCAAGGCCTGTGATCCAAGAGGTGGTCGAGTCGAAGGGACCGGCCGCGAGGGCCGCGGCGAAGACGAGAAGCAAGCTGAAACGCGTGAGCCAGACGGCGGTGGGCGTCCGGCTCGCGCTGCCAAGGCAGAGCAACATCGGCGAGCGCCAGCCGAGCAACAAGCCGAGCGCCAGCGCAGCGATCAGCGTCACGAGGGTTCGCTGTGGAACCTCGGCATCGTGTGGCCAGCGAAGGGCGTGTACCCCGGCGAGTCCTTTTCGTGACACTGAGACGTGCGATTCGGTCCGTGTGGGGTCGGGGAGGAAGTCACGATGGCTGTGGAGGCGGAGCCCGTCCAGGCCGAGCACGGTATCGCCGGGGCGAAGGCCTTGCAGTGCCGCAGGCGAGCCGGGAACGACCGCTTCGACGAGGACTCCGGCGGACCCAGACTCTTCGCGCGACAGCGCAACACCGAAATGGTCCGCGTCGATCTCGCCCTCTACGTCCCCACCTTCGTCGTTCGGGCGAAGCATCAGCGTGGTATCTGGCAAGAAGTCGACGACGACGTTTCGTTCGGCGAAGACGTCGCGCCGACCGTTCGCTGCTCGGAACGCGAGGCGAAGCTGGCCGTCGAAGGTCCCGCGACCTCCGAGAGCTTCGACGATCTCGTCGGGTACCGGGCAGTGGACCCTCGACTCGTTCGCGACCTCGGCGGTCAGGTCTGCGTGGAACGGGAGCGGCGGTGCGTCCGGGCGATAGAGAACCCCGTCGAGGCGCACGGTAGGCGTCAAGCCTAGGGGAAAGCCCTCGCCGTCGATCCGGAAGGCACCGCCGGGCTCGATCTGATCGGGCTCGACGGCCGACAGTTCGAACAGAGGGAGGTCGTCGTAGGGGCTACACCCCGCCAAACTGAGAAGGCTTAGGACGACCGCGACACGCATCGCCATCCAATTCGCCAGATCCCCTCGTGGGGTCAAAAAATGGGAGCCGCGGGCCGCTTCTGAGGCTCAAGCTCGCCCGTGAACCTCGAGGCTCCCAGGCTTGCGATGAGCCGGGCAGGTGCTAAGCCGGGCGTCCCTTGGGGCGGTAGCTCAGCTGGGAGAGCGTCGCACTGGCAGTGCGAAGGTCCGGGGTTCGATCCCCCGTCGCTCCACCCCGAGCCGCGCGCGTTGCGCAACGAACGCAGCCGCGCGGC
>JBCCEK010000317.1:0-3889 GCA_039030295.1 Myxococcota bacterium | reverse complement strand
TTCCATCTCGATGGTCGCGTAGGTACTGGCGTCGTTGTCGGAGATCGGATCGCCGTTGTCGGCGCGCTCAACGACCATGTCGAACGGCTGGTTGGTGCTGATCCGGCCGTTGATACTCGGGCGGAGTTGGGTCGCAAGGATGGGAGCGACCGTGTTGAGGGCAACACTGGACGTGTCGACCAAAGCGCCGTCAGCCCAGGTCTCGGCCTCCAACACGATCGAGTAGCCGACCCAAATCTCGAGGCTGCTGTCGGGCTCCAAGTAGCGGTGCCGGATGTTGTCGGGCGTGTTGACGGTCTGGCGACCCGCCGGAATCGGGTTGCCGAGCTCGTCGACGCCGCCGGCTGGGGTCACTTCGAACCAACGTGTCTCGACGGTCGCCGCGCCGGCGGGCGCGCAAGAAGTGGTATCGGAGCTGACAAGCGCCGTGCTGTTGAGGGGTACGTCGGTGTTCGGCGCGATCGTCGCCCCGGCTACCACCACTGAGATGGGGCAGGCGCCGGTCGGGCCGCCGCCACCGCCGCCAGCCCCTCCCGCGCCGCCGCCGCTCCCATTCGGGTGGACCGGAATCGAAGTATCCCCGAAGTACGCGATGCGCGAGACGTTGACCGGGATGTCGTCCGACAACGGGGGATAGCGGTACCAGATCATTCTGGCCGGCCCCGACAAGGCATGGACGTAGTAGGGACCACGATTGGGATCGAGCTCCGTGGTGCGGCCGATGTGCAGACCTGCGAAGTCGGATGACGGAGGTGGCGTGAAGCTGTTGTTCGCGCCGAACTCCGTGAACGCGTTCGCCGCGCGCACGTAGACATGTACGGTCCTGCCATCGGCTTGCATCACGGGGTTGGGCGGGTTGTCGTCTGGGTCGGTACGCGCGACGACCCCATGCTCACTGAAACTGTCGATCGCCGCCGTGAGCGAGTTGGCACTCGTCTCGAGGACCGATTCGTCTACGATGCTCCCGTCGTCTTCGAGCCGCCCGAACCGCAGGATGCTCGGATCATCCAACTCCAAGTCGTGGTCAAGCGTCACCGTGACCGCGCGGTTGAACGTCAGGCCCTCCGGCAAAAAGGAGTACCCCAAGCCCTCGTAGAACGCGCCCGGATCGCTCGTGGCGGCGACGGTTATCATTGTGGCTTCGGAGAGGGCTTCCGCTGGAATGCTCATCGAAAGTCGGCCATCAGCCGAGGTGACCGTCCCCCCGGACTCGCCAATCGACTCGCTCACGGTGTTACCGTCGGGGCTTCCGTCGCCCGAACAGGCCGACAACGCGAAGCCAACGAGAACGAAGACTACGGCGCGCGATACCCGCATAGCTGTGACCTCCGAGCCCACTCTACTCTCCTTCGCTTTGCGAGAATAGGGTCCGCAGCGCGAATCAATTTCGTGCAATAAACCACGGTCACCAGAGGTTCCGGGGGCGAAGCCATGACTCGTACCGAACCCCTAAGTCATCGAATTTTCTCAGAGTGGAGCCTGTATCGAAAGGTGGTCGAGAACGACTACATGGCGCACACCGCCATCGCGCAGGCCGTCGAACGCGCTCTCGGCGAGGTCCCCGACGCGCCCTCTGTCCTCGATCTGGGGTGCGGAGACGCCGAGGTCGTTTCTCGCCTGGCCGAGGTGCGTTCGATCGGAACCTACTTCGGCGTGGACCAGTCCGGAGCCGCCATCGACTCGGCGCGGGCACGGCTCGAGCGATTGCTCCCAGGGCTCGATTTCAAGCAGGAGAATCTACTCGAGTTCGTTAGGACGACCCCACTTCGATTCGACGTCATTCTCTGCGGGTACACCCTTCATCACCTCTCCACCGAAGAGAAGCGGGACTTCTTTCGGTTCGTGCGTCGGGTGCTGAACCGAGGCGGCATGTTGATGGCGTACGACGCATTTCGTCCGCCGTCGGAGTCTCGGAGGGACTACCTCGAGGCGTACATCGCCTGGATCGCCGAAGAGTGGGACGCGATTCACCCAGAGGAACACGAGGCGATTGCCTCTCACATGCGAGCGGAGGACAAGCCCGAAACGTTGGACGTGTTCTGCCAGCTCGCGCAGGACGCCGGACTACGGCCGACGCGAACACCGGAGTGGTCGTGCGAGCGGAACTACCACCACTTGATTCGTATCACCCACTGAGCCTCGAGTCGGTTCGGCGCTCAAGGGCGGATACGCTAGACTTCGGCGTGGCCAAGTCCCCGTTGGAGCCAGTGCGCGCGCTCGAGGCCAACTTGTGGTCGCTCGGACGCGACCTCGGGTCTGGACGCGACGGCCGAGTCATCGACACCGAGACGCGACTCGTCGTGCACACGCCGGTCCGGAACCCACCCTACAACGGCGTCTGGCGGTTCTTCGATGAAGGCGACGTTTCGTTGGTCGAGCAAGCGGATAACATCCTGGCCGGGTTTCGCGAGCGAGGAGTCCCCGCGATTTGGTTTGTCCATCCCACAGCCCCTGACAGGCTCGAGCGAGCTCTCGAGGACGTAGGGTTGAAACTCGCAGACGAGCTCTCGGGGATGGTGCGGCAGCTCGACGACCTGGAGCCATTGCCACCACTTCCAGAGGGAATCGAGGTGCACGAAACCACGATCGCCGACACCGCGACGTGGCTCGAGCTGATCTGGTGGCGCTATGGACTCGAGCGGGAGGCGAGTTCACCGTACCTCACCTCGATCTTTCGCCGAGCGGTCGGGAGCGGAAGCATCCGGCTCTGGATCGCGTATCTCGATGGAGAGCCGGTCTCGAAGGCCGCCATTCATTGTCATGAAGGTGTTGCGGGAGTCTATGGCGTTGCGACGACGAAGGCGGGACGCGGTCGCGGGCTCGCAAGCCTGCTCACCCTGCACGGTCTCCATGCCGCCCGTAGCGCCGGCATCCGCACGAGCGTTCTCCACGCGACTCCGATGGCGCGCGCTCTCTACGAACGGCTGCACTATCGACAAGTCGCGCCCTTCAGGGTGTGGGCGGACCCGGGAACGTCACACCTCTAGGTACCAGTGGCTGCGTCGGGTGGTGCGGCTCGCCGCGAAGTCGCGGCCGCCGATCCCAGCTAGGGATCGAGGCGTTGGTGCGATGCAGCTGGCCGTGCTTCCGTAGACGCGGACTCTGTGAGCGCGAGCACGTCGCCCGCAACGGTGGTGCCCTCGAAGAAGGCAGGGTTCGCATCTGTGCAGAAGCGCGCAACGTTCGTGAAGACGAAGTCGCGGAAGGCAGAGGAGGTGAGCCAACCGTGCTCGACGGCTTCGTACGCTTCGGCGAGGACCTGCGTCATGTCGGGAACGTCCCAGTGGCCGATGTCGGAGCTGAAGATGGCATTGAGCTGCGCGCCGAATGGGTTGGCCTTGGTGTTGAAGGCCGTGCTGGTCATGGGATCGTCGGCCTCGCAGCCAAAGTAGAAATTCGGGATGAACAGATCACGGATCTGCTCGGGGCGCTCGATACCGACGTGCGCAAAGTCGTCCATCGGGTCCTGCTTTCCGGACAGAACACCTCGAAGCTCATCGAACTCTTCTTGGAGCCGCGACGGATCTTCGATCCGCGAGAGCAACTCCGCGCCGTGGGTCATGATCAACGAAAGGACTGCGGCTCCATCCAAGCGTTCGGGGTTGTAAGCCTGGACCGCTTCAATATTGCGCTTCTCCCAGTGCCCGACGAGGTCGGCGAACAGACTCACCGCCCATTGAACCCCGCCCTCGAGGAAGCCGATGCGAAGGTCGGGGAACCGCCGCGTGACGCCTCCCAGAAACAGCGACTTGGCGCTCGCTTCCATCGCGGCGGCGAAGTGCCCGATGTGATTGTAGACGTAGTTCGAGATCGACCGGCGGCTCCCCCACCCCATCCCCATCGAGTGGATCGAGAGCGGAACGCCAAGTTCGACGGCTTTGGCCCAAAC
>JBCCEK010000316.1:0-3897 GCA_039030295.1 Myxococcota bacterium | reverse complement strand
TGTCGTGATCGACCAAGCAAAAGCCGAAGAAGAGCAGCCGCGCACGCTCGAGGCGATCGAGAGGCGCGCGATCGAAGCCGCCCTCGACGCGGTTGGCGGAAATCGGAAGCAGGCTGCGAGTCGGCTCGGCATCGGTGAGCGAACACTCTATGACAAGCTGAAGCGCTACGGGATCACCTAGCCGAGTCCGAGTCTAGTCGTCGCGGCGCGGGGGTCGGTCGCGATGGTCGTTCGGGACGCAGACGAGTTCGTTCCCGCGCCGCCCCTCACGGCAAACGCCTTCGAGGGTCCCGTGTGGCGTATCCACGATGCAAGCCTCACCGACGCTCAAGTCGACACACGCTTCGATCGCTTCGGGGGGTGGCCCTCTGCGCTCTCGCTGCGACCCGTCCGGTGGCTGCGCCCGGGCGAACAGACTGAGCGAGAAGGCACCTGCTGCGAGGGTGAGGGCGATTTTGGTTTTGGCTTTCATCGATTCATGTCCTTTCGGCGAAAAGGTGGGCGCTCAGCGCACCCGGAAGACGTCGTCTTGAAGCTCGGGCCCAATCTCGGTGTTGCGTCGAATGATGTCGGACAAGCGCGTCTGTTCGACGTCGTCCCGAACCCGGTCAGGCAAGCGCTCGTACCAGAAGGCATCACCGTCACGCAGGTTCTCAAACTGGCGCTTGAGGACCGTGAACACGAGCTCGCCGACATGGCCACCGTTGACAGGATCTTCCGCGAGCGCCCCGACCCACAGGTCGACCTCGTCTGGACTGCCGTACACCGTGGCGAGACGCGCTTGGACGATCGGGTCTGAGGTCATGTCTGCAAAACTCGCGTTGGGGGCAAGACCCATCGCGACGCGCGTGGTGTTGTAGTCCGGCAAGCCATGGTCGCGACCGCGCTGGATGTTGAGCGACGGCAGATCGAACCCGCCGGACCCCGGCGGCCCGAAGAGGAAGTTCCGAACGTCATCGACCACTTGGACATCGACGCGCTGACACTCTTGTGCCGCAAGGCCTCTCAGCAGCGGGTCGATCCCACCCTCTTCGATCAGGCGACTCGGCGCGAAGAACGCGTCGCGTAGCGGAAGGTCGCCCTCTTGAATCGTCTCGCCAGTCGCATCGACACGTAGCAAAGTCCTGCTCAACATGCTGTGACCGAGGCGATAGACCGCGGTCGAGAACAGGTTGCTGATGCTGGGATCTACACCGGGGTCGTAACCGCGGTATGGCGAAAGGGCGTCCGGACCGAGCAGCGCCGGCAAGAACTCGGCGTATGTCACCACCTGCATCTGAGCGATGACGACCTGGCGGGCTCGCTCATAGATCTCGTCGTCAGACAAGCGCGGGTCATCGTCGGCGATACCCTGGGCGAGTCGATTGTGCTCCCGCACGAAAAGCGCGTGCATGGCCGCCAGACCCACTTGCTCGTTGGCGCGCACGTCGCCGGCGAGGAACAGATCGGGCGAGTCTCCTCCCGCGTTGGGCAAGCCGACTTCGTTGAACGGAAGCAGATTGCCTTCACTCACGCGCAGCTTGCCACTCCCATCGTTTCGTCGAAGGGCGTCGGCTCGTTCGTCGTCGGAGCCGTAGACGTTCGACGCGTCGATCCAATGGGTGAGTTCGTTCAGCTGTTGTCGCGGTTCATCGTCACCGACCGAGCGATCGTAGAGTGAACGGTTGAGCTCGATGACCCGGTCGCCGGTGGAGCTCGGATCGAAGAAGGGATCGCCCGCGGGCACAGCGATGGGCGCCGGCTCCGCGGGCTCGGCTGCGTCCGTCAGGTCGATGTCGTGGTCGAGGAACTGACCCCATTGCCAAAGGAAATCACTCGCCCCGGTCGGGTTTGGGATCGACTCAATCTGGGAGACGACCGCGTTGCTGATCGCCCGGGCCGACGGACGACCTGGACCGGCGAGCGCGGAGGTTCCGTCCGCGTAGTCGGTCGGCGCCCATCGTGCGAGCTGGGTTCCCGCTGCGCCCAATGATGGGTCGTTGCGGTTGTTGCCGGACCCGTCGATGCTTCGGTACTCGGGTCCGCGGTCGCGACCCCGGCGGCGGCCGTCTCCATCCCCCCTGCGGTTGATTCCACGCACGACCGAGACCTCGTCGCGGTCTCCCTCCTGACCCAAGCTCGGGCCCGCAGCTTGGTTGTCGCCCGGCGCGCACGCCGGGAGTGCGGCGACCGCGGCGACGGCCAAAACCGCGGCCGAACGGCGTGTTCGATTGCATACTTCCATGAGTTCTCCTTCTCGAGACTGCGCCTCGACGACCCAACACTCCCTGAGGCAAAGCGCATGCCACCGGGGCGCTGTCGTCTTTCGCAACGCGGCGCGCTCGAGAGAAGATTCCTAGACCGCGGTTTCCGCAGTGCGCATGCGGATTCCGCAGTCTTGCGGTTTGAACTCGTGTCGATCAGTCCGCGTGAGGACTCACGGATTCATCTCGTACTCGTCCTTCAGGGCATGGACCTGTTGCCACACGCGCTCGTAACGGGCTTCGTCGAGCGCCGGCTTGCGGATCATGGCGAGGCAAGACTCCATCTGCGCCGGACTCGCGGACGGCTTCGAGTAGAGGCTGAGGGCGTGTCGGGAGAAGTCTCGAACCATGAAGTCGAAGATCTGATCGACGACATCGTCGGACACGTCGTAGAGCGCTGCGTTCTCGAGGATCAGCTGCCCGTAGACCACGAGCGCGAAGATCTCGCCACCTGCAAGCAGGAAGTCGATGTCTTTGCGCTGGTTCTCGTCTGGCGCGGCAGTAAAGAGCATCTTTTTGAAAGCGTCGATCTGCTCACGAAACACGGCAATGTTGGGCGTGTCTCGGCTGCCATAGGCGATGTTGTAGTCGTGAAACTGAATCTTGCTCAGCCCCTTGGTGGGGCCTTGGTCGAACAGGAAGTCATCATTCGCCGCTTGGTCCTGCATGGGCACTTCGGTGAAGTCACCAGGGGCGAAGAAGTAGTTCGCCATGAACTTCACGATGAGCGCGATGTTCACGTGGACCGTGCCCTCGAGCTTCGGGAGCGCGCGAATGTCGACGGCTGCCTGCTCGAAGAACATGTCCTTCTCAAACCCCTTGGCGGCAATGACGTCCCAAAGAAGGTTCATCACGTCTTCTCCTTGCGTGGTGACCTTCATCTTGACCATCGGGTTGTAGAGGAGATACCTGCGGTCCTCCGGTGACGCGACGCGCATGTAATCGGACGCGCGAAGTGCAAAGAGCTTCATCGCCACCAACCTCGCGTATGCGTCCGTGAACATCTGTTTCACGTGAGGGAAGTCGGTAACGTGCATGCCGTACAGTTGCCGATTCGCCGCGTGATGAATCGCCTCGTAGAGCGAGTGCGTGCACATCCCGATCGAGGCCCAACCGAGGTTGTACTTTCCGATGTTCACGGTGTTGAGAGCGCTGTTCCAAGCGTGCTCGCCCTCGGCGATGATGTCGGCCTCGGTGACGGGGTAGTCGTCGAGTGCGTACTCGGACACGTAGTTTTGACTTGCAACCACGTTCTTCACGAGCCGGTAGTTGTCGTGCTGAGAATCGACTCCGAAGAACACATAGTCGCCAGTGTCCGATCGTTTACCGAAGGTGGACACGATGGCAGCCTCGTTCCCGTTCCCGATGTAGTACTTGCTGCCGCTTGCCGTGAAGGTCCCGTCGCCGGTCGGCGTGAGCACCATGTCTGTCGAATAGACGTCGGCGCCGTGCTCCTTTTCGGAGAGCCCGAAAGCGAAGATGCCGCCGGCCTCGAGGGCGGCCGCCGCCCGCTCCTTGATCGCTTGGTTCGGGCTCATCCAGATCGGACCGAGGCCGAGGACGCTGACTTGCCACGTGTACCAGTACTGAAGCCCGTAGAACCCGAGGATTTCGGCGAACTCACAGACGCGCCACGTGTCCCAACGCGAATCGG
>JBCCEK010000315.1:0-3911 GCA_039030295.1 Myxococcota bacterium | reverse complement strand
GTCACTCAAGAGCCGCGCGCGGCCCACCTCGAGCCAAAGGTATCGCGGTTCCGGGGCGGCTCCCACCAGCGCTTCGAGCCCGGTTCGCGCCGATGAAACCTGCCCAGCCTGCATCTGTACCAGCGCATCGAAGAGCGGTTGTCCATAGGTCTCGTACTCGTCGGCTTGGGCTTCCTCCCAGTGCCCGGCGACGACCGCGAGCCGCTCCTCGTCGGTCATCTCCTCAGCGCCCGCCTGCTCGACGGCGTCCTCGGCTTCTAGGTTGTCGAGCAGCCCTTGGGCCTCCGCGACGAGTGTCTCGCTTGCCGCCACCTCGAGGGCCCCCTGGAGCTCATCGCTCGCAAGCTCGAGCTCGCGGCGCGCGAGGTAGTCTTTGGCCTGCGCGATGCGGTCGCGTGCGATGCCGTCCATGCACTGCGCGATCCTCTCTTCGAGGCCCTGTCGGCTCGCGGCATCGGTCGCGTCGAGTGCCTTTTCGTAGGCGAGTTTCGCCGGCCCAAAGTCCCCATCCGCAAAGAGTGCATCAGCTTTCTCTTGGAGGGCCACCGGGTCGGCCGCGAACAGCTTCTTGAAGAATCCCATGGTTTGGTGAGTCTAGTCGAACTGTTTGGCGCGACGCTTCGCCGCTTGTTTGAGGGGGCCTGGGATCCCGCGGCTTCGCGCAAGCGTCCGAAGGTCGTTTCGGCGAAGGTGGTTCAAGAAGCCCATCGACATCGCAAGCGGCGTCTTTGGGTTGTTGCAGAGGTGGCGCTTGATCTCGTAACTCCGGAGCCACTCGCGCTTGTTGCCGATGTAGCGAAGAACGTCCTCGGACACTTCTCGGCTCTGCGATGCGTTCTTGGCCTCGCTTTCGCTGATCGCTGGTGAGGAGATGGCCGCCATCGCGACGATGCGGTTCGGATCGCGCACCAGGATCGAGCGTGTGGCGGCATTGCCGAGGAGTGCCATCCGAATCTTCTCTCCCACGTTCATGTTTCGAAGCTTCGACTGCAGTGGGACGAACTCCTCCTTGGTCTCTTCGGTGCCGTCGATGCTGTCGGTCTCAACCGCGTCACGGTCGTCGTCTTCGGCGAGCGCCTGGTTGAAGAGCTCGTCGGTTGGGAGCGGCTCCTCGCTTGGCTCGGGAATCAGTTGCCCCTGGATCTCGCGCTTGAGCTCGTCGAACATCGGGATCCCTGTCAGCTCGACCTCATGGCGCGCGGCGAGCTCGATCAGCCGATCGGCCGTAGACATCCGGGTGTTCTTGTTCTTGTAGAGGGCTTCGATGATGCCCGGTGCGCCGAGCAGGCGCTGCTGGTTGACGGCGATGATCTCGGTGATGCGCTCGACACAGTGACTCGCGATGTGGGCGATCGTCGCGTCGCTCGTCGTGTGGTTCGACGCCAACCGCGAAAGCACTTCGTCGTTGTTGCGGAAGAGGACCGCCACCCCGTGGAGCACGGCCGGCGGAAGGTCGGCCTTGCACGCCGGAAGGAGCACGTTCTCGGGGAGACCTTCGAGAGTGGCCTTCGCTGCGTCGCTAACCCCCGCGTCGGAATCGGCGGACAACTGAGTCAGGATCAGCACGAGGTCCGCGCCCTTGACGGGGACCATTCCCTTGGCGGCCATCATCCGCGCTGGGCCCGGCCCGTTCGGATCCGCGAAGCGCTTCAGGGCTTCCGGAACCTGGTCGAGCGAGAGCGGTAGTTGGGGTGCCTCCTCCATCGTGTGCTGTTTCGATCCTAGCGCTAACGCCCTCGAAACTCAGGTTCTCGTTTTTCGAGCACGGCCGCGATTCCTTCCTTGGCATCGTCGGTCGCAAGGCTTGCCGACTGCAGGGCCGCTTCGGCCATCGCGGCCTCGCGGATCTCCCAGCCGAGGCCACGCCTGATCGATGCCTTCATCTGCTGGACGGCGAGCGGGGCGGACGACGCAATCGCGCGCGCGATCTTGAACGCCGTTGGCAAGACCTCCTCGGCGCCGACTGCGTGGCTCACCAGCCCTACGCGTTTCGCCTCGGACCCGCGGATCAGCTTCCCCGTGAAGAGCATCTCGCATGCCACGGCCGGCCCGACCAATCGCGGGAGCGTGTAGCTGATGGCCAACCCAGAATGGATCCCCAAGCGCGCGAAATTGGCTCCGTACTTGGCATCCTGGTCGGCGACCCGGATGTCTGCGAGCAAGGCGAGGCCGAACCCGCCGCCGACGGTGTGCCCGTTGAGGGCCGCGACCACGGGAACCTCGAGATCGAGGACGCGGAGAAAGGGCTCATACATCGCATAGGACGCCTCCTCGGAGGGACCACCGAGGTCCTCGCGCTGCAGGGACGCCCGAAGGTTCGCCCCCGCGCTGAAGCATCGCCCCCGCCCAGTCAGCACCAGGCAGCGGATCTCTGAGTCGTTTCGGGCCACTTCGACTTGTTCCGCGAACGCGTCGAGGAGCTCTGGACTCATCGCATTTCGTTCTTCAGGCCGATTCAGGGTCAGGACCCCTATTTGGTCTGCCGATTCGTACTCGACCGCGCCCGTGCCCATCGTCAGCCCGACTCTAGCCGCCGAATGGCCAGCGGCAACCACGGATTCTTGGCCGATTTCTTGCCCCGTTCGACGCGGGCGGGTTAGCGGGGTTCTATGCAGGGAACCAAGGTCGTACGCCCGTTTCCATTCTTCCGCGCGGGGACACGCGCGAGCCAGCCACAGCTGGCCAAGCCGATCCTCGTCCTCGAGGACGTCTACAAGTACTTCCGCCCGGACCAGCCGACCCTTCGCGGTGTGGACCTGACGGTCGAGCGCGGGGAGTTCGCGTTCATCACCGGTCCAAGCGGTGCTGGCAAGAGCACACTCCTCAAGCTGATCTATCGTGAGCTCCGAGTCGACGAGGGTCGCGTTCTGTTTTGCGGTCGTGACATCGGCCGGCTGACCGACAACTCGATTCCGTTCTTGAGGCGCAACCTCGGGATCGTCTTCCAAGACTTCCGGATCATCGATCACTGGACCGTCTTCGAGAACATCGCGGTGGCCCTCGAGATCCTCTCGATGCCGCAGCGGTTGATTCGATCGCGCGTTGCCGAAGCGCTCGAGCGAGTAGGGCTCAACGGGCGGGGCGACGAGCAGACGAGTAATCTGTCCGGTGGCGAGAAGCAGCGCGTTGCCGTGGCACGCGCGATCGTTCCAGAGCCGGCGCTCATCCTCGCCGACGAGCCGACAGGCAATCTCGACCCGCATCTTGCGATCGATATCCTGACCTTGTTTGAAGAGATCAACGCAACCGGAACGACCGTGTTGTTTGCCACGCATGATCATTCGCTGATCTCGAAGCGTGACCACAGGCTCATCGCCATCGACGAAGGGCGGGTGGTCGAAGCACAGCAGGGGCTCAAGCACTGGCCGGGGAGCGGCATTCACACACTGGTGGGGTGACACGATGGACGTGAAGAGCGCGATGACACGAGCGAGGCGGGGACTTCGCGAAGAGAAGCGACTCTACATCGTCGCGGTGTCGAGTTTGGCGGTGGCGTTCCTGTGTCTAGGGGCGACCCTGCTTGGCGTGGCCAACTTGGACGCGGCAGCGACACGTTGGGGGCAGAGCGGACGCATCACGTTGTTCCTGAAAGACGACGCGGACCCGCAAGACATTGCGCAGCTGCGGGTCGTCCTCGAGGGCCTGAGCGACATCTCCGAGGTGCACCACGTGAGCCCCGAAGAAGCCAAAGCATCGTTTCTCGAAGAGGCCGACGTTGGCGCCGACCTGAGCGGCTTGCCGAAAGAGGTCTTTCCCGCGTCGCTCGAGGTCACCTTGAACCAAGGGGTCACCCGAGAGCGAAGCGAGTCGATCGCGACTCGTCTCGGCCAGTTCCGTGCGGTGAGCGATGTCGAAAGCTACCGGGGCTGGTTCGAGAAGCTCGACCACCTGCTTTGGGGCGCGAGGATGCT
>JBCCEK010000314.1:0-3944 GCA_039030295.1 Myxococcota bacterium | reverse complement strand
GCGCAGGGAAGCTCTCCGCGACAAGCCTCGGTGCACGCGTTGGCCGTGGACGCGCATTGTTGGTTGCAGAGCTGGCCTGCGCACCAGGCGAGCCGGCCGTAGCAGCAGCCGCACGTGTCTGAGAGCTGGTCGGAAGGTGTCGAGGAACGCTGAACGCATCGGGTCACGCAGTCGACCAGTTCTTGCTGCCTGTTGAAGATCGCCGCGCAGGTGATCGTGGCGCAGCGCGCCGCCTCCCAACGCAAGTTGCGGACCGTCATGTCGATCACTTCGAGGTCGTCTGGGTTGATGCAGGCGGTTCCGATGAAGCCGCCGCCCATGCCGCCCATGCCGCTCGTACCGCCCATGCCGCCCATTCCCGCCATACCGCCCATGCCGCCCATACCACCAGTGCCGATGTCACAGAGGAACGGGGGCATCCCACCTGCGCCCGCAGTCCCACCGGCACCCGACATGCCGCCGACGCCCGCTGTGCCGCCCGTACCACCGGTACCGCCCGTGCCGCCAGTCCCGCCGGTGCCACCCGGTCCGAGCGTCCCGCCAATCGGCCCGATGGCCCCGGTGCCTGTGGTGCCGCCAATCGGTGGCTCCGGCGCGAGCCCGCCGTCGCAAGCCGATGCCGAGATGTAGACCACGAGTGCAATCAGAGGGGCCGCGACTTTCATCGTTGGGAGCCTACCAAGTTGTGAGGTGTTCGGTCTAGTCGGGCACCCCTCGCCGTGAAGTGTTTCGACGCGCTGGCGGCTGCGGTGCCGTCCGGAAACCTGCTTCGCCCTGCCGAAGCCTATGATGCCGAGGCCTGTTCATCGCCAGGGTAGACGAAGCCCTTGAAGCTCACGCGGTAGAACAGCGAGTACATCAACGGCACGAAACCAAGCGTGAGCAGGGTCGAGAACGCAAGACCGAACATGATCGCGATCGCCAGCGGCTCCCACATCGCTTCGCCCCCCACATAGAGCGGGATCAAGCTGCTTATGGTGGTCGCCGTCGTAAGCATGATCGGACGGAAACGTTGCTGCGCAGCTTGGATGACGGCGTGCGGCGGCTCGAGGCCGTGCTCGTTCATCTCGATCTCAATGCGATCGATCAGAACGATCCCGTTGTTGATCACAATACCCGCCAGCGAAACGATCCCGAGCAACGTCATGAAGCCGAAGTAGCCTCCTGAGAACCCCAACGAGTCGATCGTCACGAGGCCGATGGCGACGCCGACGAGCGCGAACAGAATCGTCGCGATGACGATGGTCGGCTTTCGGAGCGAGTTGAACTGCCAAACCAGCAGAATGATGATCACCATCCCCGCGATGGGCAGTTTGGCTGCGATCGACGCGTTGGCGTCCCCGGACCCCTCGACTTCGCCGCCAAACTCGTACCGATAGCCGATGCCCCATTCCTTCTTCTGCTCTTCGAGCCAAGGTTCAAGCTCTGCGATAACCTCAAACGGGGTGACGCTGTCGATCGTGTCGCTGTCGACGGTGATCGTTGCGTATCGGTCACGCCGCAGGATCTCTGACGACTCCCATTCCAGGTTGGCGGTCGCGACTTGGGTGACCGGCACCGAGCTTCCGTCCTGCGCAAACACGCTGAGTGTTGCAAGCCGGTCGATGTTACGTCTCCCTTCGGCCTCCGACCGAAGCACCACCGGGATCACCTTGTCGTCTTCGCGATACTGGGTCGTCTCGTAACCGCTCAAGAACGTCTCGAGCGAGGTGGCCACGTCCTCGTTGGCGATCCCGGCTCGCCGGGCGCGGTCCTCGCTTACTTCGATGAACAGCTTCTTGACCTTCGGTCCCCAGTCGTCGCCGACGTTTCGCGTGTCCGGTCGATCGTTGAGCCATTGCTTCACGGTGTCCGCGATCTCGAACACCTTGTTCACATCTTTGCCGGAGATGCGCACTTCGATCGGTTTGGTGACTGGTGGCCCGTTCCCGAGGGGCCGCACGTACGGCCTCACGTCGGGGTATCTCTCGGTCATGTAGTACTCGAGCTTCGCCATGATGTCGTCCACCACATCGGCCGATGTGGTGTGAACCATGGTCTCGGAGTACCGGGGCTTGGGGGCGTCGGGGTTGTAACCCAGGGTAAACCGGGGCGGGGTCGCGCTGACAAACGACGCCCAATGCACAATCCCCTCTTTGTCTTCGTTCGCCATCAAGTCGCTCTTGATGTACGAGTCCATGTCTTCGATCATCGCTTCGGTGGTTTGGATCGACGTACCAGGCGGAAGCGTGAACTCGGCTACGAAGAAGTTGCCGCTTTGGTTCGGGAAGAAGAGCTGCGGGACCAAGCTGTAGAGCTGAATCCCCGCGAAAAAGCCGACCACCGCGACGATGATGCTGATGACGGGGTGCCGCAGCACCGTCATGATGGTGCGCCGGTACGCCTTGTAGAACCTCGAATCGAACGGCTCCTCGATCGGCGTCGGCTTGAGGAACCGAACGCAAAGAAGCGGAATCATCGTGAGTGCGAGAACCCACGAGATGAGCAGGGTGATCGTCACGACGGAGAAAAGGACGCCCGTGTACTCACCCACTGCGGACTCTGCCAGCCGAATCGGGAGGAACGCAGCGGCAGTGGTGAGCGACGCGATCAACAGGGGAACGCGAAGCTCCTTGGTGGACCCTAGTGCTGCCGACACGCCGTCTTCGCCGGCTGCCATTCGCACCATGATCGACTCGGAGATGACGATGGCGTTGTCGACCAGAAGGCCGAGCGCGATGATCAACGCGGCGAGCGACATCTGGTCGATCTGAATCTCGAAGAGGCTCATCACGAAGATGGCGATGATCATCGTTGCTGGGACGAGGGTGGCGACCACCAGGCCGGTCCTAAGCCCCAGCGTGATCAGCATGACGATGAGGACGATCGCGACGGCTTGGAGCACACTCTCGACAAAGTCGTTCACCTTGTCTTCGACGAGTGTCGGCTGAAAGAACGTACGGTAGAAATCGATCCCGTGGGGGTACTGCTCCTCGACGTACTTGAAGAAGTCCTCGAGGCGCGCCCCGAGGTCGATGAGGTTGCCACCCTCGGCCATGGAGATCGCGAGGGTGAGCCCCTCCGAACCGTCGAGACGGACGAGCCCCTCTGGTGGGTCTTCGTAGCCGCGGTAGATGTCGACGACGTCCTCGAGATAGACGAGATCGTCGGTGTTGGGGAGGCGCAACACCGTGCGCTTGAGCTCGTCGACCGAACTGAAGTTACCGCTCGGCTCGAGTGCGATCGATTCGTCTTCGACGTCGATCTCGCCACCAGGCTGAATGATATTGCGCTGCTGGAGGTAGTCTTTGAGGTACTTCGGCGTCATGCCGAGCTCGCTCAGCACAGCGTTGTTGTACTCGACGAAGAGCCGCTCCTCTTGCGCGCCGATGATGTCGACCTTGGCGACCGACGGGATACGTAAGAGCTCATCGCGAATGTCGTCGGCGATCTCTTTCAGCTCTTTGTAAGAGAACCCGTCGCCGGTCATGCTGAACATGATCGGGTACACGTCCCCAAAGTCGTCGTTGACGATCGGCCCGTCGATCCCCTCTGGCAAGTCCGGTTTGACCGCGTCGACTTTGCGTCTGAGGTCGTCCCAGATCGGTCGCATCGTCTTGAACTCCTCGCGGATGTTCACGTAGATGACCGATACGCCGGTGCGGCTCACGCTGTTGACCCAGTCGAGCTCGGGGATCTCTTGAACCGCCTTTTCGATCGGGTCGGTGATCAGCTGCTCCACGCGTTCCGGGCTCGCCCCCGGGAAGTACGTGGTGATCATGGCGGTGCGGATGATGAACCCCGGGTCCATCTGTCGCGGCGCGTCTCCGTAGGCGCTGATGCCCGCGAAGATCAGGATCACGATCAGCGTGCCGGTGACCGTGCGTCGTTCGAGTGCGAACTCCGTGAGGCTCATGGTGCCGCTGAACCCTCCTCGCGCGCGGGCGAGTCATTTGGCTCGTTTT
>JBCCEK010000313.1:0-3958 GCA_039030295.1 Myxococcota bacterium | reverse complement strand
GCCATCAGGGCGGTTCTGCGCGACCCAGCCCACGGGAAGACCACCGTCCGGCAAGAAGAAACGCGCCAACGAGGTCCCGAGACTCGCCCCCGATTCGTTCACCCATCGATCGAGAAGGCCGTGCAGCTCTCGAGTGAGCTGACGCGACATGAAGAGCATGCCATTGCCTTGCGTCGGCAGCTCGGCAAAGGCGGTCTCGTAGTCGTCGGTTCCGGTGACCCGTTCGGCGCTCGACAGGCTTCGCTCGAGGAACGCCGGATTGCTGATTAGGTACACTCGGCCTGAGCGAACGTCTTCGACGAGTTGAGGGTCGTAGGCGTTCCAAGGAGGGGGAAGCCGAATGCCCAAGCTGATCACTCGCCGTTCGGCCGTTGACTGCGACCTCAAGAACGGGTCGAACACGCTTCGGCGCTCCAACGCATCGACCAAACCCCGGACCCCGTCCAGTTGGAAGACAAAGTTCGTGAACGGAAACCAGAGTGTGCTTCCAGGCACGCGAAGGATGCGCGACTCGTCCAACTCCAACATGACGCCGACGCGCTCGAGGCTTTGCAAGAGGGCACCCAACGTCACGTCGAGACCTCCGACCGATTCGTTGAGCGCGGAGTCGATCGATGCGGGCGACGGGCCGATTCCGTGCGCGCCAAGCGCGCGCACGACGTCGACGAGCGCACCGAGGTCGAGTCGCTGCTCCCACATGAAATCGGTCGAGGGAGTCGAGACGTTGGTGAGTTCGAATGCGGCCGCGTCGCCCCCAAAGAGCGCAAGGACGCCCGAGCGTGGCCCCGTGCGGTAGATGAAACTACGGTTGTGATAGAGGTCGCCTCGGCGGTAAGAGCTCATGCCGATCGCGTCGACGTCCGCAAGCCCCACATCGCGCGCGAGCTGGCGTGGGTTGCGGCTCTCGGCGCGACTCGCATTTCCTGCGCCGGGGACCCCGTCCACAAGCGACATGAGAAACGAAGCCGCGCGTTCGGCGTCGCCGTCGATGTCGACGTATGCGTACACCGTCCCACCGAGCTGGAGGCTGTCGGCGACGGCACCGAAATGCGGAGAAGGGTTTGGCGCCATCGGGATCGTCGTGCTTCCGCAACCTGCCAAAACCCCAAGCGCCCACACCAACCACGTTTTTCGCATTGTTTCCTCAAGTCTATGACGCGCGGCGTCGATGCCGCACATCCCACTACCTTAGCGCGGAACCCTCTTCGCTTGTCCACCACCAAGACGATCAGTACCGGAGTACCGCGTGGCATAGCGGCTTGGATTTGTCTCTAGAACGGGTATGGTCTGCCGGTTCTTATCGTTTCGAAAGAGGTCTGAGATGCGTGCAGTAGTTCTTTTCGTATTGGCGTTGACCCTAGCCGCCAGCGGTTGCGGCGATGACAGTGACGGCAGCGGCACTGGTGGCAGCGGCGGTGCCGGCGGCTCCAACACTTCGGAGTGGCCCCCGAATGCGACGGCGTACTTCGACCAGTACGGCGTCCTCAGTGCCGATTGCGCGACCGACGAAGACTGCGCGATGACGCTCGGCTACTACCACGCATTCGACCGTTTCGTGCAGATGGACCTCGGGCGACGGCTTCCGACGGGCCGTCTTGCGGACCTCGTCGCGCCGGCGATCGCGAGGGCGCTCGAAATTCCAGCCGCGGCCGCTCGGAGCCGCCAGCTCTACTCGACACGGGAAGGTCAGCCGGTCGAGGACTTTCTCTTCGAGCAATCGTCCGACAAGAGTCGTGCGCTTCTCGAAGCGTACGCCGTCGGCGTCAACCAGTGGATCTCCGACGTGAGAACGGGTGCGAACGGAGCCACTTTTCCACGAGAGTTCACCAATGTCCTGTTGGACTACACCGCCGACGACATTCCGGAGTGGACGCCGAGCGACAGCCTCGCGTCGATCGCGCTCTTGCTGGCGCAGCTCACCCTCGACGAGTCCGCGCAGATCGACAACGGCATCGCGCGAGAAGAGATCGGCGACGACGCGATCTTCTCGGACCTCTACAGCCGTCGGCCCATCAATAGCTCGACCATCCTTCCAGCCCCGCCCGCGTCGATCGCGGCGGCCGGCGTGACGGTGCCCAAGGAGCGACTCCTCCCCTATCAGCCCTACACCCGAGCGCTGCCCGCACTTCGCAGTCTCTCGAAGAAGCTAGAGGCCGACAGAGGGGTCGCTCGCCTTTGGGGCGGAGACTTCGTCCTTGGAGACGACGTCGGGTCCAACAACTGGGTGATCGCACCTTCGAACAGCGCCTCCGGCAACGCTCTCCTGACGAACGACCCTCACCTCGGCATGGAACAGCCGATGACCTGGTACCTCGCGCTCCTCGACGCGAAAACCAATGGCGACGGGGACATCCGGGCGGCCGGTGTGACCTTCCCTGGGATTCCTTGGATGGTTCTCGGTCAGACCGACACGATTGCGTGGGGTGCGACCACCACCGTCCTCGATTTCAGTGACGTCTACATCGAGGAGCTTGCGTTTGAAGGCGGCGAGCCGATCGGGGTGGTGAACGGAGACGACGTCGTCGAGTTCGTCCGAACCCCCTTCACCGTCGAGTTCAACGACGGGACCACCGAGGAGTTCGAGCTTCTGTTCACGCCTCACCACGGACCCGTTCGCGAGATCGACGTCGAGGCCGGCACGGCGATCACCTACCGGTGGACTGGGAGTGATACCGATACCGACGCCGACGCAGCGACAGCGTTCACCCAGGCCAGCACCGTCGAGGAGTTCAGGCAGGCGGTCGAGCTCGGCACGTCGATCGGCCAGAACTGGGTTGTCATCGATACCGAAGGCAACGTCGGCTGGTACCCGTACAATCGCATCCCGAAGCGGAACTGGGCGACCGGCTTAGACGGCGATGGGCCGTGCTGGCTGCCTCTCGACGGCGCATCTGGGCTCTTCGAGTGGGAAGAGAACTTCGCGATCGACGAGCTGCCCCAGGCTACCAATCCCGTGGAAGGCTACATCGCCACGGCCAACAACGACATGACCGGCGCGCTCCAGGATGGCGATCCGACCAACGAGGGCCCCCCCTTCCAGACCGACGCCGCACCGGGCTACCGGCACGCCCAGATCGTCAACCTCCTCGACGGTGAGAGCCAGCACACGACCGACACGATGCTCTCCGCGGTCGGCGACATTCATTCGCTCATCGGCGAAGACATGACGCCCAAGATCCTCGAGATCGCGACGAGCGACATGACCACGCTCACGCCGAACGGAGAGAAGGTCGTGAACGCATTGCAGGGCTGGACCGACTACGAGTGTCCGACCGGCCTCGACGGCTCGGACGTGACCGCACCGCTCACCTCGGACGCCGACGAGCTTGCCTCGGCGTCTGGATGTGCCGCGTTTCACGTCGCGCTAGTGGAGCTCAACCGGGCGATCGTCTTCGACGAGCTCGAGGCGGGGAGTGCGGGCGGGGAGGTCTCCGTGTCTGATGGGAGGCCGCCGAACTACGCGGCGTTCTTCTCGATCGTGGACCCCGACCAACTCAACGCCGGTGATATCTACTGGGACGACGTCTCCACCGAGGACGTCGAGGAGACCAGGTACGACATCATGGCCGCGGCCCTCGAGACCGCGGGTGCCTTTCTCGTCGCCAACATCGGCGACGACGAGACCGAATGGGCCTGGGGCCGGATCCACGGCCTCGTCCTCGGGTCCCGCCTCGCGGCATTCGGCATCTCTGACTACGACAACCCCCCCGGGGACGAGCCCTTCTTCACAAACGATGGCGGCTTGTTCACCGTCGACGTCGCGAACCCCGGTTTCCGCGGCGGATCGGAGGACTACGTGCAGACAGCGGGGCCCTCCATGCGGCTCGTCTGTGAGGCCCCTTCGAGCGGGGTCGAGTGTTCGATTCAGCTGCCGGGCGGCCAGTCGGGCGACATCAATTCGCCCAACTACGAAGACTTGCTGCCGTTCTGGCTCGACAACGAGCCGATCGACATCGTG
>JBCCEK010000312.1:0-3983 GCA_039030295.1 Myxococcota bacterium | reverse complement strand
CCATGGCCGGGAGGCCGTCGAGTTGCGAAGCGACGCCAAACGTTCGGCTCATCGTGAGCAAGATCGCCGCGCCGCCATTGCTGACGATACCCATGGCCACCACGCCTCGCGGGAACGTCCCGCGCTGTGCCGACCGCAAACCACCCAGGTATCCGACGCAAAGCGCGAGGTAGGCCCAGCCAAGAAGCCGAACCCATAAAATCGGGTCCGGAACGAACCCGACGAACCCCTCGAGCACCGACGCCGGCAGCACGAGCAACGGAACCGCCCATGCCACGAGCGTGAATCCAACCTTGAAACGAAGCGCCCAAATCAACAGTCGATTCGGTTCGGCTCGAACTTCGGAAAGCGGTAGCGTGTGGTTCATGTCGTTCCTTCCTCGGGTTGCAAGGTGACCCTAGGCAGAAGACCGTTCGGGCGGCAGTGGCGTAAACGACATTGTTCGTGCTAATTGCGACACATGACCGACATCGGGATACTGGCGCTCGAGGGCGCGCATGCCGGGACGGTGCTCGGCCTGCGCGACGTGTTCGCGATCGCCGAACAACTCCAAGCGCTCACCGGGGAATCAAGCGACCCGTTGCAAACCCGGATACTCGGACCTCGACGTCGGCACCCCCGCGCTGCGACAGGAACCCCGATCCCGATCGATGCTGTGCTCGGAAGTGATGCAGACCCGGACGTACTCGTCGTCCCGGGATGCATGACCGTGCCCGATCGCATGGGCGAGCGCCTTCGGGAAGCACGTCAGCCCGCGGAACTGGTGCGCGAGTATCACGGTCGCGGTCGGATCGTGGCCGGCCATTGCAGCAGTGTGTTCGTGTTGGGCTTGGCCGGGCTTCTCGAGGGGCGACGCGCCGCGGTCACCTGGTGGGCTCAGTCGCTCTTCATGCAGATGTTCCCAAACGCAAAGCTCGAACCCGACGCCAACGTGACGGTGGACGGGAGCGTGGTGTGCGCGGCGGGCCCGTTCTCGCATTACATCCTCGCGCTCCAAGTGATCGAGATGGTTCGTGGACCAGGGTTGGCTCGGATGTGCGCGAAGTTCGCTCTGTTGGACCGAGCTTCTCCTGGGCAGAACATCTTTCGGAGCTCCGCTCTAGGCCGTGACGCCTACCCGCTGACCTACCAGATCGAGACGATCGTCCGAAGCCGCCTGCCCGAGGTGCCGACGGTCGAGGCCGTGGCCTCTGCTCTCGGGATGACGCCCCGAACACTGCAACGTCGGTTGCTCGGCACCCAATCGCCCAAGGCGAAAGAGACGATCGATCGCGTGCGCGTGGATGTCGCCAAGGAACTGCTCGAGACGACGGAAGCCTCGTTGACCGCGGTTGCCGAGGCCACCGGTTATGCAGATTCGGCCAATTTCAGGCGAACATTCCGAAAGTACACCAAGCTGAGTCCGTCGGCTTACCGGCGTCGAAGCCGCCAAGGCTGAACTCCCGCAAGCCCGGGACCGAAGCCCGCAGCCACGCCTATTGCCATTCGACAATGAGTCTCGGGCGGTCAAGAGGCTCCGCATCGAAGCCGAAGGTCTCCAACGACTGCAGGATGGGGCCTGTTCGCCACTCTTGGTCGAGATGAATGACGAGGCCGAGGTAGTCGTGCCGCTCCTCCTGCGCCTTCGAGACCGCATCAGTGACGTCGAGCTCCGTGAGGGTCTCGCTCCCCACACCGAACCCGAACCCGGGCAACTCGTCGCCTTCGAGAGCATCCTGCGTCGTGATCACGCCGTCGCCAGCGTACGAGATGGCGACGACGTCGAAAGATGACACCTGATCCCACACCGAGGCGTGTGTCGGCAGGGCGAGCGTCGCCGACATGATCGCGGCGCCGGACGGAATGGTGTACACGAACTCCATCGTCATTCGCGCAGTCTCGATCGGGTTTCCGTCGGCGTCTCGCTCGACCATCATCTGCGGATGCTCTGGGTTCGGGTCGAAGTCGTCGAAGACGCCCCATCCCCCGTAGTCACGATGGGTCGCCAACCCAACCGGAGGTAGTGCATCGCGCGAAACGACACACTCGGGGCTGGTGAGGCTGTTACCCCAGCATCTGTCGCACTCGGTTCCGTGAAGACCGACGAGAGCCGTGACCTTGCAGTGGGGGAGGCGTAGGTTGTTCGAGAAGTGAAAGGTTCCGATACTCTCGAGCGCCGGATAGGTGCCTGGGTCGGTCAACCAAGGGGCGCCGGTTTGCGAGAGCGACCCGACGGTGCGCAGCGCGACGAGTCCGTCCATCGAGGTGAGGTCGCCGTCTCCAATCCAAAGGCTCCCCCCGACGTGCGTGAGCCCGGCAAGCCCGGCGGGGTTCTCTAGCGCATTGGAGAAGAGCGAGATGTCGCCGACGACCGTGGACAAGGCTTCGAGACCGGCCAGCGACACGAGCGCCTCGTTGTCCCGGATCTCGATCTCTGCGTCGACCTGTTGGAGTCCATTCAGCCCGGTCATGTCCGTGAGGGCGGGGTTGTCTTGAATCGTGGCGATGAACACCCGTTGGAGTTGCTCTAGGCCAGAGAGGCTCTCGAGGGCCGGGCCGTTCTGGATCAGTAAGCGGTCGGTCACCGCCGTCACTCGCTCGAGTCCCGTCAGGTCGGTCAGCAAGGGATTGTTCGAGACCATCAACCAGGTCAGCGACGGCCCGAGGCCGTCTGCTCCGACGAGGCTCGTGAGGTTCGGCATGGAGGAGACCGTCAAGCCTTCGACCGATGCTGACCCAAGCCCCTGGAGGTCGGTCAGAGACAGGTTCGACAGCTGAAGCCAGCCGATACGGGTGACCCCCGCGAACGCCGAGAGGTCATCGATGGAGAGCCCCGCGATGCCGAGGGTGCCGACATCTCGGACGTTGCGGAGTCCCGAGAAGTCCGTCAGCGATGTGAGGTTTACGAGCGTCAGCAAGTTGGAGCGCTCCAAGGCGCTGAGTGCCTCGACATCGGTCAAGCCGGCGCAGTTGCGCAGGGCGAGCCCGTTGTCCAACCCCGCGGGCACAGGCAGCCCCTCGAGCGACTCAAGAACAGGGTTTTCCTGGATCGTGATGTAGTCGCCGAACATCGACGCTCCGCCAAGCGCGTCGATGCGCTGAAGGAGGGGGTTGTCATGGATCCAAAGTTCTCCACCGATGTTTCGAAGCCCTTCGAGCCCGTCGAGGGAGTCGAGCGAGGTTTCGCGGATGAAGACATCGCCTGCAACCCCGCGAAGGAGTTCCATGCCGGACAGGTCGTCAGCGGAGGCGCCGCGAATGCTGAGGCTTCCCGTCAAGCACCAGACCCCATCAAGATCGGCGATGTCCGCCGGCGAGTTGACGAATACATAGCTGTCGTTGAGGACTCCGGGCCCGGTGCTTTGTGGGGAGCACCTCTCACATCTTCCGGCAGCGCAAGCGCCGTCCTCGAGCACGCCACAGATCGCCGTGTCGTTGGCCGCACTGAATGAGCAAGTCGCGCTCGCAAGGTCACACGCGTCCGCGGTACAAGGGTTCCCGTCGTCGCACTCACTCCCCGTGCACGCTGGGTCGATCAAGATGTCGTAGCTCTTCGCGGCACCGCCAGGCGTGCGTACCCAGATGCGGATGCTGGTGGCCGAACCCACCGCGGGGAATGTCGCCTCACCCGCCCCCTGGCCGAGCGCACCGAAGTCGTCACCATACGACCAGCTCAGACGGGCGCCTGATTCGACCGCTTGCGCGCGCAATGTGATGGTAGGGCTGCCGTCGAGCCAGACATCGTAAGTGGGGTCATCAGACGTGAAGTTGACGATTCGATTGAGACCATCGGCTTCGAGCTCGAGAACAACCAACCTCGCGTCCCCGGTGACGCCGCAGTCGGTACTCGACTGAAGGAATGCCGGAGAGAGGGCCAGCGCGACCAGCACAGAAGAGAGGTGCGGGGTGGTCTTCATCGATGCGCCTCGCTCACGGCTAGGGCGCGCCCTGTGGCGTGCTTCATGGTTCACCATCCTGACGGGGCTCGAGGCTATCACGCCCGT
>JBCCEK010000311.1:0-3987 GCA_039030295.1 Myxococcota bacterium | reverse complement strand
GGGTTTCTCCGAAGCGCTGACAACCACGTTCGTCGACGACACGACGTTGACGGCCGTCATACCGATCGACGAAACGCGGCCGACAGGTGTCTACGATGTCGTCGTCGACCAGGGATCGACCACGGCGCTGCTCAAGCGCTTCACCGTGACCGGAGCCGACGGGTCGACCCTTTCCGGTACAATCGCGATGGACACCACACTCACTGCGGCAGCCAGCCCTTACCGCGTGACCGGGGACGTCCGGGTGGAAAGCGGCGTGACCGTGACCGTCGAACCAGGGGCCGTCCTGATGTTCGATGGAAACACCAATCGCAGGATCGATATCGGGGTCAACAGCGCCGGCGCGATCATCGCGGACGGCGGTGAGCCTGGTGTCGGGGACCAGATCGTATTGACCCGTTTCCAGGACGTCGGGGGACCGGCGCCGTCCGGACACTATCGCGGCCTTCGCTTCGGTTCGAACGTGATCACGGCCTCCAACCTGATGCGCAACGTGGTTGTTGAGTATGGTGGTCGCCGGAATGCGGCGGCTGACCAGGGCGCAGTCGAAGTCCTGAGCGGGTCCGCCCCTGATACGCGCGAGTCGATCATTCGCGAGAGCCTCAACTATGGCCTCTACGCCCAGGGCGGTGCGGGTTCGGACACCAACGATTGGTTCTCGGACAACGTGCTCACGGCCAACGGCCGGTCACCGATCACGATCGGGGGTGACGACGTCTCGACCCTTGGGAGCGGCCTCGTTCTCACCGGGAACACCGAGGACCGGGTCTTTGTACGCTCGTCGACGGTGAGCCGCCCCGTTGCGGGGTGGCGCAACTACGGGGTCCCGTTCTTTCTCAGTCAGGGGCTGACCGTCCGCAATGGAAGCGTGCTGACACTCGCGCCCGGTACGGAGCTTCGCTTTGGTCCGGGGCGGCGTCTCCAGGTTTCGACCAACACGGAGGAAGGCACCCTCTTGGCGTCCGCGACGCCCGAGTCACCGATTCGCATGGTCCCTGACAACGGCGAGGTCGGCGGCTGGGACGGCGTCCTGCTGGACGACAACGTGGGGGCGGGGACCGTCTTGCGGAACGTCCGCATCGAGGACTTCCGGGGCGCGTTGAGTGGCGGAGTTCGGTTGGAGAATCCGGACGTGCCGGGTGCTCAGCCGACGATCATCGAGGACTGCCTCGTTCGGAGCAGCGATGCAGGATCGGTGGCGATCTACCTCGCGGGTTCGGCTGGCGTGAGCGCCTTCGAGAACAATGTGCTCGACGTAACCCTGTTCGCCGTGGACGCAGCCCTCTCCGGGTTCAACGATCTGCTGGCATCGACGAATACCTATGAGGCTCCTCTTCGCGTTCGGGCGAGTACCGCGACAGGAAGCGACTTGGTTTGGATCGAGCCGATGGCGAGCGACGGCTCCACACAGCCGATTCGCCCCTCGGGAACCTTGAACGTGACGGACGGCTCGTTGACGATCGCGGCGGGTACGCAGGTGCAGATGCCGCTCAACGGTCAGCTTCAGATGACCAACAGCCGTCTGCTGATCAACGGCAGCACGGACGACCCCGTGGTCTTCTCGCCCGCTCCGGGCGTCGACTATTGGAATCGCATTCGTCTGCGGGGGCCTGGGGTCGGCGGCGTGAGCCGTGTAGACCACGCCGTCCTCGATGGGGGCGGCTCGAATCCCGCACTCGGCGCGAATGAAGCCCGGGCGGCGCTGGTCGTCGAGACGTTCGGTGGTTCGCCGGCGACTCCGACCGTGAGCAATGCCGTGGTCACGAGCAGCAACGGCTATGGCATGGTGTTCTACAACGAGACCCATTGTGGTGGGAACTGCAACAACAACGCTGTGAGCGGTTCGCGATTCTCCGGCCTTCGGATGCATGCGAACTTCATCGGCCGGTTCGGCACTGGGAACATGCTTGCTGGGAACAACACCTCCGCGACGGCTGGTCACGACGGGATCTGGGTGGTCGGGGACACCGTCGATCAGAGTGCGTCTTGGCCGGCCAACGACGTTCCTTACGTCGTGCAGGGCAACATCGAGCTCCGACAGGGGACACCGCTTGATCCCATTCCGACGATGACCCTCGAGCCCGGGTCGGAGCTCCGCTTCGCATCGGACCGACGTCTTCGCGTCGGGGAGGGGGGTGACGCCATCCTCGATGCCCAAGGGACGGCCGATGATCCGGTGACCTTCACCGCCATCGACGTCACGACACCGCTCTACTGGCGCGGGATCGAGTTTAGCCAGGGTTCGGACGGATCGATTCTCGATCACGTGGTCGTGTCGTTCGGTGGCCGCAACAACAATACGGGTAACGTGAATTTCCTGGCTGGCTCGCTCGTGACTATTGGGTTTGCGACGTTTGCCGACGCGAACAACTTCGCGGGTGTCATCTCGACCGGCTCTGCACCGATGTTCATGGGACCCTCGACCGACCGCGTGTACACGGGCAACGGTTCGGATTGCATTCGGGACGTTTCGACCGGGACTTGCGACCCGCTGTAGCGGGGTTCGAGCGTCGCGCTCGAGCGCCCTTGCCGTGGGTTGCGTCCCCAGATCGGCTCACCTACGCTCGCCACCCATGTCCGAAAAGGACGACATCTCGAACAAGACGATGGCGGTTCACGGTGGTGAGCCGCGCACGTATCCGTACGATGCGCTTGCGGCGCCGATCACTCAGACGGCGACGTACTCCTTCGCCGACACTGCGGAGCTCATCGCATACTTCGAGGGCCGGAAGGACCGCGAAGAGTACGGTCGCTACGGCAATCCATCGGTGCGTCTAGTCGAAGAGAAGGTCGCCGCACTCGAAGGGACCGAAGACGCCGTCGCTTTCGCGAGCGGGATGGCAGCCGTGACGTCGAGCATTCTCGCGCTGGTCAAGACGGGCTCTCACGTCATTTTGTTTGCCGATTGCTATCGAAGGACCCGCCAGTTCGTCACCTCGTTCTTGGCGCGCTTTGGCGTGTCCCATACCTTGGTGGCCCCCGCGGACGTCGATGCACTCGAAGCGGCAATCGTGCCGGAAACGCGTCTGGTCATCGCCGAAGCGCCCACCAATCCCTATCAGACGGTCCCCGACCTCGAGCGGCTATCGCGTATCTGCCGCGAGCGAAAGGTCAAGACGCTCATCGACAGCACGTTCGCGACCCCGGTGAACTTCCAGCCGGCGAGCTTCGGCATCGACCTGGTGATCCACAGCGCGACGAAGTATCTGGCTGGGCACAACGACGTGCTTGGTGGGGTGATGGCCGGGAACACCGGGATCGTTTCGCTCGTTCGCGATCTTCGAAGTGTATTTGGAGCCACCCTCGATCCCCACGCTGCGTATCTCGTCCACCGGGGCATCAAGACCCTCGCACTTCGGGTCGAGCAGCAGAACCAAAGTGCTCAAGCGATGGCCGAACGCCTCGAGGCACACCCGAGGGTCCGTCAGGTCTGGTACCCCGGCCTTCCGTCACACCCCAACCACGAGACGGCCAGACGCTTGATGACGGGGTTCGGCGGCGTCGTGACCTTCGAGGTCGACGCCGATCTCGAGGGGACCAGCCGGTTCGTCGACGCCTGCCGAATTCCACGAATTGCGCCGAGTCTCGGGGGGGTGGAGTCGCTGATCGAGCAGCCGTCGCTCATGAGCTACTTCGAACTCACGACCGAGGAACGAGCGGCGATTGGCATCCGGAACAACCTCGTTCGCTTCGCCGTCGGCATCGAAGATACCGACGAGCTCGTGGCAGACGTGGTCGCTGCCCTGGACGCGACGGCCTGAGCGGGCGGCCGGAGTTGGAATTCGGCTCACAAAACCGGGCTAAAACTCTGCTGTGGCACTGAGATGCGCTACTCGGGTCGCCACGGGGTTGTGGTGCAAGTGCGCGTAATCGCTATTGACCTGCCGACCCGCCTCGATATACTCAGCCCGCAATGGGGAAAGAATCGATGACGAAGTCGGAGCTCATCGACGCGGTGGCCCAGCGGACGAAGATCACCAAGAGTCG
>JBCCEK010000310.1:0-4008 GCA_039030295.1 Myxococcota bacterium | reverse complement strand
GGCTCGTGCCCGAGATCCCGGCACGCGCAGCGGACATTCGGCGTGTGCTGGCCAACTTGGTGATCGCGATCGGGGATGCCGATGGCTTCAGTCCCCTCGGCCCGCTGGTGATCGAGCTTTCCGAGGCGCCGGATCCGGCTTCCCTTCCGACGACGCAGATCGAGTCGCTCGATCCCCTCGCGACCGTGGGCTTGTTCGACGTCGACCCGGGAAGTGCGACCTTTGGTGAGCGGATCCCGTTCGAGCTGTACGTCCGCGCGATGTCGGCGCCGTCGAACCCGGTCGTGCAACATGCCCTCGTCCTGTTCCCCTCGATCCCGCTCACGCCGCGCAGTCAATACGCGTTCGTCATCACCAAGCGCGCGGTCGCGGCTCCCGGTGGTGCGTTCGAACCCTCGGCGTTCATGAGCGCGGTGCTCGGGCCAACATCGGCTTCAGAGCCCCCTCAAGTGACGGCAACGCGCGATCAGATCGAGCCCGCGCTTGCCGGACTCTCGGCGTCTTCGCCGCCCGTGTTCGCCGACGACATCGCGCTCGTTACGCGTTTCACGGTTCGTTCCACCGAGGGCTTCACCCGAGACCCGCTGACGATGCGCGAGCAGATCCAGGATCTTCCGGCGCCCGCGTTCACGATCGATCGCGTTGAACCTGGGTTCGGCAATGTCGAGGCGTTGGTGTACGGCACTTGGGAGGCGCCTGAGTGGCGCGAGGATCGACGCATCGTTCGGGACGACGATGGGCTTCCCGTCCTCGTCGGCACGAAGCAAGTCCCGTTCGTGTTGGCCATTCCTGTGGCGGCCGTCGCCGCCCCGGTCCCAGTCACCATGTATCAACACGGCAACCCTGGAAGCGCCGAAAACGAGGTGCCCAATCAGGCGCTTCGGTATCTGGCAGACGGTGGCCACGCTGTGATCGGCTTCACCGACAACGCGAATCGCGAGGTCGGGTCGAACACCGATCTTCAACGCGCGGCGATTCTCGGCCCGCTTCTACTCACCGGTGAGCCGCCCGACTTCGACATTCAGACCACCGGAGAACAACTCGCGTTCATTCGTTTCGTCGAGGAGCTCGACGAGCTCGATGTGGTTCCGTTTGGCAGCCCTGATGGCCAACCCGATCTCGACGTCGCCCAACCCCTCACCTACGACGGCATCAGCTCCGGGGCGAATCGCGGCCAAGCGTTCGTCCCTTACGCGCCTGAGGTGGTTGCTGCCGCGTTGGTCGTCGGCGGCGGGCGCGGCGCCGAGGTCCTCTTCTTTCAAGACATCGTCAATCCCGACGGGGTTGGGAGTCCCCTGCTCAATGCGGTGACCCTCTTCGCACCGAGCATCCGTCCAATCGACGTGTGGCTCGGCATCGCGCTCTACCAACTGGTGTTGGATCCCCAAGACCAGCACAACCACGCGTCCTTCATGTACGCGAACCCGATCGAGGTTGGAGGTACCCGCAAGAAGCCAAGCGTGTTGGTGCAGGAGGGGATCGGGGATACCTTCGTGCCGAACAACGCCACGCGCAGCCTCGCGTTCGCGCTTGGCGCAACCCCCCTCGTCGGTCCCGTGGCCCAGCCGGTTCCGTACCTCCCCCGGGCGGAAGCCCCACTTACGGCCAACGTCGACGCAGAGACGACGAGCGCCTACGTCCAGTACGTTCCGACCGGTATTCCGGGTCTGCCGGAGACACCGGGTTGCGAGTTCGAGACCGAAGGCCACTTCTGCGCCCAGGTCGCCCGAGGCTCGCTCGACCAACGCCTGACGTTCTTCCGCACCGCACTCGAGAACGAGGCGCCCACGGTCGTGTCAGGCCCGGTGAACCTATGCAGTCCAACCCAAGACTGCGACGACGACGACCCCTGCACACGCGACCGTTGCCAACCTACCACCGGGAACTGCCTCAACACCCCAAGGAGCGGCGACGCCTGCGACCTCGATGGGTCGCCAGGTTTCTGTGTCAGGGGCGTTTGCACAGGGATCGAGATGTGCGGGATGATCGACGAAGACCTTCAGACCGCCACCCGAACAGCGACTTGCAGGCTGCAGGGCATCCCCTTCGGGGTGTCTGTCATCCTCGCCGCCCGCGCGCTCGACCCCGTTGGACCGGGGCCCGTCGACTACGCGGTGCAGACGGCGATCGCGCTCGACGAAGGGTCGATTGAGTTGTTCGGCAACATCGCCAACGTCGCCGACGTCTTCAGGTTCGATTCCATCGTGGCATCGACGAGTGGAAGTGTGGATCCGGCCCCCGCGCTCACGGTACTTCCGGACGGACTTTGCCAGTTCTCACTGGTCCCCGACAACGCCGTCGCCGCGGTCACCTCGGACGTGATTGTCACGACCTGGGAGTTCGCCCAGGACGCAACCGCCCAGGAAGTGACCCTGCAGGACATCGAGTTCGAGTTCTCGGTGGCAGGGTTTGGAATCGAGGCGACGACGACAGGGCCCGACGCCACCTGCACCTGGGACATGGGACCGCCTCGCCTCGTCGAGATGCCGTAGCCCAGTTGAGAGGCCGACCTTCCTGGAGCTACGGGACGATCCGATCGCCGACCCGCAGCATCCCGATGAGCCAGTAGCTCACCAGAGCCGCGCGGGCCGACCACGCGATCGTCCGGATCCAGTTTGAGTGGACCAGCATGCGCCAGGCGTCTTCGTCGAAGCCTGTTTCCAGCCGTTGGTGTGCGGGTACCTGAACAAAGAACGTCGATGCCCAAATCACGCCGACCAGGGCTAGTCCTAGCCAGACCTGCCATGGCGTTTGGACTCGGAGCGGTCGCCAAACGAACACGAAAGCCGATACGGCTTCAGCCACCATCAGTGGCGCGACGATCAACGAGATGGCCGTCGAATGGTGGGCGTGGAAATCCCGAAACGAGGTTGCGTCGACGCGGGCGAAAGACGGGTACTGCACGAGCTGCACGAACCAGATGATGCCGGTCATAGCCCAGGTGGTGGCGACTTGAACGAGAAGCGTCATCTGCGGACTCGCTCTCGGTTTGGCCCCGACACCGCGGTTGTCAAGACACACGTCAACGAGAGCCACCGATCAGGGTGGTGGGAGGGATGGTCGGAGACGTCGGATGGCCCTAGGCTACCCGCATGCTCCGAGAACTCGCCAAAGGGGTCTGGGTCGCCGACGTGCCGAACAGTTTCTACGGGCTGCAATTTGGCTCGCGGATGACGGTGATTCGCCTTGGAGACGGCAGCGTCGTCCTTCACTCGCCGATTGCGATCGACGACGCCGCCAAATCCGAGATCGACGCGATCGGGCCGGTGGGTCACATCATCGCGCCCAACATCTTCCACCATGTTTATGCGAAAGAGGCGGTCGATCGTTACCCCTCGGCGAAGGTGCACGTAGCCCCCGGGCTCGACAAGAAGCGGCCAGACCTGCGCGTGGACGCTGTCCTCGGCGGCCCCGCCGATCCGGCTTGGCGGAACGAGCTCGATCCCGTTCCGATCGAGGGGACCATCCTCAAAGAGACCGCGTTCGTCCACCATCCATCTGGGACGCTCATTTGCTCCGACCTGATCGAGAACTTCGAAACTTCGGACCATTGGTTTACTCGCGTCTATCTCAAGGCCAACGGCGTCTACGGAAAGCCAGGGTTGAGCACGGCGCTGCGTTTCGCGTTCCGTGACAAGCGCAAGGGCCGGAGGAGCATCGACGCCCTCTTGGAGCACTCGTTCGACGGGATCTCGCTTGCTCATGGCGATCCCATCACAGAGGGCGGGAGGGACGTGCTTCGCGCGAGCTACACCTGGCTGAAACCGTGAAGCACGTCGACTGAGACCATCCAGCTCACCGCCGGGCGGCCCAGAACCGAGGTGAATCGGCCGCGCTCGGCTGCGGCCCATGGGCTATGCTCATGACGTGAACACGATCCTACTCACGGGCTATGAGCCCTTCGGACATACGCCGATCAACCCGGCGGAACAGGTCGCCAAGCGACTCGATGGTGTCACGGTAGGGGGCCACCGTGTGGCCTCACGAGTTGTCCCCAACATCTTCTTC
>JBCCEK010000309.1:0-4115 GCA_039030295.1 Myxococcota bacterium | reverse complement strand
CAACCGCTCTTCGATGCGCTGGTACAGATGCAGGCTGGGCAGGTTTCATCGGCGCGAACCGGGCTCGAAGCGCTGGTGGGAGCCGCCCCGGAACCGCGATACCTTTGGCTCGAGGTGGGCCGCGCGCGGCTCTTGAGTGACGACTCCGCGGGCGCCAAAGACGCCCTCGAGCGTTTCATCGGTGCCCTCGGGGACCACGAAGGGGGCGAAACGAAGCTCGCCGCGTACTTCGCGCTCGCGCGCCTCGCCGACGCCGAAGGGGATTTCGACGCCGCGACCGACCATTTCGAGAGCGCCGTCGCGTCGATGCCAAGCGACTACAGACCCTACCTCGCGATGGGGTCGTTCCTGCGCGGCAAGGGTCACGCTGACGAGGCGCTCGAGGTCCTCAAGACGGCGCAGGAACTCTCCAAGAATGCCGCACTCGATTGGGGTCTGCTCGAAGAGCTCGGGCTCGCCCACGAGGCGGCGGGGAAAACCGACGAGGCAGTGAAGTTCTTCGAGCAAGTGGTTGAGTTCTTTGCGCAACGGCAAGAGACCGACCTCCCCCCCGCGACCGCGACCACCTTGGCCAAACTCTACGAGGACGCTGGGAAGCTCGATCGCGCAGCCGACCTCTACCGCGCTTTGAGCCAAGGCCTCGACCGTGAGAACCACGGTCGCTACCACTTCGAAGCGGGGCGGCTCTTGCGGGCGATCGGCTTCGAAGATGAGGCCCACCGAATGCTAACGCGAGCCCAGGCGCTAGCTGCCGACGACGACGAGTTGGCACGCGAAGTCGCTGCGTTATTGCAGCAATAGGCCCCAAACACTGAGATTAAATCGCCTTCGGGCGTCCATGACCGTGGCCGTTTCGGTGCTACATTCATGGGGCGCAGCGGCGTGGACCGAGAATCGACTCGGCCGCGACTCAAGCGAAACAGCCCAATGAGCCCAAGAGATCGGGGAGGCGCGTCCGACGACCGGCCAGTGACTGTGCCGGCGCTTCGACGCATGAAACGCAAAGGCGAACGGATCACGATGGTGACCGCCTATGACGCAACGTTCGCGCGGCTCTTCGACGAAGCCGGGATCGATGTGCTTCTGGTGGGCGACTCACTCGGGATGGTCGTACAGGGTCAGGACTCCACCCTTCCGGTCACGGTCGACGAGGTCGTCTATCACTGTCGAGCCGTCGCTCGCGGGGCCCGGCGCGCTCACATCGTCGGCGACATGCCGTTCCTGAGCTGGCAGGTTCGCCAGGACGAGGCACTGCGCAACGCGGGGCGGTTCCTGTCCGAAGGCGGGGCGCAAGCCGTGAAGCTCGAGGGCGGCGTTGATGCCGCGCCCACCATCGAAACGATCGTTCGGGCCGGGATTCCAGTCATGGGTCACGTGGGACTCACGCCGCAAAGCGTCCACGCCATGGGCGGCTTCCGGGTTCAAGGAAAGACCGAGGCCGCCGCCGAGCGGGTACTCAACGATGCCAAAGCCGTCGCTGACGCCGGAGCCTACGCGCTGGTTCTCGAAGGGGTCCCGACAGACCTCGCGAAACGGATCACTGAAGCGGTACCGATCCCGACGATCGGTATCGGAGCCGGCGTTCATTGCGATGGCCAGGTCCTCGTTTGCTACGACCTGCTGGGGCTCACCCCCGACCTTCGACCGAAGTTCGTCAAGCGATACGCCGAGTTTTACGAAGACGGGGTCGAGGCCGCGCGCCGGTATCGCGATGAAGTCCGAGCGGGCTCGTTCCCAACCTCTGACTACGACTTTGGAAACGTCCGCAAGCCCGAGGTCGCGAAGCCCGACGCGGGCAAGTCGGGGCTCACCCTCCTCCGAGGCACGAAGACCGCGTACGGTCCCCAGGGATGACGGAGCTCATCCGCGAGCGCTCGCGCTTTCGGGAAGCCTGCCACGACGCGCGCGCCAGCTCGAAGCGCGTCGGCCTCGTGCCCACGATGGGGGCCCTCCACGCGGGGCACTTGTCGCTGATCGACGCCGCAGCGGAACGAGCCGACTGCATCGCCGTCACGATCTTCGTCAATCCACTCCAGTTCGCCGCGGGGGAAGACCTGTCCAGCTACCCGCGCACGCTCGAGGCGGACATGCAGGCGTGCAAGGCCCGTGGCGTGGACTTCGTCTTCGCGCCCGATCCGGCAGACATGTACCCGAACGGGTTTCAGTCCGTGGTCTCGTTGAGTGGGGTCACGGCGCCGCTCGAAGGACAGTTCCGCCCATCGCACTTCGACGGTGTCACCACGGTGGTGACCAAACTCTTCAACCTGACGGGGCCGTGCACCGCGGTTTTCGGCCGCAAAGACTACCAGCAGTGGACGGTGCTTCGAACGATGGTCCGGGACCTCGACATGCCGATCGAGGTCGTCGGCTGCCCGATCGTCCGAGAGCCGGACGGCCTCGCGCTCTCTTCGCGAAACCGCTACCTCTCTGCCGATGACCGACAGCGCGCGCTCGCGATCGTCAAGGGTCTCCGGTCGGCTTGGACCGCGTGGCAAGCGGGAGAGCGGAACGCCGAGGCTCTCGAAGGTCTCGCCGCGGACCCGATCAAACGCGCCTTCGATGCCTTGGACTACGTGTCCGCCGCGGACCCCGACACGCTCGAGCCGCCGGGCGACACGCCAGCGAGAGTGCTGATCGCAGCCGCGGCACGTGTTGGGACAACGCGACTGATCGACAACGTGGTCCTCGGCGAAGACCCGTGCCCGTAACCGCAGACCTCTTCTGAGGCTACATCCCTCCCCCCAACCACCAGACGCCCACCGCACTGAGCCCGAGGGTGAGCGCCACCGCAATCCATCGCCCGACCGAGGACGCAGACGGCCCAGGGCTCCGCAGGCCGGTCACCGTGGGCTCGCCATCCTCGAGGCGATATCGAAGGGTCGCCCCTGTCGGGGTCCGTGGGTCGATGGCCGACCGGACGGCTGCCCGATCGCGTGTGCTTGGTAGGCCGTGGGGCGTTCCCAGGTCGGCGGTTTCGATCCCTCGAACGATGGCGCCGAGACGATCGGCCGGGTCCGGGACGGTCGCTGCGAAGGCTTCGAGGGCGTCCGCCATCTCGGCGGCATCTCGGTAGCGGTCCGTGGGCTCGTGCGCGGTCGCCCGCGCGATGATCGTGTCGAGCTCAGGCGGGATCCCGGGTCGCGTCCGCGAGGGAGGCGGAACCAGACCTTCCCGAACCTCGTCGAGGAGCCCGGTGACCGTGCGCGCCCGTCGGAGGCCGCGGCCCGTGAGCGCCTCCCACAGCAAGACGCCCGCCGAGAAGACGTCGGTGTGTCGGTCGAGTGGGTCTCCCCAGCCTTGCTCGGGCGACATGTAGAAGTACTTCCCCTTGATCACCCCTGCCTCGGGATCGCTCAACCGTGCGACGCTCTTGGCGATCCCGAAATCGGCGACCTTCACCTCGCCGCGGTCGCTGACCAAGATGTTCTGTGGTGAAATATCGCGGTGAACGATGCCGAGCTGGGTGCCCTGGGCGTCGGCATGGCTGTGCGCATACGAGAGCCCTCGGCAGATCTCGGAAACAACGTACGAGCCGAGCGGCCACGGAAGCAGTTCATCGCGTTCTCGAAGCGCATGGAGGAGGAGTCCGAAGTCGAGGCCCTCGATTCGCTCCATGACGATGAAGTACGCGCCGTCGATGCACCCGAGGTCCAAGGTCTGGACGATGTTCTTGTGCTGGAGCCGAGAACACAGCTTGGCCTCGGCAATCAGCATCGAGACGAAGTCGTCGTCCGAAGACAGGTGCGTGTGGATTCGCTTCAGCGCGACCGGCTTCTCGAACGGCGCCGCGCCGTGGAGGGTCGCGGAGTAGACCTCAGCCATCCCCCCGACAGCCAAGCGACGCGTCAACGCGTAAGGCCCAAACGTCGTCGGAAGGTCTTGACTCGTCACTGGCATCCCCTTCGCGACTCTATTCAATTCGATTCCATGACGGAAACGAATGGTTCGCGTATGCTGTTCTCATGAGCCGACCTCCCACTCCCAAGCTCACTGTGGAGCATCTCGCAAACATCGGCCTGTTTGGCGGTCTGAGCCGCGATACGCTCGAGGTTTTCGCCGAGTCGGTCCCCACCAATCGGGTGGAGGCGGGCGACATGGTCGTCGAGGAAGGCGAT
>JBCCEK010000308.1:0-4125 GCA_039030295.1 Myxococcota bacterium | reverse complement strand
GCCCAGCCATCATGCGTCGACCTGCCTTCCAACGTCGAACAAACCCCTTGGTCTCGTTGAGCGATCGGGAGTGTCTCGCTGTCCACGATACCCTGCCGATCGCCGCGCTAGATCCTCACGTGGTTAGGTCTGACGCACGTTGACTCAAATACGGTGCAGAGTCTACGAAAGGCGTGCGATTTCATGCGTGGGCCTCCTATGACTGCGTCGGCTCTGGCGCCCTATCCCAGAACGTCATTCGCCCGTGACCTTCGAAGCCGAGACGAGCGACGATCGGTGCTGAGGTCGCGAGCTTCGCGTACAGGCCAACGAGCGTGGTCCCCCGACTGCTCGCGAACCGCATGCGCTCTTTGAGCACTGCTCTGTAGAGCCCTCGCCCTCTTGCGTGCGGCACCGTTCCGCCGCGCCAGAGCATCGCGAACGCGAGAGACGGAAAGAGCGTCATCGCCCCGCCCGAAACGGGCTCTCCACTCTCGTAGGCAACGAAACGATGAACACGACCTGCGGGGTCTTGGCAGTCCGCCAATCGTTGCCGCTCGTGTTGCTCGTCGATTGTCTGATCCAGACCGAAAGCGCACCGGAAGACCGTTTCGCTGTGGCGCAGGGCTTCGAGCGTATCGACGCGCCGGATGTCGACGCGATCGTTTCCAGTCAGGGCGAGATCGGGGCTTGCGACATAGGCTCGGTGCTCCACCAAGGGGCGGTAACCGTGACGCGTCAGCGCGAGTGGAAGCTCGTGATCACCAAGCCAGTCGTGAACGAGCCACTCCGACGTGACGTTCGAGTGAGCCTCGCGAACCTCTTCGATGGCGGCCTCTCGATGGTTGTCGTCGAGGCGGGTGCGCACGACACAGTTGAGGTGTGCCAGGTGGCGGGGTCACGCAGTCGAGCGCGCATCGGAGGGAGTATACCTGCGACGCACCTCATTGGTTGGGAAAACTCTTGGGTTTTGCGACCTTTCGTAGAGCTACCGGATGTCGAGTGCTTTCTCGACACAGGCTTCGAGGAAGTCGGTGTCGAACTCGCCAGACGGCGTTTCACCGCAGGCGACGCCGACAGGTGCATAGCGGCCCATGTTGTCGAAGCTCGCCATGAAACTCTCGGGCGCACTGTCCCAGCGCTGGCGCTCGCCCGTGTCGGCGTTGATTTCAGGCCAGCAAGGAGCGCCTCTGATGCTCCCGTCGAAACCGGACGCCACCTCCTTATTGCGGTACCAGAGCTGGGGGAAGGTCTGGGTGGGGTCCGCCACGGTCGACAGCGGGAACACGTTGTAGTTGCGCTCCTCGGCCCAGCGCTTGATGCGATCGAACTCGATCTGGTCCGCGGCGTTGACGATGTCGAAAGGGACACCCACGTATGTGGTTTTGAACTGTCGGCCGAATCTCGGGGCGTTGGTTCTCGTCTCGACCATCGGCGTCGAATTGCGCTCTTCGATGGTGGTCGGGTCGGACCCATAGGAGACGAGCGAGAAGTAGTGAACGTCGCCGGTTTCGTAGCGCGTTCGTCGGTTCACGTTGCTGTTGTCAAAGAAGGTCGGCTGGTCATAGAAGCCAATGACCACGAACTCCTTCGGGCGATACACGGTCGCGGCCAGGTACCCCGTGCAGCTCGACGAAGTGTCCACGGGCGTCGAGCCGTCAGCCTTTGCGCCCCCGGCGCCAGGAAGCGCCACCTGCGACGACGGGACCCGATAGAAAGGCACACGGCCCGAAACCCGCGGCGCGTTCTCGTAGGTGAACGAGCGCGTGATGAACTCGAAGCTCCCAATCGCGAAGTCGAAGAGCTTGATCGCCTCTTCATCCGAGTTTGGATCGTTCTTGCGCACGAGCTCGGGGCACGGCTTCGGCGACACCAGATTGCGCGCGTCCACGGCATAGATCTCGGCCTGCGGAACGTACCCTCGACGGTCGAAGTCGCTGAACGGGTTGAAGGCCGCGCCGGTGAATGGATCCGTACCCTGTGGCAGGTAAGTACGGAACGCGAACGCGATGTAGCGGCTCACGACCTCGTCGTCAGCATCCGAGTCCCCTGTGGACCGCTTGGCTAGTGGCAACGCGATGACGTTGTCGAAGCCCTTTTTCTTCGCCCTCTTGTAGAAGTTCACGGGGGTCAGCACGGCCTGGAAGCGGCGCCTGCGAAGCGGCGTGACGACGCGGTTGCCATCCTGCCAGGGGTTGGGGCCGCTCCCGACGAACTCCGACAAGCGCAGACTCGAATACGGAACGCCGAACCCCTCCTGGCTCGAATAGATCGTCATCGCCGAATAGGCAGAGTATGGGAACTCCCCCTCGACGATCAGCGCTGTGTCCGGCTCGTTGAACCAGATGCGGGTGTCATAGGTCGCGTACGTATCGGAACGCATCGGCGGCCAGCGGGGCGACTTTGGAGATGCGGTTGCGCTCCACTTGCACCGTGTCCCCGCATGAAACTTCTGGGGCGCCACGTCCCAGCCGAAAAACTGGGCAGAGGACGGACTCGGAAACATCGCGCCCGCAAGCGCCATGCCCGCTGTTGCCAACACGGCCAGCGCGAGAATCGGGTCGAACTTTCGCATGGAGGACCTCCATTCAATTGACTCACGGGTCAATAGCCAATTAACCTGTGGGTCAATAACACAGACCGTGTGGAGTCCACAAGACCCAGCCTCCCCTGTAATTCACCTCACATTGACAAGTCCTCGGCACGTGGGCCTTTCGGCCACGCCGGGTTCTAGGTTAGACCTCTTCCGCGACGAAGCGAGATGGTGGCACGCGCGCAACGCAAGAAGCGGACACGGCTCAAGCCCGACGTTCGCCGAGAACAGCTCTTGAACGTAGGCCTCGAGGTCTTCGCCAAGAAGGGACTCACCGCGACCCACCTAGCAGACGTCGCCGAGGCCGCGGGCGTCACCAAAGCGATCGTCTACCACTACTTCGAAAACAAACAGGCATTCTTCGACGCCATCGCCGAGCGTGAAATGCGCCTCGTCGTGGGTCGCATCCGGGAGGCGCTCGAAGGTGTTCCCCTCGAGGACAACCCACAAGAAGGCGGTCGGGCGTTCTTCGAGTATCTCGAGGAACGTCCGCACGGGTTCGCCGCACTCATGAGTCACGCACCGATCGCATGGCACGGAGACGATCGGCTCTCGGAGCTCCGGAGAACCTTCTACGAGGCTGCCGCTACGGCTATGCGTCACGCGCTCGGGAACGCTGGCGATGTCGACACCGATGGTGGACTCATCGCCCACGCCGCGCTCGGCGGCTACATCTTCGCGGCACAGTATTGGTTGCACGACGAGTCAGGGACGCCAGCGAGGGGCGCCGCGGAACAACTCGCCAACCTCATCACCCGAGGCATCACCGCCTTCTTGAAAACTGAAGAGGTAAAGCCCCCTGATCGCTGAGGCTCTGGCGTATTCCAGCAGTCGATGACGATGCGATTGAGGTTCGAGTCGTCCGCCGAGCGAGAGCATCGAGACGCGCGAGGGCGTCTTCGTCCACGCGGAGAACAGATCGAAACGGTGTCTTTGCTGTTTGGTCGTGTTGGTCTAGAGCGGCGCGGAGACTCCCGGTGTCGTCGCGGGCTCCGCGGAAGGCTCGGCCCCAAAGGCCAAGCCCGAACTGTTATAGGTCGATCCGAAGGTCCTCGAGAGCACCACGACCTGACTCACGGCGCTTCGAAGATCAGCCTCCGTGAGACTCCGAAGTGGGTGGAGGAACACGCTGTACACTACGTCTCCGCTCACCGCGTAGCGGGCGTCGAGCGCCGTGTGGAAGTTGGCCACGAGGACGGCAGCCCACTGGTCCTGCGTGACTTGGCTCGCTTCGGTGACCGGCGCCAGGACTCGCATGCGGTTGGCCGTCTCGTCGGTGACCACGAGCACCGGCGTGTCGAGATACTGGAACGCCCACACGCCACCCTCGCGCTCGACACTCGGCGCAATGGAACGAAGCACCGAATCCATCCGGTCGAGGTTCATTGGGGTGGCAGTCTCCGCGAGGGGCGCCGTGGCCTCACCACCCGTGGTTCCCTCACCGAGATGGGGGTCGCTTTGTCCGGCACAACCGAGCGCGAGGAGGGCGATGGCCACGTACACGAGGCACCCTCCCATCTGAGTCCGAGTCATGTCTCTCTCCCTTTCCGAGG
>JBCCEK010000307.1:0-4161 GCA_039030295.1 Myxococcota bacterium | reverse complement strand
GTCTGACCTGCGCCCCAATTGACTCGTCTCTACCAACTCGACGTTCAGGCAGAGTGCCTGAAGCTCCTTCATGAGGACGTTGAAGCTCTCCGGAAGGCCAGCTTCGAGTGAGTAGTCCCCCTTCACGATCGATTCGTACATCCGTGTTCGCCCTTGGACGTCGTCGGACTTGACGGTGAGGAACTCCTGCAGCGCGTAGGCCGCGCCGTAGGCTTCCATCGCCCAGACCTCCATCTCGCCGAGCCGCTGCCCGCCGAACTGCGCCTTACCGCCGAGCGGCTGCTGCGTGACCAACGAGTACGGACCGATGCTTCGTGCATGGATCTTGTCGTCGACCAAGTGGTGGAGCTTGAGCATGTACATGATGCCCACCGTGACGTCCTCGTGGAACGCCTCACCAGTGCGCCCGTCGAAGAGCACCGTCTGGCCGTTATCCTGAACCCCAGCGAGCGTCAGGAGCTCCTTGATCTCGTCCTCGCTCGCACCGTCGAAGACCGGCGTCGCGAGCTGAAGGCCGTGCTTCCACGTCTTGGCGAGCTCCGCGACTTCGTCGTCCGGAAGCTTGTCGAGCACCTCGACGATGTCACCTTGCTTGAAGATCGCCCGGATGCGCTCCCGCAGCTCGGCCGCGGTCGCCTTCTTCTCGATCATGTCTTGAAGTTGCGTACCGAGAAGGTAGCCAGCCCACCCGAGATGGGTCTCGAGGATCTGGCCGACATTCATTCGGCTGGGAACGCCGAGTGGGTTGAGGACGATGTCGACCGGCTTCCCATCAGGGAGGTACGGCATGTCTTCCTCGGGGAGAATCCGGCTGACGACACCCTTGTTACCGTGGCGCCCGGCCATCTTGTCCCCGACTTGAAGCTTGCGCTTGATGGCGACGTAGACCTTCACCATCTTGATGACGCCAGGAGGAAGCTCGTCGCCCTTCCCGAGCTTGTCGATCTTCTCCTGGAACAGCATCTTCACGGCGTCGACTTGGTCGTCGACCTGTTCGAGGATCGCGTCGGTCTTGTCTTTGTCCTTGTCGATCTCGATGTGCGCCCAGTACTTGTGGGGGATCTGGTCGAGGTCGGCGTCGGTGATCTGGGCGCCCTTCGCGAGGAGTTCCTGACCCTTGTCGTCGACCAACTTGGCGGTCGCATTGCTGCCGACGAAGTACTTGCGAACTCTGTCGTGCGCCGAATCGAGGACGATCTTGATCTCGTCGGCCTGGTCTTTTTCGAGCTTGGCGCGCTCCGCTTCTTCGATTTGAAGCGACCGCTCGTCCTTCTCGGTCCCCTTTCGCGCGAAGACGCGGGCGTCGATGACGATCCCCGTGACGCCTGGTGGCACCTTGAGGGACGTGTCGCGAACGTCGCCGGCCTTCTCACCGAAGATCGCCCGAAGGAGCTTCTCCTCAGGCGAGAGTTGCGTCTCACCCTTGGGCGTGATCTTGCCGACCAAGATGTCACCCGAGTTCACCTCGGCGCCGATCCGGACGATCCCGGACTCATCGAGGTCCTTGAGGGCCTCCTCGCCTACGTTCGGGATGTCGCGAGTGATCTCCTCTTTGCCAAGCTTGGTGTCACGCGCGACGCACTCGAACTCCTCGATGTGAACTGAGGTGTAGACGTCGTCCTTGGCGATTCGCTCAGAAAGGAGGATCGAGTCCTCGAAGTTGTACCCACCCCACGGCATGAACGCGACGATCACGTTCTGGCCTAGGGCGAGCTCGCCACGGTCGGTGCTTGGGCCATCGGCGATCACGTCGCCTGCCTTCACGCGATCTCCAGGTCGCACGATCGGCGTCTGGTTGTACGCGGTGTTCTGGTTCGAGCGTTGGAACTTGTTGAGGCGGTAGATGTCCGGGAACGCGCCTGCGAGGCCTTCAGCCTTGACGACGATGCGCGTCGCGTCGACGGACTCGACCACGCCGTCCTGTTGGGCCACGGCGCACACGCCCGAATCCCGAGCGACCCGGCCTTCGATGCCGGTGCCGGCAATCGGCGCACGGGTTCGAACACACGGGACCGCCTGACGCTGCATGTTGGACCCCATGAGGGCGCGGTTGGCGTCATCGTGCTCGAGGAACGGAATCAACGATGCAGCGACCGAAACCAGCTGGTTCGGCGACACGTCCATGAGCTGAACGCTGCTTGGGGGAACCATCACGAACTCCCCGTTGAACCGTGCGCTGATCAGTTGCCCCTCGAGCTTGCGGCTCATCTTGTCGATGATCGCGTTGGCCTGAGCAATGTAGTGACCCTCTTCCTCGAGGGCGGAGTACCACCGAACGTGATCGTCGAGGACGATGCCGTCTTCGACCTTTCGGTACGGTGTCTCGACGAAGCCGTACTCGTTGACGCGCGCGTACGTCGAGAGCGACGCGATGAGACCGATGTTCGGACCTTCCGGCGTCTCGATCGGACAGATACGACCGTAGTGAGTGGTGTGGACGTCGCGCACCTCGAAACCGGCGCGCTCGCGGGTCAGACCGCCGGGGCCAAGCGCAGACAGGCGACGCTTGTGGGTAACCTCGCTGAGCGGGTTGGTCTGATCCATGAACTGCGAGAGCTGGCTCGAGCCGAAGTACTCCTTGACCACGGCGCTTACCGGCTTCGCGTTGATGAGATCGTGCGGCATGAGGGTCTCGATCTCTTGAGACATGTTCATGCGTTCTTTGATCGCGCGCTCCATGCGAACGAGGCCGATGCGGTACTGGTTCTCCATGAGCTCGCCAACGGCGCGGACACGGCGGTTGCCGAGATGGTCGATGTCGTCGACCGAACCTCGGCCGTTCTTGAGGTCGATGAGGTTCTTGACGGTGTCGAGGATGTCCGTGTTGGTGAGGACGGTGTGGTCGAGCCCCGGCTTCTCTTCGTCCTCGGTGTCCCGGTAGAACTTGTAGTTCAGCTTGAGGCGGCCGACCTGACTGAGGTCGTATCGTTCGGGATTGAAGAAGAGGTTGTTGAAGAGGTTGCGGGCGGTGTCGAGCGTGGGCGGGTCACCCGGTCGGAGCCGGCGGTAGATCTCGAGGATCCCCTCGTCCTGCGACTGCACCTTGTCGACCAGAAGCGTGTCTCGGAGGTACGAGCCCACATTGAGCCCGTCGATGAACAAGACCTTGAACTCGTTGACGCCGGCCTCACGAAGAGCATCGATGCGCGCTTCGGTGACCTCTTCGTTGACCGCGAGGAGAATCTCGCCGGTGTCCTCGTCGATGACGTCGGCGGCTGCAACCTTGCCGATCACTTCGGAGAAATCGATGGGGAGGTAGTCGAGGCCCGCGGACTTCAGCTTGCGGATCGCGGCGCGTGTGAACTTGCGGTTTTTGCGGACCAAGACGTCTTCGCCGACCGAGATGTCGTGGGTCGCACGCTGGCCAGGAAGGAGATCGTACTCGATCGACTTCGCGTACTGGTCCTTCGAGAGGATGTAGATCGTCTCGGTGTCGTAGTAGTAGTTGAGAAGCTGCTGGGTGTTGTAGCCGAGGGCCTTCAACAACACGGTGGCCGGCATCTTGCGGCGGCGGTCGATGCGGACGTACAGAAGGTCTTTCGGATCGAACTCGAGGTCGAGCCAGGAGCCTCGGTAAGGGATGATGCGAGCTTGGTAGAGCAGCTTGCCGGACGAATGCGTCTTGCCGCGATCGTGGTCGAAGAACACGCCCGGGCTACGGTGAAGCTGGCTCACCACCACGCGCTCGGTCCCGTTGATGATGAACGTGCCATTGACGGTCATCAGCGGAATCTCGCCGAAGTAGACTTCCTGCTCTTTGATGTCACGGACCGCGCGTTCAGCGCTGTCGCCACCAGTGTCGTAGATGATGAGCTGAATCGTCACCTTGATCGGTGCCGCGTAGGTCATCCCCCGCTGGCGACACTCGTCGACATCGTACTTCGGCCTTTCGAGCGTGTAGCCGCTGAACACCAACTCGCTCGTTCCGTTGAAGTCGCGAATCGGGAACACACTGTTGAACACCCCTTGGAGACCGCTGTTTTCGCGCTCGTCTCTCGGAACGTCCGTTTGAAGGAACTTGTCGTAGGATCGCTTTTGGATGTCGATCAAGTTCGGGATCTCGAGGATGTGCTCGATCTTCCCGAATGAGTGTCGCATCCGAAAGTTCGTCTGAATCGTCGCCGCCATGAGACTCCTGCCGAACCGCTATCTGGAAATGCC
>JBCCEK010000306.1:0-4164 GCA_039030295.1 Myxococcota bacterium | reverse complement strand
CTACACCGTCTCGAACTATGCACCGTTCTTTCCCATCTTCGCCGAGGAAGAGTCGTCGACGAGCACTGGGGCAGGACGCACGGAGGTTTATCGGCTCACCTCGGAGGATCTCGCGGCGCTGCGCGACAGCCTCGACGACCTTGATAACCTCTCCTATTACTTTCCCTACTACCGCAACACCAACGACAGCCACTGCCTCACGGTGACCGGTCTCGACGATGTCGGCGCCTCTCAACTCGAGTTCATCGGCGCATTCCAAGACGATCCCTCTGCGGCGACATGGTCCGGCACCGAGATCGACGCGGCCGACGGCACGATGACCTACAAGGGCTTCATCGAGCACGTTCTCGACGACTCGGCGCCGATGCAGAGCTACTACGAGGGGACTTGCGAGGGTCGGTTCCAGGTGTGTGCCTTGGACTGCGATTCCTACGATGCAGCCATGTGCGAGGCGGCCGTCCAGTAGGAGCATGCTCCCACGGTTCGCCCGAGATCGCGTCAGAGAAGCCGACCCCCGCGGCCACGTCGAGCTCATCCAAGTTCGGCCGAAGCGGCTCGCCCCGACCATCGAGGTCGACGCGTGGGATCTCTCTGCGTCTCAGGATCACGGCAGTTCAGCCGATCGGGCCGTGACTCTGTTTCAGTACGAGCATCTCGCCGTCCTCGAGAGTCTCCTCGGTCGCCCCGTTTCGTTCAACCAGACCCGAAGGAACGTCGCGGTAAGCGGCTTCAACCTCGAGGTTGCGCGCGGCTCGGTCTTGTCGGTCGGGGACGCTTTGCTCGAGCCGACGGGACGATGTCACCCATGCGCTCGGATGGAAGAGTCACTTGGCTCTGGCGGGTTTGCCGCGATGTTTGGTCACGGCGGATGGACAGCGAGGATCATCGAGTCGGGGGTCATCAGGCGCGGAGACACCGTGCGGCTGCACATCGCCGACACGTGAACCCTGTGACCGGGAGGTTCGCCTTACTCGTCGTCGAACCGCTCGAGGAACTCCGCCTGGCTGTTGAAGCCCGCAACCCAACCCTGGTCGAGGTGCGCCGACGCGTTTCGGAAGCACTCGATCTCGGTGTCGGTTGCCTCATGGGGCAACCATCGGAGTCGTTGGAGCGTGCCTTGGGGGTGCGGTTCGAGCTCGATGGTCGTGAGCATCACCCGCGGCCAATCTGGCATCCTCGGGTTGCCGACGATGTTGCCATCTACATCGGTGATGCTGTGCTTCCAGCGGAGTCGTGTTGGAGGATCGATCAAGTCGAACTCCCAGTGCTCGTAGTGGAACTGCGTCTCGCCGAACCGCATCTCGTAGCGCATGATACCGCCCAAGCGGAGGTCGTGTTCCAGCACCGCGGTTTGGCATTCGGCGTTCGGCTTGTACCAGCGCGCGAGCAGGTTCGGTTCGGTCCAGGTGCGCCACACGGTCGTCGGTGGCGCGGCGAAGACGCGCTCCAAGACAAACTCCGTCACTTCGTTCTCGGTCTCAGGCATCGTCTTCCCTCCGACTCTCGTCGCGGCCGAGGTCGCGAAGGAGCGTATCGAGTTGTTCAAACCTTGCTTCCCAGAGGGCTCGGTAAGACTCGAGCCAGGTGTTCGCGGCGGCCAGCGGCTCGGGTCGCAGACGCGCGGGGCGCCGCGTTCCATCGATGCTGCGCTCGACGAGACCCGCGTGCTCCAGCACCTTGAGGTGCTTGGAAATCGCCGGCTGGGACATCGAGAACGGTGCCGCCAGCTCGCCGACAGAGGCCTCGCCCTCGACCAGTCGTGCGAGGATCTGCCGCCGCGTAGGATCAGACAGCGCCGCAAAAACCGAATCAAGAGCCGGGTTTGGATCCAATGCATAACCAGAAGGTTGCATAACCAACTGTTTATATCATGGGAGCGCTGACGTCAAGCGATCGATCGCGGGTCGTCACCGTTCGATCCCTCTGACGACCGCAGCGGCAACACGGGTACGCGAGGACTCGGTCCGCCCCCTAGCCGTGAGCGGGCGCTTCGAGGGCGGGCCCGACATCGTCAGGCACGGGCGACGGCTCGGTGGCGTCCGCGCTTCGGTCCTTGGCGAACAGCATGTAGATCGAAGGAACGAAGAACAACGTGAAGAACGTCCCAATCGCCATCCCGCCTACGAGCACGAGGCCGATGCTGTTTCGTGCTTCCGCGCCGGGCCCCGTCACGAGGGTGAGCGGGAAGTGCCCAAACACGGTCGCCATCGTCGTCATGAGGATGGGCCGAAGCCGCACCGCCGCGGCGTTTCGAACGGCGTCTAGCTTCGACATGCCCTGTCGCTGAAGGTCGTTTGCGAACTCCACGATCAAGATGCCGTTCTTGGACACGAGCCCGATCAGGGTCACGAGCCCGACCTGGGAGTAAACGTTGAGGGTGGTCGTCCAGCCGTCGGTCCAGAAGTGCATGTTTGGATCGGGCATCTTCAGAAAGGTGAAGATCGACGCGCCGAACATGGCGAGCGGGACCGAGCCTCCCAAGATGACGAGCGGATCCCGGAAGCTATTGAACTGCGCAGCGAGCACCAAGAAGATGAGCACGACCGCCAGCGCGAACGCCGGGACGAACTTGTTGCCTTCCTTCCGAAGCTGGCGCGATTCCCCCGTGTAGTCGAGGCTGTACCCGCGCGGTAGGGTCGCCTGGGCCTCTGTCTCGAGGTAGGCGAGGGCCTCATCGAGTGGCCGGATCGCCACCCCGCTTAGCTTGACCGAGTTGAGCTGTTGGAAACGATTGAGCGAACGAGGGACCACACGGTCCTCGACGGTCGCGAACGTGCTGAGCGCGACCAATGCGCCATCGGGCTTCGTGACGTAGACGTTTTCGAGCTGATCTGCGTTGAGACGCGCCGTGCGCTCGAGTTGAGGGATCACTTTGTAGCTGCGGCCCGAGATACTGAAGCGGTTTACGTAGTCGCCGCCCACCGCGGACCCGAGCTCTTGGCCGACGGCCTGGAGGCTGAGCCCAAGCTCGGCCACCTTGTCGCGGTTGAAGGTGATCTGGGCCTCGGGTTGGTCGATCTTCACGTCGATCAAGGGCGGGAACGCAAACATTCCGCTGCCCGCCGCTTTTTGCTGAAGTTGCCTCACGAACTCGAGGATCTCGCTCGACTCGGCGGTCGATGAGACGATGAACTCCACCGGAAACTCGCCACCGCCGGGGAGGGCCGGGGGCAGCACCGGAAACGTTTGGATCCCCGGGATATCGTTGACCTGCTGGCCGACGAGGGGCATCAGCTCGAACGCTGACCGGTCCCGCGCGTCCCACGGCTTGAGCCCCATGCCCCAGAAGCCGCCGGCCGGTGTCGTGATCTGGAACGTGAACTCGGTTTCCGGGTAACTCAGCGCGAGCTCGTTCACCGCATCGATGGACGGAGCGAGTTGGTTGATCGTCGAGTTGGCAGGAGTATCGACGATCCCGAAGATCACCCCCTGGTCTTCGTTGGGGGCGAGTTCTCGCGGTGACATCACGAAGAGGACGACCGCCAGCGCGCTGAGCGCGATCCACGCGACGTAGATCGCTGGTCGGGCCTCTAGGGTGACGTCGAGCAGCCGCGCGTAGATCTCTTTGAGACGCTTGAAGCCTCGGTCGATCCGTGCCGGTAGGCCAGCTTCGTTGCGTTGCTCCGGCAAGAAACGGGCGGACATCACCGGCGAGAGCGTGATCGCGACGACACCCGAGATGAGTACAGCCCCCGCCAAGGTGAGCGCGAACTCACGGAAGAGAGCACCGGTCAGGCCTCCCTGGAACGCGATGGGCGTATAGACAGCGGCAAGCGTGATCGTCATGGCGATCACCGGGCCGACCAGCTCCCGGGCGCCTGTGATCGCCGCATCGGTCCGTGTCATCCCCTCGCGTAGGTGCCTCTCGATGTTCTCCACCATGACGATCGCGTCGTCGACGACCAAGCCGACCGAAAGGACGATCGCCAAGAGCGTGAGGAGGTTGATCGTGAAACCGAAGAGCTGCATCAGAAACACGGCGCCGATGAGAGAGATCGGGATGGCCACGACTGGGACGATGACCGCGCGGAAAGACCCCAGGAACAGGAAGATCACGATCACCACGATCGCGAGCGTCTCGCTCAACGTCGTGATGACCTCGCTGATCGCACTTCGAATGTACTTCGTCGCGTCATAGGCCATCTCGCCACGGAGTTGCTGTGG
>JBCCEK010000305.1:0-4230 GCA_039030295.1 Myxococcota bacterium | reverse complement strand
GATGGTGATGCCCGGGGACAACGTGAAGATGAAGGTCAACCTCATCACGCCGGCGGCCATGGAAGAGAAGCAGCGCTTCGCGATTCGTGAGGGCGGCCGCACCATCGGTGCTGGCGTCATCTCCAAGATTAACGAGTAGGACACGGACGCACGCGCAGCGGCCCGAGAAATCAAAACGAAGAGTATAAACGATGGCAGCCAATAAGATTCGGATACGGCTCAAGGCTTACGATCACCGATTGCTCGACCAATCGGCGACGGAAATCGTCGACACGGCGAAGCGCACCGGTGCGCGCGTGGCCGGTCCGATTCCTCTGCCTACCCGCATCAACAAGTACACGGTCCTTCGAGGACCTCACATCGACAAGAAGTCGCGCGAGCAGTTCGAGATTCGAACTCACAAGCGGCTTCTCGACATCCTCGATCCCACCCAACAGACCCTCGACGCCCTGATGAAGCTCGATCTTTCGGCAGGCGTCGATGTGGAGATCAAGTCGTAAGGCGGTAAGTTCATGCCCAAGGTAAAGGTCTACAACTTGAGCAAGAAGGGTGTCGGAGAGAGGGATCTCTCCGATACGGTCTTCGACGCCAAGGTGAACGAGAACCTCTTCTACGATGTGCTCAAGGCGCAGCTCGCGTCGCACCGCAAGGGTGCGGCTTCGGCCCAAACCCGGGCAGAGGTGTCGGCAACCAAGCGCAAGATGTACAAGCAGAAGGGGACCGGCAACGCGCGTCACGGTTCGCGCCGCGCACCCATCTTCGTCGGTGGCGGAACGGTCCACGGGCCTAAACCACGCGACTTTGGCTATCGTCCGCCGAGAAAGATGCGGCTCGGAGCGCTCAAGGGTGCTCTTAGTCTCAAGCTTCGCGAGGGGCGCCTACTGGTCGTCAAGGACTTCGAGCTCGAGGAGATCAAGACCAAGAAGCTCGCTGAAGTGCTCGACAAGCTTCAGGTGAACGATGGCGCCCTCATCGTCGACGGCAAAGAGAACGAGAAGCTCCGCCTGAGCGCTCGCAATCTCAGGAGCCACTCGGTTCTGCCGCCCGAGGGAGTCAACCTCTACGACTTGCTTCGCCACGAGCACCTCGTGCTCACCGAGACGGCGGTCGAAGCGCTGGAAGCAAGGTGTCAGTGATGCAGGTCGAAGACGTCATCAAGCGGCCCCTCTACCTCACCGAGAAGGGGGCGAAGCTCCGCGAGGAGCAGAACAAGTACACGTTCGAAGTCGATCTCGACGCGAACAAGCTACAGATCAAGGATGCCGTGGAGACTCTCTTCAAGGTGACCGTGGACGATGTCCACACGTTGATCATGCGTGGTCACATGCGCCGAATGGGCCGTGGCTTCGCCAAAACCCGCAACTGGAAGAAGGCGGTCGTGACGCTGCGAGACGGCGAGTCGATCGACTTCTTCGAGGGAGTCTGAGCATGGCGATCCGCAAGTTCAAACCTACATCGCCGTCGCGCCGCTTCTACGAGGCGCCCGACTTCGACATGATCACCAAGGGCAACAAGCCCGAGAAGAAGCTCCTCGAGGCCAAAAAGGAAAAGGCCGGGCGGAACAACAAGGGGCGCATTACGTCTCGGTTCCGCGGTGGCGGGCACAAGCAGCGCTACCGAAAGATCGACTTCAAGCGGAACAAGATTGGCGTCCCCGGAACGGTCAAGGCAATCGAGTACGACCCGAACCGCTCGGCACGTATCGCGCTCATCTACTACGCGGATGGCGAGAAGGCCTACATCCTTGCGCCGGACGGTCTCGAAGTTGGCCAACAGGTGATCTCCTCTCGCAACGCTGACGTGAAACCCGGCAACGCGATGCCGCTTCGGCACATGCCGCTCGGTACGATGATCCACGCCATTGAGCTCAAGATCGGCAAGGGCGCTCAGCTCGTTCGTTCGGCCGGCACCGCGGCACAGCTCATGGCCAAAGACGGGAACTACGCACAGGTACGATTGCCTTCCGGCGAAGTTCGGATGGTGCACTTGAACTGCCGCGCCACGGTGGGTCAGGTCAGCAACTCGCTTCACGCGCGTCTGACGCTCGGAAAAGCGGGCCGCAATCGGTGGCTCGGTCGCCGTCCACACAACCGCGGCACCACCATGAACCCAGTCGACCATCCGATGGGCGGCGGCGAAGGCCGCACGGCGGGTGGCCGCCATCCTTGCTCTCCGTGGGGCCAGCTCGCAAAGGGCCTCAAGACCCGAAAGAACAAATCGACCGACAAGTACATCGTCCGTCGGCGGAAGAAGAAGTAATGGCGCGTTCAGTCAAAAAGGGCCCGTTCATCGATGAGCACCTCGAGAACAAAGTCGAGGCCGCCAACAAGTCGGGCGACAAGAAGATGATTCGTACCTGGTCGCGGCGCTCGACCGTGACCCCGGACTTCGTCGGTCATACCTTCGCAGTCCACAACGGCCGGAAGTTCGTCACCGTGTTCGTCACGGAGAACATGGTGGGCCACAAGCTCGGAGAGTTTGCACCGACCCGTACCTTCGGCGGGCACGCTTCCGACAAGAAGGGCGGCCGCAAGATCAACCCGCAAACGGGTAAGAGGTGACCATGGAAGCGGTTGCAAAAGCGCGATTTCAGAGGATTTCGCCCCGAAAGGCACGGACCGTTCTCAACATGGTGCGCGGGAAGAACGTCGCCCAGGCGCTCAACGAGCTCCGGTTTACGACCAAGTCCGCCGCACCCATCGTGGCGAAGGTCATCGGCAGCGCGATCGCCAACGCTCGTCAGAAGGACGAGGAGATCAACTTGGACACGCTGTTCGTCAAGACGGCGTTCGCCGACATGGCGCCCAACCAGCACATGCGTCGCTGGCGGCCGCGCGCCCAGGGCCGCGCCACGCGCATCGTCAAGGGCATGAGTCACATCACCGTCGTCGTGAGCGATGGGGAAGAGAGCTAGAACGTGGGTCAGAAAGTACATCCCTTTGGGTTCCGCCTCGGCGTCGTAAAGACGTGGAAGTCCAAGTGGTACGAGGACAAGAACTACGCCAAGTGGCTTCACGAAGACCTGAAGCTCAAGGCTGCGATTCGTAAGAAGTTCGCGCACGCGGGTATCGCCGAAATCGAGATCGAGCGCGCCGCCAACAAGGCCAAGGTCGTGATCTATACCTCGCGACCCGGGATCATCATCGGCAAGCGGGGTGCGGGTGTCGAACAGCTGAAGAGCGAGCTTCAGAAGCTCACGCAGAACGAGCTCTTCCTCGACATTCAGGAAGTTCGGAAAGCCGAGACGAACGCACAGCTCGTGGCTGAGAACATCGCCACCCAGCTCGAACGACGTGTCGCCTTCCGACGGGCCATGAAGAAGGCCGTGTCCACCGCGATGAAGTTTGGCGTGAAGGGGATTCGCGTGACTGCTTCGGGCCGCCTCGGTGGCGCCGAGATCGCGCGAACAGAATGGTATCGCGAGGGACGCGTGCCGCTCCACACACTTCGAGCCGATATCGACTACGGCGAGGTCACGGCGCACACCAAGGCTGGCACCGTCGGCATCAAGTGCTGGATCTTCAAAGGCGAGCAGCTTCCACAGCGCCCAGGCGCCGCGGCACCCGGAGCTCGGGTCTAAGGACGAGTCATGCTTCAACCCAAGAAAACCAAGTTCCGAAAGATGATGAAGGGGCGGATGCGGGGAAAGGCGTACCGCGGAAGCGCTGTTTCCTTTGGCGACTTCGGCCTTCAGGCCCTCGAGCCCGCCCGTATCAGCGCGCGTCAGATCGAGGCCGCCCGTATGACGATTCAACGGAAGGTGAAGCGTCAAGGGCAGCTCTTCATCCGCATCTTCCCGGACAAGCCGATCACCAAGAAGCCGCTCGAGACTCGACAGGGCAAGGGTAAGGGCAGCGTCGAAGGCTGGGTCGTCGTCGTGAAGCCCGGGCGCATGTTGTACGAGATTCAGGGTGTCCCCGAAGAAATGGCCCGCGAGGCGTTCCAGCTCGCGGCGCACAAGCTTCCACTTAAGACGGCGTTCCGATCGCGGGAGACCGAGCTATGAAACCTTCGGACATCAGAGAACAGACAACCGAAGAGTTGTCGATCATGGAAGGCGACCTCCGGCGGCAGCTCTGGAAGGCGCGTTTCGACAACCACACGAGCCAGCTCGACGACACGAGCTCGATTCCGAAACTGCGGCGAGACCTCGCCCGCGTGAAAACCATTCTCACCGAGCGCAAAGCCGCCGAGGCCGCGTCCGGGAGCAAGGAGTAAGGGGCCATGAGT
>JBCCEK010000304.1:0-4280 GCA_039030295.1 Myxococcota bacterium | reverse complement strand
AGAGGCGCAGCCGAGGCTGTTGACGCGGCAAACACCAGACCAATCGCTGCGAACAGCGCGTGACGAATATGTACAGTCATGCCGGGGGGTACGCGTAGACGCGGTAAACGTTTCGGTATCCGCAAAAACCCCTCACAGCGAGGGACTTACGGCGCCGAGAGTGACTGTGTAGGCCACGAGGGCTTCGAGATCGGCGTCACTGATCTTGCTCGAATCGAACCCAGGCATTTCATCGCCGCCGTATCGAACCTTGAAGCGCATTTGCGACGATGACTCGCTCAGGCCGACCAACTTCGGGCCGTCGCCAGCTTCGCCCCCCGGATGGCAGCCTTCGCAGAACTCTGTGTAAACGACCTCGCCACGCGCCACGTCGGTCGATCCGATCGGAAAATCGTACGCCTCGAGGCTTTTCGCGCGATCGGCTGCGGCGCGATCGGGGGTCGTCGGGGTGCCGCCTTTCGAGCAAGCCGCCACCAACACGATCGCCACCAAAGCCACGACTATCGCTTTGTCCATCACGCTACCCTCCGCGCGCCGTCCTATCACGGAACCCGATCGCGGCGAAAGCCTCGTCCTCCTTCCGTCTGCGTGTGGCGTCAGTTGATGAACCCAACTTTGATCACGGCTGGGAACTTCTTCAGAACCTCGTCGTAGCGCTGCGCCTCCGCTCCCATGAGGACACCCATGGGAATGTGCCGGATGCCGATCGTCGTGTCTTCCTGAGGGTTGGTGTACAGATTCGTCACGATGACCCCGCCGGTTTGCGTGATCACCGCGCCGCTGAAGCCTCCGAGGTTCCCGCGCTGGAAGATCGCACCTTCGAGCTCGACCACGCTTGACCCCTTGAACTCATCGACTCGAATCGCAGAGGTCTGCGGCCCCATGGTGTAGAGGCGACTCTTGCGGCTCGAGAGATGCTCGTCGCCGACAAGGAAGCCGAGCTGATCGATCCCGTCCACGTAGCGGCTCTTCGGCAACTTGGCGCCGACGTCGCCGCCCTTGATCCCGGCCATGGACAGCGCTGTGTTGAAGAGGTCGGCAAGATCGAACAATCCATCGGACCGCGCGGGTGTGATCATGCCCTTCCAGTACGCGACGGTCGGAACACGCACCCCGCCCTCCCAACTCGACCCTTTGCAGCCCCGAAACGGCGAACGTCCCTGGGGGTTGATCTCGCACTCGGGCCCGTTGTCTGACGTGAGGAAGACGAGGGTGTTGTCGAGCTGATCCGTTTCTTCGAGAGCCTTCGTGAGACGGCCGAGGATGTCGTCCATCTCGATCATGCAGTCACTGAAATCGGTCCGCGCGCGAGACTTCCCGAGGTAGTCGTCGTTCGGGTAGTTGTCGAAGTGGCAGCCACGGGTCGCATGGTAGAGAAAGAAGGGTTTGTCGCTCCCGGCCATCTTGCGAATGAAGTCCTCGCTGTACTTGGCCCAGTCTTGATCGAGGTCCTTGATGCTCGACAGATTGATCTCGTAGAGGTCTTTACAGGCCTTCTTGTCGTCTTGGGTACAGTGGACGTTGTTCCGGTTGAACGGCATGACCATCTGGTACATCGCGAAACGCTTCGGGCTGAGTGCCACCTCGGGGTTGAAGTACTGGTCGCGCCACTCGGTGTACATGTCGGAAACGCCGAGGAAGCCGTAGTAGTCGTCGTAGCCAAGGTTCTGCGGCAGCGACCCTGCGTTCTCTCCGAGATGCCACTTGCCGACGCCCTGAGTCACATACCCCTCGTCTTGAAGCAGCATCGGGAACGTGGTTTCGCCTGCGAGCCCGCCTTTCTCTCCGTACATCGGTGGGCGAAGCAGGCCGTGGTGAAGTGGGTTCTGCCCGGTGTGAATCGTTGCACGCGTCGGGGTGCACGAAGGCGTCGAGTACGCCGACGTCAGGTTGAGACCTTCGCTGGCGAGCTGGTTCATGTTCGGGGTCGCATTGCCGACGGCGACGCCTCCCCCGTTGAAGCCAGGATCCATCCAGCCGACGTCGTCCATCAGGAAGATGAGGATGTTCGGCTTCTTCCCCGTCTTCTTCTCCAGCGCAGCGAGCTTCGCTTGCACCTGCTCGTCTTGCTCCGGGTGAGGGATCACCGGCTCCATGTTGCTTGCGATCGTGGTGGCGAACTCGGTGATGTACTCGTTCGGATGGTCGTAGCCCTTTCCGGTGGCCTGGCCCGTGACCGAACCCCGACTGATGCCCTCCTGAGGTTTGACGGTGGTCAGCTCGGGTCGCCGTTCGATGATCTCGTTGGCTACACGATGCTCGAGCGAGTTCTTCGCCGCCTGGGTGCAACCGTTCAGTCCGAAGATGCTGACGACCAACAACAATACTGAGATTCGGGCCATGTCTCTCCCTCCGCGCTACGAAACGCCGCCGAAGGATAGACTGGCGCGCGCCCGCGTGGAAGACCGAACAGAACCCTTTCCGAATGTGAGGCTGCCCTCCTCCGCGGCTTTTGTGCAGCGGCAAGGCGATCGGGGATATAGTCAGCCTATGGGGGATCAGGGACCGACGTTCGGTGGGGATGAACGAGACTTCGTGCTCGACACGACCCACTTCCCCGTCGTGCGGATGATCTTCCCGCGGATCGGGAATCACGAGTCGATCGACAAGAACATGGTGAACATGCTGGCGCTCTGCGCGACTGAGCGCATCGCCGTCATCGGCGACTCGCGCCAACTCGACGTCAAGACGGTCACGCCCACCATCCGCAAGCACTTCTTCGACAAGGTCAACGAGTTCAGCGCGCTCCGAGGTCACCACATGCTCGGCGAAGCCGCGTTGGTCGGCAACTGGGTGCACAAGCACTTCTACCAGGCGTATCTGTGGATGAAGACCGACCGGCCCTACCCCACCAAGGCGTTCGACGACGAAGAACTCGCACTCGCCTGGTGCCGAAGCCTCGTGGCCGACGCCCACGCGGAACAAGCCGGTTGACAGCCAGCTAGCGACCTATAGCTTCCGGCCATGGCCGGTGGATCCAAGAAGGCAATCCTTGCTGCGCTCTTCGCCAACATGGGCATCGCGATCGCGAAGTTCATCGGTTGGTTCTTCACCAACTCGTCCTCGATGCTGGCCGAAGCGATTCACTCGGTCGCGGACACCTCGAACCAGGCACTCCTGTTGCTCGGTAGCAAGCAAGCCGAGCGTGATGCCACGCCGGAGCACCCGTTTGGTTTTGGTCGCGAGAGGTACTTCTGGTCGTTCATCGTCGCCTTGGTGCTCTTCACCCTCGGCGGGCTCTTCGCGATCTACGAGGGGTGGCACAAGCTCTCTGAAGGCGGCCATCCGATCGACAACGCCCAGTGGGCCATCGGTATCCTGAGCTTTGGCATTCTCCTCGAGGGGTACTCGTTTCGAACCGCGGTCGTGGAGTCGCGCCCTCTCAAGGGGCGAGCGTCGTGGTGGTCGTTCATCCGTCACTCGCGAACGCCAGAACTCCCGGTGGTTCTCCTCGAAGACCTCGGCGCGCTCACGGGGCTGGTGCTGGCCCTGCTCGGCGTCTCGATCGCCTGGTCCACGGGGGACTCGCGGTGGGACGCGTATGCCACGATCGCGATCGGCGTCCTCCTGGTCGCGATCGCCTCCGTCCTGGTTTTCGAGATGAAGAGCCTGTTGATCGGTGAGTCCGCGCGCGCGCCCGTTCGAAAGGCCATCGTCGAGGCGATCGAGAACGTGGAAGGCGTGGAACGCGTCATTCATATGCGCACCCAGCACATCGGGCCGGAAGAACTCTTGGTCGGTGCCAAGGTCCAGCTCTCGCGTGGGCTCAACACCCGGGAGATCGCCGAAGTGATCAACGGGGCGGAAGCCGCGTCGCGGGCAGCGGTGCACTTCGAGCAGCTGATCTATCTCGAGCCGGACATCCTGCGAACCGAGGCGCCGGCCTCGGACTGAGCGCCCGCACCCGCTGACGGCGCTGGATTTCTTCGTGGTGACACGGTACGAGATCAGCCGAGTCCGTGGAACGGACTCTCGTTCGGAGGAGCGTATCGATGGCAAAAGAGGACATTCAGGCTGAGCTCGCCGCGTTGCGCGCACAAGTCGCTTCGCTCGTCGCCTCGAGGGCGCGGACCGACAGCGCAGCGGATACCGACACGTCTGAGGCGCCAACGACGACGGTCGCGATCGCGGATGCCTCGCACGAGGGGGTCATGGGTCACATCGAAGAGCTGGTCGAGCTCCTCGAGCACGAGGTCAAAGAGAGTCCGGTGGTCGCCGGCGTCGCCGTGTTTGCGCTTGGCGTCTTGGTTGGGCGGCTCTTGCGGTGAGGAGGTCCAGGT
>JBCCEK010000303.1:0-4289 GCA_039030295.1 Myxococcota bacterium | reverse complement strand
CGAGAACTGGGCCGGCTCGAGCCCATGACATGTCGGGCCCTTGGCGGGCTCAGGCGAACGGTTGGACGCCTTCCGCCGGCGGCCGACGACCCGGTTTCAGTGCGTTGTTGACAAGCCGAATCCGAGAGATCGTCAACCAGGGTGAGTTGGTGGCGGGGCGGGGGAGCGGACGGAGCGGCCGATCTGGCGGAGGCGTTGGTACTCGGCGGGGGGCATGCCGGTTTCGCCGAAACGGGTCTCGAGGTAGGCGTCGGTGACTTCGCGAACCTGGGTCGCGGCTGGGAAGCCGGTTCTGGCGAGTTGGGCGGCGTGTTCGGCGGGGGTGACGTCGGGTGGTCGGGCGTGGCCAGCTCGCCTCAGGCTGTCTTCCAACAGAAGATAGAGTCGTACCGCCCGATCCTTGTCCGGATCGAGACGCCGGCCGGCGCGGTTGCGACGGCGGCGCTTCTGACTCCAGCGGGTCAATGCGACCCCAACCCCGAACACGGCCATGATCGCGATGAACCATCGCCAGTCTGGCGACAGAGGAATGTCGAGGCTTTCCTCCTCAGACGAATCGGCCTCCCGACTGGTCACCCCGCGACGGCTCCCCCGGAGAGACTGGTACCAGGCGGCGAAGCCGCGGAGCGCACGCGCCTGATCACGAATGTTGAACTCCACCACGTACTCAGCCCACCGGACACGAAGCGCGTCCATCATCTGGCGGAGCTTGACGGCAAAATCGGAGGGTAGCGTCGAGACCTGGCGGGACGCAGGGGTCGGATCGAAAGTGACCCACTTGCCGTCGATCAACACCTCGACCCAGCTGTGCGCGTTCCCGTTGCGCACCGCGTAGTAGCCCCCGTACGGGTTGTAGTCGGCGCCGAGGAACCCGGTGACGTTCCTCGCTGGCAAGCCCATCGCGCGGATCATGATGGCCATCGCGGTCGAAAAATACTCGCAGTGCCCGGCCTTGGCATCGAAGAGGAACACATGAAGCGGGTCCTGCCCCCGCGTGTCCGGTTGCGCGAGTGAGTACTCGTAGCCGCCCGCACCCCGAAGGAACCCCTCAATCCGCTGAGCGACTTCGATCGGGCGGGTCGCGCCATCCGTCACGGAGCGGGCCAAACGCTCGACTCGCTCGTAGCCGGACGGAAGCTCCAGGTAACGTGACTGGAGTTTCACCGGCACATCTTCATCGAAGGCGCGCTCTGCTGTGCTGGCGAAGACCTGGTACGTCAGTGGGCCGTCGATGAGGTCCTGGTAGCGGAGGTCGAGACCGGGCGCTTGGACGATCTTGCGGTAGCGGTTGCGCCCGGCACGAACGACCGGCGCAACCTGTAGCGCGACCGTGCCCTCGGGAATGAAGAGAACCGACTCCTCCATGGGATCGAGGATGATCTCGTAACGCTCATCACCATCCTCGGGGGGTCGGTGAACCACGTAGGTGTCCTGAAGACGACGAACATCGTCTCCTTGGAGCGGCGTCCGCGACCATCGACCTTCGCGATATCGGTCGAACGACGTGCCCCGAAGGCGAAGACCGATCGAACGAGGTGGCGGATTGGGCATCTCGGCCATCTTCACTCGCATGACCACCGTCGGGTCGTCGCGAATCGTGCCAAAGCCGCCGAGTTCGACGTCGTCACCAAACCCCGCCACCGATTGGACTCGGCTTCCGAGGTTCGACAGCAAACCGAAGCCGACACGCGGAAACGCGAAGAACATGGCCGCGGTGAGCACGAAGAGCGGAACCGCGAGAAGCGTAGTCCCACCAAAGAACGCCGGAGTGGCCAGCGTCCGCCTCTCGAGCTCGGACTGGAGCATCGGTGTGCCGACCCCGAACTGAATCTCGAGCTCGCGCCTCAAATGTGTCAACGCCAGCATCCAGGGCATGACGACGACGAAGCCAAAGAACACGACCGCGTAGTCGAGGCCAGAAGACAGGACCGTACCGGCGATCAAGTGGAGGAATCCGAGAATCGCGATCTGCTGGTAGTCGGCGGCGCTCTTTCGGTGTGCCAAGCGCGAGAGCTGCAGAAAGGCGGCGTACTGAACGCCGACGGTCAGGACTGCCTCACCCCCAAACGTGCGGAGCACCTGAACGATGAGGACAACCACCGCGGCGACGCTCCAGAACCGGGTGTAGCCAGGCCGGCCGAGCAGCGGACGCTCGGCGAACCAGCTCGCTCCGAACGCAAGGAGCACGATCCCGACCTCGATCGGGCCAAACGTCGTGCCAAGCATGAGGGCCGCCAACCCAAGGCCTGCGAAGAGATAGGTCACGACCTTGTGTGCGACCGAAAACCTCACGCGGCCCTATCCTTTCCAGCGCCAGAAGCCTCGCCAACGACGGCCGGCTTCAGCATCGCCAAGAAATGCCAGATCGGGTCTGGAGGCGACCCCCCAAGGACGAGCGGCGATGCGTCGTCCGTCGATCGCACTTGGACCGAGACGCCGCGCGTGAGATAGGTCGCGGTCGCCGTCGCGGCCTCCGAGATCGATCGCTCGAACCGTTCGCGCCAAAGGTCGAGCTCCTCGCCCGCAAGTCCACGGGGTCTCGAGTTATCGACCGAGAGCGTGACGAACAAGCTGAGGTCCTGTTCGCGCTCGCGCACCACGAGCTCGCCTCGAGTCGCAGTGCGCTTCCAGTGGATGTCCCGGGACTCGTCCCCGTCGCGATAGTAGCGAACGCTGCCAGCGAAATCGGTACCTTGCCCGGTGCGGTGCATGGGAGCCGCGTCTCCCGGCATCTGCTCGTGGGGCGGGGTCGGCGCCGCCTCGAGGAGCGCCGGGTAGACGACGATCTCATCGGGAAGGAACACGGTGTATCCCTTCTCGATCAGTCCGAACGGGTAGCGGGTGCGGACGCGAACCGCCCCCAACTCAACGAGACCGCGCCGCGGCGCAACGAACCCGTACGTGGCCTCGGCCGACTCGCCGGGAGGCACCCGAAGAAACCGAGCGGGCTCCATCTCTCCATCGTCGGGGCTGTCGACGGCCTCGACCGAAATGCTGGCAAGCCAGCGCTTGTCGTTGAAGGCGATCATCTCGATGATCGCGCGCTTCTCGGCGAACACTTGGCTCGGCAACTTCCGTCGCATACGCAGCCGCCAAAGAGCGAGGTCGCTCAGCACGCCGCTCACGAGAAGCAGGCTCAACAATAAGCCGAGCACCAAGTAGAGGAGGTTGTTGGCGGTATTGACAGCGGCAAGACCGACGCCGACCGTCACGAACAGAAACGCACGGCCTTCACGCGTGAGCCGAAACCTACGTTTGCTTCGCCCTCGTCGAAAGATCCTCATCGCCCGGCCGACTAGAGAGGGACGGCAACGACCGTCAAGAGTTCGCGAATCACCCGTTGCGCATCATCGCGAACCTGAGTCCCCGCAACCGCCCCGCTGACCTTGACTCGGTGGGCCAGGACTGGCTCGGCGAGCGCCTTCACGTCATCGGGGAGCACATAGGAGCGCCCCTCGACGAGGGCGCGGGCGCGAGCCGCCCTCTCGAATCCAAGCGCACCACGCGTCGATACGCCGACCGAAAGCAAAGGCGTCGATCGCGTCGCAATGATGATCCGATGGAGGTAGTCGACGATCGCGTCATCGACGCGCACCGCGTCGACTGCCTGTTGCACGTGACGTAGCTCTGCCGCCGTCATCACGGGTTCGAGTTGTTGCACTGGATCCGCACCACGGCGGTTGAGCACTTCGCGTTCGACCCCCGGCGGTGGATATCCAATGCTCAAGCGCACGAGAAAACGGTCGAGCTGAGACTCAGGGAGCGGATACGTGCCGTAAAACTCCTGAGGGTTCTGCGTCGCGACGACGAAGAAAGGCTCTTCGAGCTGATGCGTCTCACCATCGATGGAAACCTGTCGCTCATCCATCGCTTCGAGAAGCGCACTCTGCGTCTTCGGCGTCGTCCGGTTCACCTCATCGGCCAGGAGAACCTGTGTGAAGATCGGGCCGGCGCGAAACTCGAACGTTCCCTTCGATTGGTTGAACACGTTGCCGCCGAGAACGTCGGTCGGCATCAGATCGGAGGTGCACTGCAACCGTCGAAACGAGACTCCGATCGATGCGGCGAGCGCACGCGCCATGGTGGTCTTGCCGACACCCGGAACGTCCTCGAGAAGCAGGTGCCCACGGGCTAGGAGAGAGACGACCGCAAGCTTGATGACGTCTTCTTTGCCTCGGACGACCTGCGCAACGTTCTGAACGAGACGCTGAGAATGCTGGGTCGCGTTCTCGGAGATGTGCGCAACGCTGGTTTGTGCCACTTTTGGAGCCTATCACACGCATCGGTGT
>JBCCEK010000302.1:0-4310 GCA_039030295.1 Myxococcota bacterium | reverse complement strand
GCGGGCGACTCGGGTTGAGATGGTGAAGGTCAGCACTGGCCGGGCGCGGAACCGAGGCAGCTCGAGCCTGGGTCAGTCGGAAGTGGAGATCTCGATCTCCGATCACCGAGCGCGCCTGCCCCATCGTCTTGAACTGATCAAGAATCCGAGAGTTGTCGATGTTCGCATCGCGCAACGCAAACGCGGTGCCCGCGATCGTGGGCCAGCCGCCCGCCAACTCGCTCAGCGGTGCGAGGTTCACCAGGGGACCAAAGTGCGACATGTAGATGTTTGACGTACGCTCTTCGACGTTGCCTTCCGCGCCGACCACGCCCATCGTCACGGGACTGACCTCGATGTCCCGAACCTCGCCGTCGTAAAGGTACTGATACGGGTTGCCTTCGACGAGTTCGAGCTCGAACAAGCCGAACCGCTGCCCGGTGGAAGAGGTGTGTCCCCAAGCCATGCCCTCGTTGAACCCTATGTTGACGACCGGCACACCTTGCAATGAAGAACCGAGAACGTCGTAGACCCCGGGAATGGTGAGGCGCTGCACGTACCAACGCTGGCTTCCTTGCCACGGAAAATGGGAGTTCCCGAGGAGCAGGCCGGACCCGGTTTGGGGACCTGCGGCGCCAATCGCGTAGGCGTTGCTGCCGATCTCCTCCGGTTCTCGGAGCCCTAGGGCACCCTTGTTGAGGCTTCGGCTCTCGAGCCGAGCTGGGGACGCGCTCGCCATGGACTGCATGGGCGCGACGTCGTCCGCCCCGGTGATCAGCACGTCGGTCGCATCGATCCCGGCGAGGACCGTCAGCTTCCAATAGACCTTTCCGAGATCGACGTCGCTGATTTCGCGTACCCACGGGGCTCCTCGGCAACCTTCCGGCCCCTCTGGCAGGCCGTCGACGCCCGTCTCCCCAAGGTAGCGATTCATGCCTGCCGCATAGCCACGTATCAGCGCCTGGAGTTCATCGGTGGCGCCGGCGAGGAACTCCTGTTCGATGAAGGTGTCGTTGTTGAAGAAGGTGAAGACGACGTCCTTGCTGACGTTCCCTTCCTCCTCGCCGAACCAGCGGGCGCTCTCCCCACTGGCGACGATGACCTCGCGCATGAGAACGCAGTAGTTGTCTTGGGCGTAGGCGTAGCCGGCACCGTAGCCGAGTCCGCCAAAGTCGTCGGCCACGACATGGGGCACCCCGAACGAGGTTCGCACGATCCTCGCACTGAAGGGCTCGGTCGTGCCGGAACCTCCTCCGCAAGCGACGAGTTGCAACGACGCCAAGAGGAAGACCAAGCGGCAGACCCACGTTCGTCGAGTGGCCATCGCGCTCTCCAAGTCAGAAAGGACGCTCGAAGGTCAACGTTTCGCGCAGAAGCTTCATGTCTCCCCGAAACGACCACCATGGATGGCGGAACGTTGCCGGCTTGTTGTGTTCGAAAAAGAAGTGCCCCACCCAAGCAAACCCGTAACCAACCACCGGGCTCAACAGGAGACCCAACGGGCTCCACAGGGCGAGCGATGCCATGGCGACGACAAAGCCTGCAAGCGTTCCGATGACGTGGAGACGGCGGCAGATCGTGTTGGAGTGCTCGCCCAAGTAGTACGGGTAGAACTCGGCAAAAGACTGGAAGGTCTCGGTGGCGGTGCCGGCGTCGTGTGCCTGTGATTCGATCATGATCGTAGTCCCTTCTGACTCGGTGAAGCCGCCGCGCCGATGGCCAACGGGATGGCCCAGCTCGGCCGCGGACGCTGCGAGTGGGGTGACCCTAGCGCGAATAAAGAAAGTGACAAGTCACTTTCTTTATGGGCGTGCGAAATTCTGAGGCAGGCCCATGGATCACCCCCCCAGACTGCCTAAACCGCCTAAACCGCGTCCAGATCCTCGAGAAGCCGTGAAAGCTCCCCTCGAACGAACCGCTCCATGACGTCGAGGCCTTGTGGCGCGGCGGTCGAATTGGGGAGCACGCTCGAGACCAACGCGGCGCCCTGGACCATGTTGATCATGGCCGCGACCAGGGCCGGAAGGCCGGGATGCGCCTGAATTTGCGGAGGAAAAACGGCGATCGCTTGCTCGACGGAGGCGGCCCGGTGCGCCAGCATGACTGGGTGGATCCGGGCAGAGAGGTCCTCGTCGGTTCGCGCGGCGAGGTAGAGCTCAAAGGCGGCGGTAAGCTTGGGAGAATGGCACAGCGCCCATAAGACCTCGAGACCCACAGCAACGCGGTCGGGCCCCGACTTCGTGTTGAGCCGCTCGCGAAACTCCTGCCGAAGGCTGGTGAAGAGCTCGGCGAGCGCAGCGGCCAAGAGCTCGTTTTTGCTAGAAAAATGCTTGAAGAGGGCACCCTGACTCACCCCCGCGCGGGCCACGATGTTGGTCGTGGTGGCCCTGACGTAGCCGTCTTCGACCAGCGCATCGATCGCGACGGCCACCAGCTTCTTTTTGGTCCTGATGCCACGTGGGCGTTTGCCTTCGACGTCGACGTCCATTGTGGTTCCGGATTAACACGTGGTTCTGAAAGCGACAAGTCACTTCCTGAACAAGGGCCTCGTCAGCGACTGTTGGACGGGCCAGCCCCACCCCGTGCAAGGCCTTCCTTGAGCAAATTCGGCGATTCCATTATCAAAACTTGGACTCGCCCCCCGTTTCGCAAGGAATCCAGATGAAACCCGTTCTTCGTTGGTGTCTTCTCGCCGTAGCCGCCCTCACCGGTTCGGCCTGTAGTGACAGTCAAGGCTCATCCGCGGACAAGTGCGCCGCGGACAGCACGTTCGAGCAGGTCCAAGAGCAGATCTTCGAAGGTCGCGGCTGCACGGCATCGAACTGCCACGGCGACTCGCCGCAGGTCGGCCTCGATCTCCGCGCCGACGTGGCATACGACAACTTGGTCAACGTCGATTCGGTGTCGGGGGATTTCAAGCGCGTGTTCCCGGCCTCCGAAGACTTGAGCATTCTGTACTTGAAGGTCGCGGCAAAGCTCGGAGGGGAGACCCTATCTAGCCTGCGCATCACCGGGGGTCCGATGCCGGTCGGAAGCGGTACACTCAGCGAAGACGACCTCGGGCTCCTTCGCGCGTGGATTCGTGGGGGCGCTCCCCGGGACGGCATCGTCAACGCCTCGCAGAGCTTTGCGACGTGTGCGCTCGAAGGCGAAGTGACGCCCAACAAGATCCAGCCGCTACCCCCTCCACCGACCGGTGAAGGCATCCAGTTCTATGGTGGCGGGTGGACGGTGCCGGCCGAGGGTGAAGGCGAGGTCTGTTACGTCAGCTACTACGACTATGCCGACCAGATCCCAGCGGAGTTCAAGGTGCCATGCGGCGATGACCAAGGAGGCCCCGACATCGAGTGCTTCGCGTACAACGCCGTTCTGCTCGCGCAAGACCCGCAGTCGCATCACGACATCGTGCAGTTCTACGTTCCGCCCGAGGGCAAAGAGAACCAGTGGGATCCGATGGACAGCGGTTGGAAGAACTGGTCCTGCCTCGGTGGCGAGCGTGCCGGGGATTCATGCACGCCCGGCTCGGACGAGTGCGGTGCTCGGAGCCTATGTACCACGAAGCCCGAAGTCGCGGTCGGGTGCATCACCTACCCCAACGCACCGCCTGATCTTGGTGGTCTCGCTGGCCTCGGCGACCCGGAAAACCTCGGAGCCGCCCTCAGCGGGCAAGGCTCGGTCACGCAGAACATCGCCACGGCCCAGGAAGCGACGTTCCGGGAAGACTATCCCGATGGCGTCTACTCGCTCATGCCCGTTCGGGGCTTCGTCGTGTGGAACAACCACGCCTTCAACCTCACGAAAGCCGACACTTCGGTTGAGCAGTGGCTGAATCTCGAGTTCGCGGAGCCAAACCAGCAGCGCTATCAGCGAGAACAGATATTCGACGCATCCGAGATCTTCGCGATGGGGATCATCGACCCGTACACCTCGAAAGAGGTTTGCAACACGTACACGCTCCCGCAATTCGCCCGGCTTCTGACGCTATCGAGTCACACGCACCGACGCGGGAAGCGCTTTCGGATCTGGTATCCGCCCAACGACGTCTGTTCGCCTGGGCCCGATTGCAACCCGGCCGAACGGGAACACGACTACATCAACCGAGACTACGCCGACCCCCTCTACCAGCGTTTCTCTGGGTCGGACATCCTCGAGTTCGATAGCCCAGACGCTCGTAACCGTACGTTCCTGTACTGCTCGCTCTGGGACAACGGAGAGACGAACCCGAGCGAAGTGCGTCGTGAATCGACCAAGCCCGACGCCAACACCTGCGAGTTCCTCGATTCCGTGATCGAGCTCGCGAGAAACCTCGGCATCGAGGCGCTCGCATGCGG